>CAYFJO010000093.1:0-29029 GCA_964343305.1 uncultured Pirellulaceae bacterium | reverse complement strand
GCGCCTATCACCGTCGCGTTCACGGACAATCGCGACAACGGCGACGGCAAAAAACACACCGTCGAAACCGAGGCGTTGGAAGTCGAAGTGAAATCAGTTCTTGAATCGGAATTGCCGTCGCTTGATGACCTGGAGGGGATCGCCGGGCCCGTCGAATTGCCAAAGCCACAGCAATCGTCAGATGCCGGCTGGTGGATCCTCCTGATGCTGACGATCGTCGAGGCTGTTTTGATCGCTATCTGGTTAAAACGCCGTCGAAAGGCAGTCGTAGAGAGAACATACACGCCACAAGAATTGGCTTACCTCGAACTGCAGCAGTTGATTCGCGCCAACCTCAGCGAAACGGACATCAAGGAGTTCTACGTCCAACTGACCGGAATTGTCCGGCGCTATATCGAGCGCACAACACAAATTCACGCACCGGAACAAACGACCGAAGAGTTTCTGCGAGACATCGCCAACGGCAGCTCTTTTTCGCGCGACGAACAGACGCGATTGAAATTGTTTCTCGAATCCGCCGACTTGGTCAAGTTTGCTGCTCACGAACCCACAAATGCCGACATTGAGGAAACGTTCGAGCGGGCCAAAGTGTTCATCGGATTGGAAAGCCAGGGGGTGGCGGCATGACACGGTTGCACGATCCATTGGCGCTGCTGCTGATCATTCCTATGTTCGCTGCCGTTCTTTGGTCCGTCATCCGGGAGCGGCGTTCCGCGGTTTTGTACTCCAGCGCCCAACTAATAAAATCGTTGCCCGTGACGTTGGCGGCGCGTGTCAAGCGTTTGCTTCCTTGGGTGCGGTTCACCGGCCTCGCGCTAATTGTGATCGCCATCGCACGGCCGCAAAGTGGACTCGAAGAATTTCGTGTGCGGACCGAGGGCATTGCGATCCAGATGTGCATCGATCGATCTCTGTCGATGCGGTCGTTGGATTTCGAATTACACGGTGAGCGCGCCAATCGGCTCGAAACGGTGAAAAAAGTTTTTAAAGATTTTGTTGTTGGTGATGATGGCCTCGATGGGCGCGCGGACGATTTGATTGGCTTGATTACTTTCGGTGGGTTTGCCGAGGCAAAATCACCTTTGACGCTCGACCATGGTGCGCTGGTTCACGTTCTAGAGACGGTGGATTTTCCACAGCCGATCGAGAACTCTCAGGGACGTGTCATCAACGCCCACTTGTTGCAGGAAGAGTACGCCACTGCGATTGGCGACGCCGTGACGCTGGCCGTCGATCGGCTCAAAGACGCCAAAGCCAAAAGCAAAGTCATCATCCTGTTGTCCGATGGAGAGAACACGGCCGGCAGCGTCGAACCGAAACAGGCCGCCGAGGCCGCCAAAGCGTTCGGCATCAAGATCTATGCGATTGGCGTGGGCTCAACCGGAGCCGTGCCGTTTCCGCAACTGGACGACTATGGTCGAGAGCGAGATCCCCCGCGACTAGTCCAAGCGACATTTCACATCGACGAACAAACGTTGAAAATGATGGCGGACACGACGGACGGAGAGTATTTTAACGCGAAGAACACCGCGGCACTGGTCAACGTTTACGAGGAAATCGATCAACTGGAAAAAACAGTGACCGAATCGTTGCCGTACGTAAGATACAAAGAATTGTACTTGTGGTTTATCGTGCCCGGAATTGTTTTGTTGATGCTTGAGGTTGTGTTGAGTTCGACACGATTTCGATCGCTGCCGTAGGACAAGCAAAATGCGTTGGGAACATCCAATCTTTCTCTTGGCACTTTGGATACTGCCCGCGTTGGCCGTGCTGATTGTCTATGCGCATCGACGAAGGGTCTTGACTGCGATGCGGTTCGTGGATCAAGAAATGGTTGCTCGATTGATGCCAGCGCTGGGTGGTACTCGACCATCGTTCAAAAGCGGCCTGTTAGTGGCCGGCATCGGGCTGCTGCTGGTCGCCGCGGCGCGTCCGCAGTTTGGATATTACTTTGAAAAACTCTCGACGCGGGGTGTCGACCTGTTTGTCGCGCTGGATGTTTCGAGATCGATGTTGGCCGAGGATGTCGCTCCAAGCCGTCTGGAGCGGGCGAAGTCGGACATTCGTGACCTGTTGAAAAAACTCGAAGGCGATCGCGTAGGGCTGGTCGTTTTTGCAGGCGCACCGGTTGTCCAAGTACCGCTGACCAACGATCAAGGTTTCTTTACCACGATGCTTGAGGATGTCGACACGAACAGCGCCCCGCGCGGCGGCAGTTTAATCGGTGACGCGATTCGAAAGGCGCTGGAGTCGATGCCTCGGCGGCGAGACCGCGACCAGGTGATCGTGCTCATTACCGACGGCGAGGATCACGATTCGTTTCCCATCGAAGCAGCCAAACAGGCGGCCGAACGTGACGTCAAGATTTTTACTGTTGGCCTGGGAGACGCCAACGAGGGCGCACGAATTCCGGTGCAAGGCGAAGGCGGTAATCTGCGATACGTTAAAGACGACAGCGGCCAGGAACACTGGTCGCAGATGAACGAAGACGTGTTGAAGGAAATTGCGCTCACGACAAAGGGGGCCTACATTCCGGCAAAAACACGAGCTTACGACTTGGGACGAATCTACGACGATCGCCTGGCCGGACTGACTCGCGGCGAGGTCAACTCCGAGAAGCGAAAACGATACAAGGAGCAATATCAACTGTTTGCCGTTTTGGGCGTCCTGCTGATTCTCGTCGAGATAGTCATTCCACGAACTCCGCCTGCCGCCCAAGTGAACGACCTCGAGGAAGAATCATGAGCGTTTGCGCAAAATTAGTCATCGCCACCGTCGCGTTATTGCCGTCGGCAGTTTTTGCCGCGCCGCGCGATGCGGCACGACATGTTCGCGAAGGCATTGCTTCGTACCGAGCCGGCAAGTTCGACGCAGCGGCAAAGAGCTTTGACCAGGCCGATGTGTCACTGCCCGAAGATCCAACGATCGCGTTCAATCGAGCGTGTGCTTACGCGGCAAGCAAGGACGCTGACAAAGCGATCGAGCTGTTTGGAAAGGCAGCCTTGGCGCGTGACGACAAAATCGTATCCGCATCGCAGTACAACCTGGGTTGTATCGCCGCCGCGAAAGGAAAGGCGATCTTCGGCGAATCTGCCGAAGATGCGACTCCGCAAGTTCGCGCCGAGGGGATGTCTCAGATCAATCGGGCCATTGGGCATTATCGTGATTGCCTGCAAGTCGAAGAGAATCACAAAGCGGCGCGGCGAAACCTCGAACTGTTGCAACTGTGGAAAAAACACATGCAGGATGTTTGGGCGAAACGCGATCGTGAAAAGCAACGCGAGGAAATGAATCTGCTGCAATTTCTGGAAATGATTCAGGCGAAGCAAACGGCGATTCGCACGGCAACGCGAGTTGTCACCAAACAAGACGACTCGCCGCGAAAACGTCAAGCCATTTCGGAACTGGAGAACCAACAGCGGGACTTGTCCGATGAGATTGACCCGTTGAAAGAAAAGATCACCGAGACGCTAACTCCCCAGCCCGATCCAAATGCTCAGCAACCAACGCCGATGCCAGATTCTGCCGAGGTTGAAAAGGCCATTGAACGGTTGCACAAATCGGCTGACAGTGCAAAGCGTCGCATGCAAGAGGCAGCCAGCGACCTTGATGACCGCGAGGTCAGCGACGCACCGCAGCATCAGGCCGCGTCGCTCGACTCGCTGAACGAGATTTTTACCACGATTGCACCATTTTCGAATGTCCTGTCCAAGGCAACGCAATGGCAAGAGCGACTGGTGTCGCAGTCAAAAGCAATCGTCGAACATGATTCGTCAGATTCCTCGTCCGACGATGATCCCCCGGAAGCCGATTTCGAAGAAGCGTCGCGAGATCAAGAGCGCGTAAGTCTTTGGAGTGAAGTGCTGCCGCTTAAAGCTGAGCACGAAATGCAGCAATTGAATTCCGCACCGATGACCGACCCGATGCCACAAAGCACGGACAACGAACAGGCCGAGCAACAACGCCAAGCGATGAAACAAGCTTATGAAAAAGCGATCGAACTGTGTCCTAGAATTGTCGAATTGGCTGATGAAGCCGTTGAAGCTTTGGACGAACAGGACACACCAAAGGCATTACCCAAACAAGAGGAAGCGCTGAAGCTGCTCAAAGAAATTGCCGAACAACTGCCCAAGCAAGATCAGGATCAAAACCAGGACAAGCAAGACGAAAATCAGGGTGATAGAAAGCAGAACGACCAACAACAAAATCAACAGCCACGGGACCGACCATCGCAGCAGGACCTGACACGCGAACAAGCTGAACAGATGATCCGCCGGGCCCGCGAGCGTGAGCGCCAACACCGTCAAATGCAAAAACAAATGCGGGCAGCCGGGCACGGCCGCGCCATGGTAGACCGAGACTGGTAGGTTGGGATTCTGTCCCGACGCAGCCATATGGTCGGGACAGGTTCCCAGCCTATTTGTTCGGTTTCTTGCGCAACTGCTTTCAATCCGTGTGGGCAGCGGCTAGACTATTCTCATTAGTTTTGACACTAGCAACGGATTGCTTGTGGGGTACACGGAAAACCTCGCGTTTCTCGCACGGAGCACGAACAACGGTTCACTCTTGGTTTTCTTGGAGTTTTGAAATCATGCTTCGATCTTTAGCCCTTCTCTTGGTACTAAATTCTGTGTCTGCCGTTTTTGCTCAGGAGCCGAGTCTGACCGATGTCATGAACGCGTTGACCGCGATCGACGGCAAGCTGACGGATCTTGGCGACAAAATCAACAAGAACGAAAGCGACATCAAAGATCTCACCGATCGACTCAACGAAATGGAAGAGCGGCAAAGACAGATCCTTACGGCAAACGAATCTGGCGGTTTCCGATTGGATCTTCGCGGTCAAATGGAAAACCCAGATTTTCAAAATGAGTTTGGCAAAGCAATTGACGACTCGATTCGTCAAAAAGAGGGAACGCTGACGATTACTAACAAGATGTCGACCTACCAAAGAGTGCTGGTCAATCGCGTCGAGTTTGGCGTGAAACCGGGCGAGAAAATCGCGATCAAACTTCCCGCCGGGACAGTCACCACAGAATTGCCTGGCATCGAGGGAGTCAAAACTTGGATGATTGGGTCGCCGAATTACAGCCAGGACATCGACATCGTGCCGACACGCAATTCGACCGTGAACACGTTCTTTCGAGGGCCGCTATCCAGCAATTCGATGGTGAATGAAGTGCGAGTGCACGAGGTTCGCTACGCCCAGCCGGTGTATATCGCGCGGCCTGTGGCTGTGCAGCAGGTCTATGCCGCCTCTCCGGTGGTCGTGAATCCGCCGGTCTTTGTCCAACGACCGCTGCTTCCGTTATTTCCGTGCCGCTAGTCTCGCGTTGCGTTGAACCCAATTCTGCCAGGCGATTTGAAGTTCGTGGGTCGACCGAATCTGATAATGTTTGCGTAGCGCAGCTTCGAGGTTGGTTGCAGCAGCCTCCGCGCCAAAGATTACGAGCGTCCGCCGATCCGCTCGCGACAAAAGAAAGTTCGTCACAGACGCAGCGATCGCGTAGGCCGATGTGTCACGGGTCGATATCTTCTGGCGACCTAGAACATCCGTGATGTTTGGCCATTGTTCGGTTTGAGCGTACCAATTGGCAATTGCTCGCCGTTTCGAGATGCGCGACTGATCGTCATAGCGGCTGGCAATTCCCTCTTCGAGCCAAATCGGCAAGCCACAACCTTGCCCAAACCGGGTCGCCATGATGACGTGAACCATCTCGTGCTTCAACGCGCTGCCCAGCGCCCGCTCGGGCGACGTGGATAGATACAACATGTGGCACTTGCGGCGACGATTGTCGATCGGCCAAGTCAGCGCGGAGTCTTTGTTGGAAAACGCCACGTTGATGATGGTTCGACCAGCTCCAACGGGAAGTTCTTCACCAAGCCAGTCGCTTGCCAAAGTCTTACGATACTTCTCCGCCTGCTGAAGAAGTTTTTCGGCGAACGCTTGTGCTTCTTCGTCCGATGTTTGCGACGGTGTTAATATCGAGAAGTTCTTGTTGTAGACATGCCCCGCGGCAATCGCCGTCGAAGACAGTACGAGCAAGCCAAGAGTGGCGTGAAACGCGCGGCTCATGGGTTCCCTCCCTGAGTTTGAATTCCGTTTCGTCCGTGCGGGAGCTAAACAGCGTTTAGCGACTGGGAGAATTCTGCATCGAATTCGAATTCTGAACAAGATTGATTTCGAACAAGTCCGCGCCGCGCTCGAATCGTTTTCAGAACAGCCTTTTGGCTATGGCCACATTGACGCCATGACAACTCGTATTCCCGCCATTGATCGTTGACTTTGCACCCCCTCTCTGGTAGCGTACAGGGCGCCGAAAAACCCCATCAACAGAGCAAGGAAACATCATGCTCCACCTCACCGCCAATGGCTCTGTCAACACTTGTGACGGTGTGACGCGACGCGATTTTCTTCAGATCGGAGCCCTCGGGGCCGTTGGATTGTCGCTGCCTCGTTTGCTGGATGCCAAAGAGCGTGGCGCGATCGACGACAACGGCCGCAGCGTCATCATGATTTTCAATCTTGGGGCTCCCAGCCAGATCGACACGTTTGATCCCAAGCCCGATGCTGCCGCCGAAATTCGGGGGCCGTTCCAGACGATCAACACCAAGTCACCCGAAATTCAACTCACCGACATCTTGCCTCGACACGCCGCCCATGCCGACAAGTTTTCCATCGTGCGTAGCTGCTATCACACGGCCGCGGCGGTTCATGACACAGGCCATCAATTGATGCAAACCGGTCGTTTGTTTTCCGGCGGCATCAATACGCCACATGCTGGAAGTGCAACGGCCTATTTAATGGGCCGCCGATCGGATTTGCCGACCAGTGTGATTTTACCCGAACCGATGGGGCGGACGGGCGGTAATTTGCCCCATGGACAGGACGCCGGTTTCCTCGGCAAAGAGTACGATCCAATTGCGTTGATGTCCGATCCGTCGAAACCAGACTTTAAATTGCCCAGCTTGTTGCCACAGATCGGCGAGGCTCGATTGGACGGACGCCGCCGATTGCGCAAGGCGGTCGAACAGACGCTGACCAGCTTTGAGACCAACGAAAGCACCAAGTTACTTGACAGCAATTTCGAGGCTGCCTATCGAATGATGACCAGCCCCGAAGCACGCGGCGCGTTTGATCTCTCGAAAGAACGCAAGAAGGTTCGTGAAAAATACGGGATGAATCGTTTCGGCCAATCTTGCTTGTTAGCACGTCGATTGATCGAGGCGGGCGTGCGGTTTATCACCGTGAATACCTTCCTCACCGTGTTTGACGAAATCACCTGGGACATTCACGGCAGTCACCCGTTCACGTCGATGGAAGACATGCGCGACATTGTGGCACCGATGTATGACCAAGCTTACGGTGCCTTGCTCGAGGACTTGACGGAGCGTGGAATGCTTGACGACACGTTGGTGTGCAACTTGGCCGAGTTTGGCAGAACGCCACGCATCAATCCGGCGGGCGGACGCGATCACTGGCCGCAGGTCTGGTCGGTGTACTTCGCTGGCGGCGGTGTCTATGGCGGACGTGTCGTCGGGGCCAGCGACAATATCGGCGCTTCCCCAGCGGATCGTCCCACGGAACCGGCTGAAGTTGTGGCGACCATTTATCACAGTCTCGGCATCGATCTCGAAACAGCACTGCCCGGTCCCGACGGTTGCCCCGCCCCGCTCGTGGATTTCGGCAGGCAAGAGATTGAAGAGTTGTTCTGAGCAAAGTCAGTGCCGCTAAATGGCCTTGCACGATTTTGCTCCACGCCGATGGATGTCTCAGGTCATTGCGGCTATCACGATTGTGACGTGATGGTTGCCGACGCCGCAACACGTTTCTTTCATTCCATCAGTGGATTTCAAGCGAAACGCATGCTATGTAACCATAGGGGAGATTGAAAGGCAGGTTTAACTTTGGTTTTGCGATCACGGTCGCTGGCGTGCCTCCAATCTTCGAGACATTGGTTCCAATGTTTGGGCACTTCCCCTTGGCGTTCCGCGTTGCCCCGTAGATGGTTCTAGCTATCGGCTCGATCCCAGAATACATGGCGTCCTTGGGCACAAACCCCCGTAACACATCATCTTGTTCTCGTACTAATTCATTTCCTGTTCGAATACAGGAAGGGGCTCTCGAATGTTGAAGCGAAACAAACGCAAGGGTTTTTCTTTGATCGAAGCTGTCGCGGCGGTTGTCATTTTGGCGGGCCTCGCCGCGACAACCGTAATCAGCTTTGTTGTGATCCGCGGCAACTCGACGGACAAAATTGACCGGCAGAACATTGCTGATCTGCAGGACAAAGTCACGGCCTATTACGTCGAGTACGGCAAGTGGCCAGATCGGTACATGATGCAACTCAACCGCTACGGCTACACCGACACGAAGTATCACGAGACACCCTACGGCGGCTATTATTCGTTTGACAAAAGGACAAAAAAGGTTGTCAATAGAAACAGAAAGTAGCGCGACGGTGATCGTGAATCACGCGGGGTACCTGAAGCTCGGACGGTGGTGGGATGTTCAATTCATCAAAGCCACAGGTGCCGTGCGCGTTCTTACGCGCTAAGGCCACAGCAGGCACACGTCGCGTGAATTACTTTGCGCTGAGCGTGTGCCTGCTTTTTTGACTTCCGCGGCGTGCAACTTGGCCTGTTCGACCATTTGTCCTGCAAAGCGACGTCCATCTTGTCATTGGCCCGTTACAAACGCTTTACAGCGTGAAAACACGCAGTCGATTAGAATTGCATATTGGTTATGGCCCATTTGCGCGCGATTTGAAATAATAACTCGAGTTGTGTCGTTTGTGCCGAATTCAGAATTCCCCAGCTTGAGATCCAAATGTCCAATCGCACGATTCTTACCGTGGAAGACGATGTATCCATCCGACGCGGAATTGTTGACGCTCTAGAATACGCCGGCTACGAAGTGTTGCAGGCGGGCAACGGTGACGATGGATTGAATATGGCGGTTCAACGCTCGTATGATCTGTTGTTGCTGGACCTGGTCTTGCCCGGCAAAAGTGGCTTGGAGATCTTGGAGTCGGTCCGTAGCACGAGGCCGACACAACCGGTCATCATCCTCACCGCTCGCGGCGAAGAGAGCGACCGCGTTCAAGGCTTGCGAATGGGTGCGGATGATTATGTCGTCAAACCGTTCAGCGTCAAAGAACTGCTCGCCCGCGTCGAAGCGGTCTTGCGACGATCGCCTGAACGACCGTCCGATGTGGACCAAGTCGAAATCCCCAACGGCACGGCCGACTTCTCACGTCGCGAAATCTGTTTCGACGATGGATCGCGAAGCGAATTGTCCGAGCGTGAGGTGGAATTGCTTCGCTATCTGATCACGAATCCCGGCCGGGCCATTTCACGCGACGAGTTGTTGGCCAACGTTTGGCGAATCAGCCCGCAGGGGATCTCGACCAGAACGATCGACATGCACGTGGCGCGGCTGCGTGAAAAGCTGCGTGATGATCCATCTGATCCGCAGGTGTTGTTGACCGTTCGCGGCAAAGGTTACATGTTCGCTGATGGTAAGAAGAGTGTGGTTTTATGAAACACCCTTGGCAAATCTGGACGTTGTTTCTACTGTGTTTGGCGTTGGTCTTGCCCGCGTTTGGTTGGCTGACGTTCAAGGCGCTTGAACTTGACCGCGAGCGAACTCTAGCCGAACGAGAGATCAAGCAGGCTCATCAAGAAGAGCAAGATCAGCGGCAGGTCGCGGAGTTTGCGGCCAATGAAGCCGAGTACCAAGAGATTATCGCCAGTGCGCTGTGGCGATTGGATTGGACGTTGACGCCGCTTGTCGCCCAAGAAGCCGCTCGCCCATACTTTGTGTACAGCTCGTTCTATACAACTTCGGTGGGAAAAGGAAAAACGCAGCGCGTTCCCTCGCCGCTATTGGTGCAGCCCTCGGAATATGTGCTGTTGCATTTTCAATTGACACGCGATGCCCAGTGGACATCGCCGCAACAGCCGATGGACAAGATCTCGTGCGAACTGGCGGTCAACAACGGCACGTCCTTTTCCAACATCGACTCCAGCGGCCAGCGGCTCAATCAACTGAAGGACCGCCTGAATCGAGAAGAGTTGATCGCGAAATTGCCGAAGGAAACTTTGCCCGCGGTTGAGTTCAGCCAAATCGCGTTGGCAAACAACGGCAACAATTTCAACTACAACGGCAGCAAAATTCTGGAGCAAAACACCGGGGTGACCAAAGATTTGGGCATCAAACAACTCAAGGATCAACAGTTCTCGCAAGTCCAGCAAGAGGTGCAGAGCCTTCAATCCCAGCGGGACAATTTTCCGCGTCAGTTCAATCAACAAGCGTCGACCAACGTGCCAAGCAATCGAAATGATCCAGTTCCGCAACAAGGTCAGCTTGTCAGTCCGGCTGACAATCAACTATTGCCAAATCGTTTTCAACAACAGATGCGTGGCTACGACTGGAACGCCCGAAACCGCGTTTATGAAAGAAATGCACTCAGCCAGATTGTCCAGCAGCGGGTGAACAACTCCGCGCCTAGCGCGGAGCTGACCGAGGTGATCAAAGAAGGTGTAACCAGGCCGGTTTGGATCGACGGCAAACTGATCCTCGCGCGACGCGTCGAACTGGGCGACGAGGTGCTGATTCAGGGATGTTGGCTGGATTGGCCGAAAATCAAAACCATGTTGCTCGAAGAACTTGCCGACGTCTTGCCCGAAGCAGATCTGTTGCCCGTGGAGTTGAGCGACCCGGATGAGGAAACGGGCGAAGTTGCGCCCAACGATGCGAGCGAGGTGCGCCCCGGTCGCATGCTGGCCACGCTGCCCATTCAAATTGTGGTTCCCGAAGTGATGATGTCCTTGGCGACTGGGGCAACAAACGTCGCACCAACCTCGTTGACAAAACTGACGCCGATTCAAATCTCGCTGTTGATTGCCTGGACTTGCATGATTTTGGCAACGGGAGCGGTGGCGATTTTGCTGCGTGGTGTGGTGACTCTTAGCGAGCGGCGCGGATCGTTTGTTTCGGCGGTGACGCACGAGTTGCGTACGCCGCTGACGACGTTTCGGATGTACGCCGAGATGTTGGCGGAAGGCATGGTGCCCAACGCCGAAAAACGTCAGCACTATATGGAAACCTTGCGAGTCGAAGCCGATCGGCTGTCGCATTTGGTGGAAAATGTGCTGGTCTATGCGCGATTGGAGCGTGGTCGCAACGGCAAGCAGCGTGAGCAGATCACGATCCAAGAGCTGATTGACAAGGTCGAATCTCGACTTGCCGACCGAACGACGCAGGCAGAAATGAGTTTTGTTGTCGAGGCGGACGACGACGTGCGATCGGCTTCGTTGACCACCGATCCAGGAGCTGTCGAACAGATTCTGTTCAACCTCGTCGACAACGCGTGCAAATACGCCGTGGCGAGCAAAGACCGGCGCATCCATCTCGTCATCCAATCTTTGCGGGGCGGCATCAAATTGTGTGTTCGCGACCATGGACCGGGTATCTCGAAACAGGAAGCGAAGTCGTTGTTCCGTCCGTTTTCGAAGTCAGTCCAGCAGGCTGCGAACTCCGCACCGGGCGTGGGTCTCGGACTCGCGCTTTGCAGACGCCTGTCGCGTGCTCTCGGCGGTCGACTTGAATTGGACGAATTCGACGGCGACGGCGCATCTTTTGCGCTCACTTTGCCAGCCAGGTAAAGTCTCTATAATCCGAGTGGTTGTTCGAGTGCCACTGGCTCTGCCAGTGTCTTCGATTTCACTGGCAAAGCCAGTGGCACACATACATTTCACTTACAAAGCCAGTGGCTCACATATTGGAGTTTTCCAATGCCGAACGAACGAATCGCCACCGTCGCGCCAGTCGCAGAAGAAGACGCGACTGGCAAAGTTGCTGAAGTCTACGCTGACATCAAACAAACGAAGAACATTGATTTCGTCCCCAACTTTTGGCGCGTGCTGGCCACGAACCCGGATCATTTGGATTTGGTATGGAACCAGTTAAAAACGCTGATGCATCCCGAAGCGGTAGGTCGCGAGTCGAAGCTTGATCCCTTGACGCGGGAAATCATCGCCTTGGCTGTGTCGGCAACCAACGGGTGTTCTTATTGCATCAATTCGCACACGGCTGCCGCGCGAAAACTCGGATTGGATGACGAGGCTTTGGGCGAAGTGTTGGCCATCACTGGGTTGTTCAACAAGACGAATTCTTTGGCCGACGGCTACCAAGTTGAACCAGACGTGCTGCCCCCATTGTAAAACGATTGTCTCAATCGTTTCCGAAAGCAATTGAGACAATTGCTCGACACACTCACTTCACAAAGCGATAATTCCCGCCGTTTTCGTCCGCTACCATCTTGAGCGTGCCCGCACCCGCGACGCTTTTGAAGCAAACCGTATGAACAACCGTTTTGGGTCGGACGCCGTCTTCGTCCCGCTCAAGATTGGCGATGCGCAAAAACGCCGGCGTGTCATCTTGAAATTCGCCGTCCGACAGCAAAAACAACGCGTCCGGCTCCATCGCCAAGGCTAATCGAGTGGCGACCAAAGGTTTGGTGGCGTTGCCCAAATCGATGCTGATCATCCATCGTTTCAGTTTCGTGACGTTTTGCTTCGTCGGCTTAAGCATCGTCAGTTCGTCGGGTGATTGGTTGAACATCAAATGCGGGCCGACGTCGAAGAAGAAAACACAGAACGATTGCTCGGGGCCTAGTCGTTCGATGGATTGAATCAGTTCACGGCATGCACGACGCCACTTTTGTCCCTGCATGCTGCCCGAACTGTCCACGACAAAAACAAAGTCGCGGCCGGATGCCTGGATGCCGAAAAACTCCGCTTGGCCCGTGTCGCTTCCATTGTCGGTCTCGCCCGTGCCGTCGCCTTCTTTGGCAACAGCCGTTCCATCCAACTTCAACACGGCCATCGCTTCCGACGTGGGACCGGAATGAACGCCTTCGCCACCGCCCTGTCCCGCCGATTTCTTTGCCAGTTCAGACAGCGGCGCGAGGAAATCCCCGCCGGCCGTAATCGAAAGATTTGCGTCCATCGCCGATGACGTACTTCCCGACGCGGCCATGTCCGGCGTCACCAGATCGGTAATGATCGTGGGCACCACCTCCTCGCGATCCATCGATCCAGCGTCAACCACCAACATCGTCGAGCCGTCGAAGCTCTGCACGGCAAGCGTCATCAGCCCCAGGGCCAGTACGAGCAATGCGTGAATCGCCATACTCGCCAACCAGCCCCACGAACCGCGACACCAAGCAGCGATCCGCCGATCGACCGAGTGCGGTACCTCGCAAACGTCGATGTCGTATGATTGCGGCACAACGGAATCGACGGGCTCTTGTTTTGCCGGTCCCACGAATTCCGTTCGCGC
This sequence comes from uncultured Pirellulaceae bacterium, assembly GCA_964343305.1. Lineage (GTDB taxonomy): Bacteria > Planctomycetota > Planctomycetia > Pirellulales > Pirellulaceae > CAYFJO01. Next base: position 15,681 of record CAYFJO010000093.1, on the reverse strand, counting down.
AGCCTGGAGCGCCGCAACTTTCTTCGGCAACGGCAACTGCGCAAGGTGGGCACTCATGAAGATCCAGCTTACCAAAAGTACCGCTTTCCAACAAAGAAAAGTCAATCAGTTCAATACGCCTTTAAATCCTCAATGAATCTGGCGTCTGGAGTTACCAATTCAGGCTTTACGTCTAGCTGTTCTACAATGATCAACTTCAACACCTTCCACACATCTTGATCTTCCCAGCCATGAAACTCACTCCGCAGGCGGAAAAAATTAAGGGCGACCACTTGCTCGGCCAAGTCTTGCACGGTTGGCATTGTTTTCGGAACGTTTGTTGCCATCGGTATCGAACAAATGCAAGCAATGAAAGCCAACGCTGCAATCGAACCAAGAAGCAGCAACAAATGCAAAGGCCATGAAAGGTCTTCAGGTAGTTGAGTCAGGAAGTAGACTGAGCCTGATAACACGGCGAAAGGGAGAAGATTCACCAGCCAAGTTGGTCGCACAAGTTCAGGCAATTCCAAGCCAAGGCATTGCCTCAATTCCTGCCAAATTCGGCGTCTGCCCGATTTAGGCAGGATGCTATCCAGCTTCGTGGATGCATCGATTTCGTCGATTGGAATATCCAGAACGAATGACAATGCGTTGCGAATCTGTGAATGTGCAGCGTCGGTCAATGAAAGACTACTCGCAGGATCTCGACGATCTTTCGACATTGATTCGCGCAGCTTGCTGACGACAAGAAAGTACAAGTCTCCAACAGTCTTCAATTGTTGCCCATCGAAGTCCGAGATTTCGATTTCGAATTGCTCTTCTAGATCCAGAAACAGGTCGACGACATCAAGTCCCATTTGGCGCTCCCTTTGTCCCATTGAAGATAGGCAATTTGCAAACTCGACGCCATCAGATCGACCTTGAGCCGTTTTGCTCCGCGGCCTATACTCCCACTCCTTTTCTCGGCTCCCGGCACATTCGTGCGCGTTCACTACGGAGATTTGTCATGTCGATGCGAATTGGTTTCGCGATGCTCGTTCTCTGTCTCGTCCATCTTCATGCCGCGGCTCAGAACGAATTTCAGCCGGCACAAACCAGCAGTACTCCACCGTTGGTAGCCCGGCCAACAAGTGACGCTGCACAAGCCAACCCCACGTCGCTGGCACCAAACACAATCGCGAACCAGCCGATCACGCAAACTCAAGTCACCGCACCGGTCGCCGGAGCGGCTCAATTGCCGCGACAGCACGGACAGGTTTGGCGCGAATACAATATCTCGCCCTACACGAGTCGCGTGAAATCCACGTCCAAGCCGGAGCAGGCCATCATCGATTGGATTCTCCGCGAGACAGGACCGGAGATCTGGTTCTCTGAACCAGTGGCGTTGCTCAGTGCAAGCAAGACGACGTTGCGGGTTTATCACACACCTACGATGCACGCCGTGGTTAAAGGGATTGTGGATCGCTTCGTATCGAGTCAAGCAGAATCTTATGTGATGGGAATGCGTCTTGTGACAGTCGGCAGCCCCAACTGGCGCAGCAAGTCGTTCGCCATGTTGCGGCCGATCAACGTCAAAACTCCCGGCATCGAAGCCTGGTTGATCTCGAAAGAAAATGCGGCCGTGTTGATGGGCGATTTGAAAAAACGCACGGACTTCCAAGAACACAATTCGCCGAACTTGATCATGAGCAACGGCCAGTCGCACACGGTTGCACGCCGCCGGCCGCGGAGCTACCTTCGATCGGTCGTGATGCGTGATTCCTTGGCGGGATTTGACCTCGATATGGGGCAATTCGACGAAGGGTTTTCGTTGCAAGTCAGTCCGCTGTTTTCGCTGGATGGTCGCAAAGTCGATGCCGTGATTCGCTGCGAAGTCGACCAAATCGAGCAGTTGATTCCGATTCCAATCGACGTCCCAACCGCGACTGGCCAACGTCAGCGGATTCAAATTCAAGTGCCACAGGTCGCCAGTTGGCGCGTCCACGAGCGATTCTTATGGCCCGCTGACCACGTTCTGCTTCTCAGTTGCGGTGTCGTGGCAACACCCGGCCCGGAACGCGCGACACCGCTGGGCATTCCGATCAGAATCAAACTGGATAAAACGGTGTCGGGTCGAGCCGATGCTCTGCTGTTTGTCGAGAGCAAAGGCAAGGCCAGCGAAGTGCTGATCGACGCTCAACGCGCTGCCGGCAGCGTTGCCGAGAAATATCGTGGGCGGTATTGAACGCAGTTTGAATATCGAACGCCGAACAAGGAATGCTGAAATTCGATATTCTATCTCTCTGTGAGAATCTCCATCATTATTCCCGCGCTGAACGAAGCGGACGGCATTGCGCACTGTCTCACCCGCGCGCTGGCGGCGAATCCGCACGAGGTGATTGTCGTCGACGGCGGCAGCAGCGACGCAACGTGTGAGATCGCCGGGCAGTTCGATTGCCAAGTACTACGGTCGAGGCCAGGGCGAGCGCGGCAACAAAACCATGGAGCACAGCAGGCAAGCGGAGAGGTACTGTTGTTTCTTCACGCCGACTCGTGGTTGGCCTCCGTAGGACTTCAGGAAATCAGGCACGCCCTGGCAAATCCACGAATCGAATTCGGCGCGTTTCAGCACTGCATCGAAGCCCGAGGATTGATCTATCGATTGATCGAGCGCGGCGACACGCTGCGTGCCCGCATTCTGCGAATGGCTTACGGCGACCAAGGCATCTTCGTGAGGCGTGCTCTGTTCGATCAACTTGGCGGATTTCCGGTCGTGGGACTGATGGAAGATGTCTTGCTGGTGAGAAAACTGCGGCGATTTTCTCCGCTCGTTGTGCTGCCCGGTCCGCTTCACACGAGTGCCAGGCGCTGGGGCAAGTACGGCCCCGTTCGCCAGACATTGCGTAATTGGTCGTTGTTGCTGGCCGAGGCACTGGGCGTTCATCCGGATATCTTGGCACGGTATTACTGACCTAATCGATACAAGCCAACATCCGCTCGACGACATCCATAGTCCGACCTAGAATTGATCGAGAGGTCTGTAACTTCGCGCTCCTACATGCAGAACCACGCTTCCCCAAATGCCTTCACGTCGAGTTGTAATCACTGGTGCGGGGCTTGTCAGTCCCGTGGGAAACTCGCCCCAAGCACTTTGGGATGCGCTGACGACGGGCTGTAGCGGAGTGCAGCCGCTGGCCAGCGTTCCGACCGATGATTTGCCGACGATGTTCGGTGGCGAAGCTCGCGAGTTTACCGGACACATCGACGACTTTGGTCCGTTGGAAAAGAAGCTCAAGCGCGAGATCAGAAAAGGCACGAAAGTGATGTGCCGTGAAATCGAGATGGGCGTCGCGGCGGCCCAAACTGCGTTGAATGATGCGAAGCTGGAGCAAGGTCAGTTCGATCCCGAGCGAACCGGAGTCGTATACGGCGCGGACTACATCATGACTCGCCCCGACGAGTTTATCGCGGGCGTCCGCAAATGTCTTGATGAAAACGGCAACTTTGAATTCAATCGTTGGGCGGATGACGGCTTGCCGGAAATCACGCCACTTTGGCTGCTCAAGTATTTGCCCAACATGCCCGCGAGTCACGTGGCGATTTACAACGACCTGCGCGGACCGAATAACTCGATCACGCTGCGAGAGGCGGCGGGATTGCTGGCCGTCGGCGAGGCGTATGAGATCATCCGCCGAGGCAACGCCGATTCGATGCTGGCGGGTGCCACCGGAACTCGGATTCATCCGTTACGAACCATTCACGTGGTGCTGCAGGAAGAAATCGCCAACGGCCAGGCACCGGCAAACGCTTGCCGGCCGTTTGACAAGGATCGCAAAGGCATGGTCCTCGGCGAAGGCGCGGCCGTGATTGTGATGGAAGAACTGGCGACCGCCAAAGCACGCGGAGCAAACATCTTGGCGGAGGTCGTCGGACACGGCAGTTCCACTGTTTTGGATCGCAAGTGTGTTGCCCACCGCGACGCGGCGATGAAGAACGCCATGAACCAGGCGATCCGATCCGCGGACATTTCGCCGGACGACATCGGACACGTTCATGCACACGGATTGTCGACGCGAACCTGCGACATTGCCGAAGCGCAGGCCATCAGCGAAGTTTTCGGCAATCGTGCATCCGAATTGCCGGTGGTTGCCGCCAAGAGCTACTTTGGCAACCTGGGAGCCGGCAGCGGAATTGTCGAACTCATTGCCAGCACAATGGCACTCAACGCCGGGCATCTCTTCCCGGTGCTCAACTACGAAACGCCTGATCCTGAGTGCCCGGTTTGCGTCGTGACCGACGACGAAACGTCGCCGGGCGACTCCTTTAACACCGTCAACGTGACTCCGCAAGGTCAGGCGAGCGCGGTCGTTGTGAAGAAGTTTGCCTAAAATTCTCTGGTGAATGTTTCACAGCGGATGCGCTGGATGCCGGCCAATTCCCAACGCCGCAGCGCCGCGAGAGTTGCCCACACCCGAAGAGTCTGCGGTCACAAGTGCGAACTCGACTCGCTGACTCGACATTCGTACGGTAAAATATGTGTGTGTCGACAACGGAGCGTTTCCCATGATCAAAGCAGTTTATCACGAAGGTGTCATTCGACCCGTCGACCCGGTTCCAGCAGATTGGAAAGACGGCGAGGAGTTGCAAGTCCAGCAGGCCCTGGCAACCGATGTAAGCGACGAATTTCGCCAACAGTTCGACGACCTCTCTGCACAGTGGAAAGAAGAGACTCGATATCTGTCGTCGACAACGGACATCGCTACGAACGCCACTTACCAGCGAATCATCGGCATGGGCATGCCTGTCGTGCCGCTGATCCTCGAAGATCTTCGTAACCAACCCTTTCATTGGTTTTGGGCCTTGAATGCGATAACGGGCGAGCAACCAGTTCCGCAATCGGCGCGTGGACGTGTCCGTGAGATGGCCGACGCCTGGATAAGCTGGGGCGTTAAAAAGAAACTGATCGAAGCCAAATGAGTCTGGACAATAGCTTTCCGAATCTATCGTCCAGCGGGTTTGAAATCACCAGCGACTTCTCGCTCGGCTACAACTGCATCGCCTGGGCCGCAGGTGATGCGTCACGTTGGTGGTGGCCCATCACAGGCGACTATTGGCCAATCGATGACGATAGTACATCGGCCGATTCCTTTGCTCATGCGTTTGCAACAATCGGGTATGGCCCGGCAGATAACGACTCACTGGAAGACGGCTACGATAAGATCGCGTTGTTTGCCAAGGACGACCGAGTCACACACGCTGCCCGCCAATTGCCAAACGGTTGTTGGACGAGCAAGCTAGGCTCCGATGTCGACATCGAGCATGACTGCACGGGATCGAAGGAGAGGTTTATGGCACGGTAGTCCGCGTGCTAAAGCGACAATCGACATAAGGGCGACCTATACTTCCTTGGGCTTCATTTACAGCTACTACCCCAAGGTCAATCTATGTCGTCCTACGACCGTCACATTCGGCAACATTGGTCCATGCGAGGCCTCGTCCACCGCGCGGTCGATATTTTTTGCGTTTTGGCCGGTTTGGTGGTTTCGATTCGACTGGGGGAAACCCTCAGCGGCAACTGGATTGTCGCCGTAACGGCACTTGCGGCGGTAATTTATTTCCTGGCCGCGGAATTGATCGGGGTCTATCGAAACTGGCGCGGGGCCACTGCCGAACAGGAACTGGTGCCGGTGTTGTTTTCGTGGGGAGCCACAATTGCGGCACTCCTTGTGATCAAGTTCTTTGTTCAGCCATCGATTGATTACACCCGATTGTCACTGTTTTTATGGTTTCTGATGACGCCTGTTTTCATCAGCGCCTCGCGCATTGCATTGCGCGGTCTGCAACGATTGCTCCGTAGCCGCGGCATCAACACTCGCGGTTTTGCCATCGTTGGTGCCACGGAACTTGGCATCGAGCTGGTACGCAACGTCGAGGCGGCACCGGAACTTGGGCTCAAATGCGTCGGCTTCTACGACGACCGCCCGGCCGATCGAACCGTCGAATTGCCGGAAGATGTTGGCCAGCGTATTGGTGACATCGCGGAATTGGTCGAGCAAGCCCGGATGGGCGAAGTGGACATGATCTACATTACCTTTCCGATGCGAGCCGAAGAGCGGATTCGCGGCGTGCTCGGCCAGTTAAGCGACTCGACGGCATCTGTCTACGTCGTGCCAGACTTTTTCGTGTTTCAATTGTTGCACTCGCGCTGGACGAACATCAACGGCTTGCCTGTGGTCAGCGTTTTTGAAAACCCGTTCTATGGTGTCGACGGCCTTGTCAAACGGTGTGTGGATTTCGTCCTGGCGAGTGTTGCGTTGCTGGCTCTTGCCCTGCCGATGGCCGTGATCGCGATGCTGATCAAACGGTCGTCGCCTGGTCCGGTTTTCTTCCGGCAGCGACGCTATGGATTGGACGGCCGCGAGATCAAAGTCTGGAAGTTCCGCACGATGAGCGTTTGTGAAGACGGCGAGCAAGTAGCACAGGCACAGAAGAACGATTCACGTGTCACGCCGCTGGGGGCACTGCTTCGCAAAACGTCTCTCGATGAATTGCCGCAGTTGTTCAACGTGCTGGAAGGCAGCATGTCGTTGGTTGGCCCGCGGCCCCATGCTTCGGCGCACAACGAACAATATCGCGGCCAGATTCAAGGATACATGCTGCGTCACAAGGTCAGGCCGGGCATCACTGGCCTGGCACAAGTCAACGGTTGGCGCGGCGAAACCGATACGCTGGAAAAAATGGAAAAGCGTGTCGAATGCGATCACCAGTACATCCGCGAATGGTCGCTGTGGCTGGATATCAAAATCCTGTTCCGCACGATCTTCGTCGTCTTTTCCCGACAAAACGCTTATTAAACAATTCCTGGATACGAGACAAAATGGCGATTCAAACGAAACCAAGCGGGATCAATTTCCGCCAGATTCTTAATCAATTCAAAACCAACTATCTCCTGTGGATTGTGCCGACCGTTGTTGTGACACTCCTCTCGTTGGGCTATGCACTTCTGAAAAAACCCGTGTGGCAAGCGACCCAGGCAATGGTCGTGCGGGATGAAGCCGGCGGAAAGATCAACCGCCAAGGCCGATTCGAAACGCGCGAAGCGATGAAGACCGCGCAAGAGACGATTCTCGAAATGGCTCGCAGCCAGAAGGTTGTGCGCGCGGCGCTAACGCAGGCAGGCCCGGCAAAGCCGACAGCGGCAAAAAGTTGGCCGACGGACGATGACGTTGAAAGCTTGCAAGGTGCCATCGCGGTACGTGCCCCGAACGGCGCGGAATTCGGAGCGACAGAAGTGATCCACGTTGCGGTCAAAGGCCCCACTCGTGAGCGTGCCTCGGTGCTGGCGCTGGCGGTCAGTGATCAATTGGATCAAAGCATGCGGGAATTGCGAGATAAGAAAGCTCGCAGCATCACGGCCGAGCTCGATAAGGCCGTCAAGCTGGCAGAAAAAGACCTGGACGCTGCAACATCGAAGCTGGAATCGCTGGAATCGGACGTTGGCACGGATCTCGGCGAACTGCGGAGCCTGAGCAACTCGGCCGGCGGCACGAGTAACCTGCGACAAGCCTTGAATCAACTCAAAACCGAACTGCGTGAAGAGGAAGCCAATTTCGAGCTGATCGAACAGCAAAAGAAGCACCTTCACGTGGCGAAAGAGAATCCCGATCATTTGATTGCCACGCCCAACCGCTTACTGGATTCGCAACCTGCATTGCGTCGGTTGAAAGAAGGTCTAGTCGATGCGCAGTTGAATACATCGAAGTTGATGGGCAGCATGAGCAAGGACCATCCACATGTGAAGGCTGCCATTGTCGCCGAACAAGAAGTGCGACAGGATCTGCACAGTGAATTGGGATTGGCGGTGCGCGGCATTGAAGCAGACCTTGCGATCAGCCAAACACGACTGACGACCCTTCGAAAACAGGAAAGCGGTATCAAGAGTCGGCTCGATCGACTGGCGTCGCTTCGCGCCCGATATAGCAACCTGGTCGACGACGTGGCTCAACGGACCGAAATCCTTAAGCAAGCACAGAAAGAAATGGCCGATGCCCGCGCCAACATGACGGCGGCGAACTCGGCCAGTTTGATCACGCGGCTGGATGGTCCCGTGGTTGGAAATCATCCGCTGGGACCTGGCAAAACAGCGATCGTGCTCTGTGGTTTTGTTGGAGGATTGTTGATCGGCCTGGGGCTCGTCTTTCTCAAAGAGCCGCTTGAGCAGTTGCGCGGCCGGCGTTGGTCAGATCTCTTCCCAGCCAAGCGCAAGAGCGACACAACGGTCAACGGCCGCCGTGAAGCCCAACGAGGTGGCGGCCGGCGTGACGCCGATCCACGACAACCTCGTCGCGCGACGGACCCGGAAACCGAAGTCGCCGCAAGTGACGAGCCGACTCGTGACCGGCGTAGTGACGGCGACCGCCGAGCAAACCGCCCGGCGACGGAAAAAGCATAACTCCCGCCGCTGGTTGTGCGTCTCTCGTTCATCTCGTACATTCCAAATGTATCGGTGGCTTCTAGTGCATGGTCAAATTTGATTTTTGGAGTAGCTGCCGTCGCCAGACGGCGGAAATCCACGCTCTGGTGAGCGTAGCTACCCCAAAGTCCTTTGTTGACAAAGCACTAGCCGCCGTTTCCTCGTTGAGAATGCGCAATTTGGCGGCTAGCACCCACCGATACAAGGAGCAGGTTTCATGAGCCAGGTGAATTTGAAGGGACACATTGTCATTTGCGGCTGGTCGGGAACGGCGGCAGGCATCATCAAGCAACTTCACGCCGAAGACATCGGCGAGCGGCGGCAGGTCGTTTTGATCGACTCTCATCTCGATCATTCGCCCGTGGATGACCCGTTTGTCTATTTTGTGCAAGGCGATCCGGCCAACGACGATACGTTGCGGCGAGCGAGTCTGGAAACGGCGGAAACGGCCATTGTCTTGGCGGACTGGTCGTTGGACGATCCTGGACTGCGGGATGCGAAGAGTACACTGACGACGCTGGCCATCGAGTCATTGAACCGCGACGTCTACACGGTCGTCGAATTGATGCGGGCCGAGAATCGCCGGCATCTGGAACGGGCTCGCGTTGACGAACCGATCTGTGTCAGCGATCTGTCGCAACGGTTGCTGGTACACGCGTCCTTGAATCACGGGTTGTCGCTGCTGTTCTCCGACATTCTGACGTACGGCGAAGGCAGCGAAGTTTATAAAGTCGCCGTGCCGCCCGCGCTGGCTGGCAAGACATTCCGCCAAGCCGTTCAGATGGTCAGCGACCAGTTCGAGTCGATTGTCATGGCTGTGGACCGTAACCATGAGATCCTGTGCAATCCCAAAGAAGATGTCGAATTGCGAAGCAGCGACTTTCTATTTGTGTTGGCGGAAGAGTATCCCGCAGCGCTTGCCAGTTCTGGAAAGTAGGCGAGGCCAACGATGAGTGATCTACGATTTTCCATCGGGGACTTGCTGTATCATTCACGGCGCAAGTTGTTGCTGCTGTGGCGACGAATTGCCGAGCGAGCCGCGGTGCGCGTCGGGGGTGCAATTGTCGCGCTGGCGATGATTTCGGCGATGGTGCTGTTCATCATCGAATGCGAGGGACCGGAAGACATCGAGAAATGGCCGTATTCCACGTTATTCGGCACGTGTCGGCAAGTGGCCATTTTGTTGTTCAGCGGCTACGACATCCAAGTTCCGCCGCAATATACCGTTTCATGGGGACTGATGTTCTTTTGTCTGTTGCTTGGAATCGCGCTGTTGGCATTGTTGACGGCGGACCTGGCGACGTTTTTGATTTCCGCGGCGATGACCGGGCGCGGGCGAATTCGATTGCGATTGAAGAATCACGTGGTGATCTGCGGATGGCATTACACGGCGAAATCAATTGTCGAACAGTTGACCAGCCGGGAGCACAAGCCACGTCGAAAGATCGTCGTCGTCGACGAACAGGTCGAGGATCTGCGGCTGCTCGATCCGGACATTGACTACGTGCGCGGGGATCCGACTGTGCAAGAGTCCCTGGAACTTGCTCGCGCGGATCGCGCGGATGTGGCCATCATTCCGCTGGATTCTTCGTTCTCGGAAGACCTGCAAGATTCACGGATCACGTTGGCAACGATGGCCGTCAAAGGAATGAATCCTGACATCTACACTTGTGTCGAGTTGCTTCATCCCGCCAATCGTTCTCACATTCAACGGACCGATGCGGACGAGGTCGTTTGTATCGGAGACTTTAGCCAGACGCTGCTGAGTCTCTCGGCGGTCGCCCATGGTTTGTCGCGATTGTTCGAGGACATTTTGACGTTTAACAAAGGAAACGAGATTCACCAGGTCGATTTGCCTTCAACGTTGGCCGGTCAGACGTTTCGATGGTTGTTGGGGCGCATGAACGAAAAGTTGGGTTGTGTTCTGCTTGCGGTGCGTCGCGCCGAGCATGTGCACACTAATCCACAGGGAGAATTCAAGTTGGCCGAAGGCGACCGGTTGTTCGTGTTGGCAGAGAAGCCGCCGACGGGGTTAGAGCGGTTATTGAGGTAGGGTGCGTGGAGTACGGCTAACTTCATCACCATCGCTTGCTTCACGCACCCTACTTGGTCCGCTCAATCGCGTAGACGGCCGACCAGAATCGAAGCGTTGTGCCCGCCGAATCCGAAACTGTTGCTCATGGCGATTTGAATAGCACGCTCACGTGGCTCATTGGGTGTGTAATCGAGATCGCAATCAGGATCGGGTGTTTGAAGATTAATCGTTGGCGGCACCAAGGAATTGCCAATCGCTTTCATCGTCAACGCTAATTCAATCCCACCGCTGGCACCGAGCGAATGACCGAGATGACTCTTGGTGCTGGAAATGCTGACGTTCCTGGCGTGATCGCCAAAGACGCTTTTCATCGCAATCGTTTCCGCTTTATCTCCCAGAGGAGTGCTCGTGCCGTGGGCGTTGATGTAATCGACTTGATCCGGCGAAATGCCCGCGTCCTCCAGCGCGTTGGACATCGCTCTGGCGGCACCACGCCCTTCACCGTCTGGTTGCGTGATGTGTCCCGCATCGCCGCTCAGTCCATAGCCCAAGACCTCGCCGAAGATATTCGCACCGCGCGACCTGGCATGCTCGAGTTCTTCAAACACCAGAATACCGGCACCCTCGCTGAACACAAATCCGTCGCGATCCAGATCGAACGGCCGACTGGCACCTGCTGGGTCGTCGTTGCGGCTGGAAAGAGCCTTCATGTTTTGAAACGCAGCCAATCCTAACCGCGCCATGGCCGCTTCCGATCCGCCGGTGAGCACGACATCCGTCGCGCCGCTTCGAATTGAATTCAGGGCATCGCCCATCGCATTGGTAGCACTCGCACACGCCGTCGCGACGGTATAGTTTGGCCCTTTTAATCCATACTTGATTGATAGCTGCCCGCCGGCCGCGTTCAACATGATCTTGGGGATGGTCATTGGTGAAACACGGCCAGGCCCCTTGGCGATCATCCGCTCCATCTGCTCTTCGATCGTTTGCATGCCGCCGATGCCCGATCCCAGGATCGCACCACATCGATACGCGTCCAATTCGGAGAAGTCGATGCCAGACTGAGTGACGGCATCCGTTCCCGCGGCCAAGGCAAACGTCGCAAATCGATCGAGTTTTTTGATCTCTTTGGGCGTGATATAGCCGGTCGGGTTCCAGTCGTAGACATCACCCCCGATTTTGACTTTGAATTCACTGTTGTCGACGATCTTGATGAGATGAATGCCGCTTTCGCCATTCAGCACGCGCTGCCACAAGTCGTCCACGTCGAGGCTAAGCGACGTGACAACTCCAAGCCCAGTTACGACGACGCGCCGCTTCATGCTTGAGTTCCGGTGCGTGAGAAAGAGGAGCGATTGCTAGGTCGCGCCTTGCAAATCAGCGCGTCAGTCCTGAGCCTTTTCAATGAACTCGATCGCCTGACCAACCGTTTGAATAGATTCCGCCGCATCGTCAGGAATGTTGATATCGAATTCTTCTTCCAACTCCATGACCAACTCGACGGTATCCAGCGAATCGGCACCGAGGTCGTTCACAAAGTGGGTTTCGCGTTTGATTTTTTCTTTGTCCACGCCGAGTTGATCCCCGACGATATTGATGACTCGTTCTTCGACAGATGCCACGTGCACCGTCTCCTATTCACTTGGGGGAACGGGCGAAACTCAATTCGGCCCGCAAAAATCCAGTTAATAACGACTTATTCAAAATTGGGGTGACTGTTAAACAGAACAAGATAGAGGATTTCATAAAGCCCGGTCAAGGCCGTGTTTTGCCCCAAAAAGGAGGATACTAGCCAGTCATTCCGCCGTCTACGGTGAGGACGTGGCCGGTAATATACGATGCGGCGGGGCTGGCCAGAAACAAAACGGCGGCCGCCACCTCTTCGGGCGTTCCTAGGCGTTGGATGGGAATCTGTTTTTTCGCACTGTCAATTTTGTCCTGACCGAATTTCTCAGCCAGTTCACGAGTCATGTCCGATTCGATGAAGCCGGGGGCGACCGCATTGATCGTCACCTTGCGCTTTGCCAATTCGCGGCTGAGGCTGCGTGTAATCCCGATCAGTCCAGCTTTGGACGCTGAATAGTTTGTCTGGCCTGGATTTCCGATCAACCCCGAAACGCTGGTGATATTGATGATGCGTCCATATCGTGCTCGCATCATGGTTCTGGAGACCGCTCGCATGAACAGAAACGGGCCGGTCAAATTCGTCGCAATCACATCGTCCCACTCTTCGTCAGCCATTGCCGGCAACAAGTTGTCGCGCGTGATGCCGGCGTTGTTCACGAGAATGTCGAGGCGTTCCCACTTCTCGACAACCTCATCCAGAACACCTTCAACACTTTCCTTACTTGTCACGTCGCAACTCAGCGCTTCCGCTTCGCCTCCCGCATCGGTAATCTCCTTGACGGTTTCGGCCAACTTGTCCGCCGATCGCGCGACACAAGCGACCTTTGCACCGCTGTTTCCCAAAGCGACCGCCATCGCTTTGCCCAAGCCACGTGAGGCCCCAGTAACAATGGCAACTTGGCCGGAAAGGTCGACGGTCATTCCAATTGAATCTTCTGGCATTGCTTATCCCATCACTGTTTCACAAGGAATCTTTCGTTCGACTCGCCGCAACAGACCTCTTAATACGCGTCCCGGTCCGACTTCGTAAAACTGGTCGTGCCCATCATCCAGTAGCCGGCGCATCGAATCTTCCCACTTGACTGGCGCAACGACTTGCTTGATGAGCAAATCGCGGATCTCTTCCGGATCGCTGTGAGATTGGGCGTCGACATTGGAAAGCACGGGAATTCGCGGCGATGACATCTTCACGTTCGCCAGTGCACTGGCCAGCTTTTCGACGGCTGACTGCATGATCGTGGTGTGAAATGCGCCAGCGACGGCCAAAGGCACGGCCTTCATCGCGCCCATTTCCTCAGCGACTTTTTCCGCGCGCCGACAAGCAGCGATATTGCCGGAAATCGCGATGTTTCCGGGACACAAAAAATTCGCAACTTGCAACGTTTCGCCGTCTTCGCGAGCTTGGGCACAAACTTCTTCGACCTTGTCCCGCTCGAGGCCGAGAATGCTGACCATGCCGCTTGGCGTTGCATCCGATGCTGCTTGCATCGCTTCGCCCCGTTGTTGTACGACCCTTAGCCCGTCTTCGAATTCCAGCACGCCGGCAAAGACCATCGCGGTATACTCGCCAAGGCTTAAACCTGCTGTCGACTCACACGCAGCAACAACATCCGCCGAATTCTCTTTCAGCGATTCCAGCGCGGCCAAACTTGTTACGAATAATGCAGGCTGGCTGCAAACCGTCGAGTCGAGATGATCCTCTGGACCTTCGAAGCACAACTCGGCCAGATCGTAGCCCAACACGTCTGCCGCACGATCGTAAAGTGCGCGGGCCGCTGGCAATGAATCGGCCAAGTCCTGACCCATACCGACCGACTGCGCGCCTTGACCTGGAAAAAGAAAAGCGATCTTGCTCAAGGCACTATTTCCTTCAGAGGTTGTCCGGCAGGCGGTTGCTATTCTTCTGAGACTTCAACCACCGGGCGTCCCATATAACTGCCGCACTTGGGACAAACAACATGGGTAGGAATGGACGAGCTGCATTTCGGGCAGGTGCTCAACTGAGGAGTTTTTTTCGCATCGTGCGAGCGACGTTTCCCAGTCCTAGAATTGGAGTGTTTTCGTTTGGGGACGGCCATGACTTTCACGCGACCACTCTTCAGACCGCGTCCTTTGTCCTTTGGTGACAATGGTTTCCGGGCAAACGACACATCCTAAGGCCAGTTCCACGGGATGTCAACGGCGGAGAATTGTCCTTTCGTCTTGCGGTTTTTCACCGGTTTTCCTAACATCCCACCCCTCTTCCGGATTGCTTGAAGATCTTTGTCGAATGCCACTCATCAAACTCTTTTGCCGAATCGCGCTGTTTGCCGGACTGTTCTTAAGCGGATGTGTCTCTCCGCTCAGACAGGACGAACGGCCCATCGTGCGCGATCAGCCCGCCACGAATCAAGAGGGTGCAGCACCGACGCATCTCGTCGAGGTGTCTGATGCAACGCCGTCGACGGCGCGCCCGCTGCTTCAAGCACCTGAAAACCGTTTGGCCCCGATCACAAATTTGGAGCCACTGAATCCACCGGAGCCGATTCCACTTGGACCAAGTTTTCCGATCGATCTTTCCAAATCGTCTCAGAAGGAAAACAAACCTGCATTCAAACCGCAGCCGCAGGCGGTGAAACCCAAATCTGAGAATCAGATCGCGAAAGTCAGTCACGAGACCAAACCCAAAGTAGCGGCTTCAAGCGAAGCTGCCACACCTGACAATTGGGAGGAGCTAATCGGGCTGGCTGTCGGGATCCTTGAGAAAGAAATTGAGCAGAAAGAAGACGAGTCCCAAGGTACACAGGAAGAACGCCAACATGCGCGTCTGAAGAAAGAGGCCTACTTGCGGCTCTTGCATCTGATCAACAACGATCCCAGCCAAGCCGCGCGCCCCATCAAGTTTTTGGAAGTATCCGAACGCGAATTCTGGAATGACCTGCTGTACGGATTAAACGTCTACTTTGATCGCCAGGCAAACCCACGTGACGGTAATCGCAAAACGCTGGCGCTGATTCACCTGCGACGGGCGATCGACTCGTTGTCCACGGTCAGCAATCTCAACGTCCGCAACGTTCGATTCTGTTCTCGTGTGGATAGCTACGGTCGTTTCGAAGAGTACTCCGATGCCGTGTTCCGTCCCGGCCAAGAAGTCATCCTTTATGTCGAGGTCGAAAACTTTACTGCGGAGCAACAAAGCTCGCACGGCCACTATGAAACGGCGCTGTTGGGCAGCTACGAAATCCGCGACGCCGCTCAACGCCGCGCCGCGGAGCATTCGTTCCGCTTGGAAAAAGAAGTTTGCCGCAACCGCCGTCGCGATTTCTTCATTCCTTATCGAGTGTATTTTCCCCAGCATCTGGTCGAGGGTACATACACGCTGCAATTGACAATTCAGGATGTCAAAAGCAATCGAAGTGGGCAATCAACGCCGATTTCTCTTACAATCAAGAAGTGACCACTAACGGCGTCATTGTGATCGGCACCGGCGGAGTCGGAAGCGGAGTGATGCTTCACTTGGCATCGTTCTGGCTTACGAATGAGGTCATATACCACGGCCAGTTAGTAATGTCCGCATACGTCGTTTAACGCCGAGCCGGCAGGCGACGGC
>CAYFJO010000092.1:0-30211 GCA_964343305.1 uncultured Pirellulaceae bacterium | reverse complement strand
CACTGAAGGCTTTATCGGCAAGGGTGCTGATGATGTGGGCCGTGAAGTTTTGACTTCCGTCGTTCTCATACCAGGCGATCTTGTCGTCCTGGAAGGACGCGCTGAGCACGTCGGTGTCGCCGTCGCCGTCCACATCCGCCGCAAACACGCTCGCGGCACCTTGCGCGGTTGTGCTGATGATATGGGCCGTGAAGTTTTCGCTGCCGTCGTTCTCATACCAGACGATCTTGGCATCGTTCCGCAACGCGCTGAGGACGTCGATGTCGCCGTCGTCATCCACGTCCGCCGCAAACACGCTAAAAGGGGCATCGGCGGAATTGGTGATGACGTGCGTGGTGAAGTTTTCACTTCCGTCATTCTCATACCAGGCGATTGTGTCGTCCAACACCGACGTGCTTAGGACGTCGAGATCGCCGTCGCCGTCCACGTCCGCCGCAAACACGCTAAAGGCCCCATTGGCGGTAATGCTGATGGTGTGGGCCGTGAAGTTCCCACTACCGTTGTTCTCGTACCAAGCAATCGTGTCGTCAAATTCGGACGCACTGAGCACGTCGGTGTCGCCATCGCCGTCCACATCCGCCGCAAACACGCTAGTGGCAAAATCGGCAGTGGTACTGATGGTGTGGGCCGTGAAGTTTTCACTGCCGTCGTTCTCGTACCAAGCAATCTTGTCGTCATTGATTGACGAGCTGAGCACGTCGGTGTCACCATCGCCGTCCACGTCCGCCGCAAACACGCTAAAGGCTCCATCGGCAGCCGTGTTGATGGTGTGGGCCGTGAAGTTCGCACTGCCATCGTTCTCGTACCAGGCGATCTTGTCATCATCGTCGGACGCACTGATGACATCGAGGTCGCCGTCCCCGTCCACGTCCGCCGCAAACACGCTTCGTGCCCCATCGGCGGTCGCGCTGATCGTGTTCTGGCCGCCGAAGGTGCCAGAGGTCGCTGCGGGGGAGACGATCGTGACCTGGTAATCTTCCACTTCACCATCGGCCACCTGGCCCGTCACGCCCAAGTCACCCGCCGAACTCAAACGGAACCGCGCGTAGGTCGTCCCGGCCAGTGCATAACTGGGCACGTCGAACATCAAAACGTTGTCGCCGGTGGAAACGCTGAAGTTGTCAAAGATCTGTTCCCCCGGTCCGCCCATTGAACCATCGCCGTTGAAATCGATCCAGGCGTCCAGCTTGCCCGCCGCGCCTTGCACGTTGACCGTCACCGTCGCGTCGAGAGCACCGACTTGAATTGTTCCGAACGTGACACCGTCGTCGTCCGCGCCGTCTGCATCGGCCGCAGCGGAGTGCGTGCCGTCTGCTTCAGAATCGATGGTCGCACCCAGTTGTAACGAACCGCCTGTCACGTGTTCGGCACCGCTTTCCGCCAACGTGGTTGGATAGGGAAGGGGCGCATCGCCAAAGTCGGACGCCAGCAGAATTCTCTTCTCAAGCGACTCGATGCGACGCAAAGTTCGGTGCGACGATTTTCGTTTTGTTGACTCGGTGGAGCCACGGGTGAGTTGACGCCAGAGGTGGGTTAATAAGTTGCGAAACATGCGATCTTCCGTTGACAACTCTGGCTCACAGGAATTGCAGGCCGGGACGAGATTTCAACTCCCCCAAGATTAGCCAGGAACCACCCCGCGTGCCATCAGGATAACACCTATATTTACGGAAAAACTTGGAACTGCCGAAAACACTTTGGGCGGGATAATCCAGACGGCGACGTTGCCAGCTAGCTCGGTCAGTTAGACGTGCAATTCAACCACGTCCTTGTCATGCACAACGTAATCGCCTTTGACCGTCGTGCCGTCATGGACAGCTTCGCCCCAGACCTTGGCAAACTTCAAGTTCTCGGCAAAGTCTTTGTGAATCAACTGGGCAACGTCCAGCAAAGTACCGCCACGCGGGATTGTGTAAGGCCGATCGTAATCCGCTTCTTTTTCGTTCGGCATTTTGGTGTACACGCGCACCACATCGAGCGATTGGTAGATTGCCTCGCGCAACGCATCCAATCCAGTTCCGTCCCGGGCTGAAACGACGAACTCCTCAAAGTCCATCGGACAGAATTCTTTGAGCAATTCGAGCCGTTCCGAGGCATCCGGCAGGTCAGATTTATTTGGCACGGAAAACGTTCGCGTGTACGACACTCCGATGTCGCTTTCGTCGAGGTACGACTCGCGGGCTAGGCGTGTTTTCGTGTCGGCCAGCTTTTCCAAGACGTCCTGTATGTGCTCGATTCCGTCATCGTCCCCCAGATCGATCATCAGCACAACGACATCCGCACTGCGAATCAATCCTTGCGTCACGGGATCAAAGACGTCTCGCGTGATAGGCGGGGTGTCGACGAGTTGCACGGTCACATCCTCCCAGTTCATCATGCCTGGCAGCGGCTGGTGCGTTGTGAAGGGATACTCGGCGACTTCGGGCGTCGCGCGCGTTAAGCTGCTCAAAAGTTGGCTCTTGCCGGCGTTCGCGCCGCCGATGATCACGGCCCGGCCAGCGCCCTGACGCGGCAGACGAAATCCCGATGTCTTCTTGCCCGACTTGCCTTGCTCTTGGGCGCTCTTCTTGGCCTTGCTGATTTTTTGTTTCAGCTCGGCTTGCAGGTTTTCCGAGCCTTTGTGCTTTGGCAGCTCGCGCAGCATTTCCTGCAGGCAGGTCAGTTCTTCTTCGGGAGTTGTCGCGCGGCGATAGGCCTGTTCGGCCTTGTGGTATTGGTTCGTTAGATTCGCAGGCATGATTCTGCGAGTTTATCGAAATCGCAAATTGATGGCCAGCGAGCAAATAAAAACAGGCGTGGCATTCCCGATTGGATTACCAAGCCTGTCGTTGTTTCTTCGAAGGGATCGCTACTTCTTCATCGATGTCCAGCCGGACGAATCCCATTTTGAATTCGTCTTCACTTCGCGCTGCAGCTTGGCTGAGAAGAAATTTCCGTCGCGATCCGTGCGTGACGCCGTTTTGTCACGTGGATCAAGTAGCAATGGAGCTGGCTGGAGCGGTGCCGCTTCCACTTGGGGACCGTCCGGATCGGCCAGCGGCGTCACGGCGTTGTCCGTGCGCGGCGTCGTGAAGGGACGGTTCAAAACCGGTTTGTTCGCGCCGGATGCCGGTTGCATTTCGGTGGCACCAAGTTTGAACTGGCGGGTGTTCGAACCTTGCAAGTTTTGGTCAAAGCCACTAGGCTGAAGCGACGGTACTTGATCCGCCGGCGCCATGGGAGTTGCTGGGACGACCGGCGTCGGAGTGCTAGATGGGGTCGCAGGAACGATCATAGGTGTGGCGGACGCAGCGGGGCTGGAAACCACCGCGGGGCTGTACGGAACACTGTTGCAACTCGAACAGCCGGAGGAAACAACCGGACGGAAAGTTGTGGTGCCGACCCCGGGAAAACTACACACCGGGCGTTGCGCCGTGACGCTGCGGTAAACGGGTCGATAGGTCGTGTATGGAACTCGCCGCGCCTGCCAGGTGTAAGAGGTACACGGCCGCATGACGGTCGTCCGGCATCCGGTGCAAGGATCCGCGGAGACGACGGGTCGATAGGTCGTCACGGGAACACGAGCCCACGTTGTGCGATAGCAAGTCTGCGGCATGTATTGCACGACCGGCCGCTGACAAACTTGTGGTTGGCACGGGTTGCAAGCGTCGCCGCACTGCGGAGCGGGCGTCACGGCAAAAGGATAGTAGGTGGTTCGATAATTGGCCGTTCGGCCTGGAAAAAGCCAATCGAGCAACGGACCCGCTTGGGCCGTGTCGGCGAAAAACATCCCTTGAAGCAAAACCAAGCAGCCGGCCAGTACACTACGCTGAATCATCTTTCCCATCGTTCCATTTCCGTGTTTTGTTTGAGTTATTCGGTTGGGTCTGTTTGTAAGGCGGTGACCGTCGCGTGCCGCGCAACGCCTCGATGAATCCTAGAACGTGGAACTTGAGTCGGAAAGAATTTTCGGCATAAAAAGACGCGAATTTGCGATTTCGAATTCACGTTATGACAGTGGTGGAAGAAGATTCGGTTGGCGAAAGAATCATCGTGTGGGAGACACTGCCGATTGGAGAAGAGAATATCGAATGTCGAACAAGGAATGTCGAAGTTTGAAGGTCATGAGCGACTTCGGCTTTCGAAATTCCTTGTTCGATATTCGATATTTCCATTTCGTTCGTAGGCGTCGTACAGGTGGAAGAACACTTCACGCACATTTCCGCCGCACCTGCGAAACCATTCAGCAACTTCATCAGGCGAAATCGTGTTGTGGCCAGCCAATTGCTGCACCAGTTCTTGAGTGGTTTCAATCGAGGTGGTGTTCCGCCAGATCGTGGGCAGTCCAAACGATCGATGTGCGGTAATCAGCAGTCCCAACTTTCTGCGCCAGCAGATGAATCGAATTCGCCAACGATGGAGCCAAGAGAGTTGTTCGAATCCGTCGATGATCAAAATCGTACTGGGCGCGAGATGGGTAACGTTGACCGTGCCCGGTGGCAATGCACGCTGGCCTTGTTTCAACACAATCGATACGACCAGTTGGTTTGCATGTTTCAGTGCATCGATCAGGATGTGAACCAGCGTCGACTTGCCGCTTCCATGCGGGCCGATGATCTGACCGACCCAATCTTGCTGTTTGAATCGCTCGACGAGAGCCGACGGAGTCGTGCCGTCCGCAAAGTGATACGGAATTGCTCCCGGCTGCGTGCGGCGCGTCGAAAACGGGTTGGTGGCAATGGAACGTTGGATTTGCGAGGGACTTGAATTGTGGACGGAACGAGTAGCCGGATTCGTAAGAATTCGGACAGGAAGTCTCACGACCTCTGCTATACCAACTCAATCACTGATCTAAACCATCTCCAACTGGGCCGGCGGCACGGATCCCAGTTGAAACGGCTGCTCAAAGCAAACTTCTCTGCCACGACGCAAGAATGCCCGCACGCGCACGCACCAATGAATCTTGACGATCATTCCCTCGTAGCTCAGCGGGCTGTTGGGCAGTTTCACACTCAGTCGTTGCAATTGGCGCAACTCACCATCATCCAGGTCCGAGGGGACGAACCGGTGAAACTCGTGAACGCCTAGATCCTCGTCGCCCTTGCCTTCGGTAAACCACAGCACCGATGCTTCAATTGCTTGGACCTCGTTTTCCTGCACGGCATCGATTTGGAATTCGATGTGCAGATCGTCACCCGGCCGAAACACTTGATCGCGGTCGCGAATTGTCAGACTGACAAGCGGCTCCATCTTCTTAGAATCTAATTGCTTTTGCATGGAAAAATAATAATGGGAAATGTGCGGTGGAACTGAGGCCAACCAACCGCCTCGCCTCGAACGACCAGTTTCCAATGTATCGAATTGCTCGTGGAATTAAAGGAGTGCATGGCTTCTTCGGGGATTCTTAACTCAAACTCCTCTTCGAACGGCCGTCCGGGATTGATTTGAAACTCTGCCTTACGAAACACCTGATGCGAGCAAACGGGACGGATCTCTGTGCGGATATCCGTACCTTGCTCATACGTTGCTTCCTCTTCGCAGATCAGCCGCATTTGTAACCATTTGAGCGTCAAATGACCAGACTGAGATAGGAAGACCTGGTAGCAATGATCCGGATGTAAGGGGTGGTCCGATATTTCAACGATGGTTGGTCCCAAGCTAATTTGGATGAGCAACGTACGGACAAAGAAGTAGGTCGTGACAATCGCAATCAGTACAAACAGTGTCGAAACAGATACACGCGTCATATCACCGCTTTGCGCGCCCATTCCCGTCCACGCCCAAGCGACTAACATGGACGCCAGACCAACCGTACAAATCCAAAGACCCGCGAACCCCAAGAAACGCCATATGGGCGATGCGTCGATCGGCAGCCGATAGGACAACATGATTCCAGGACTGTTGGTTAAGTCGCCGTCATAGGGAATGTTGGGATACTGTTTTGACTGAGGCTTCGACTCGCGCAGCAACTCGATATCAGCAGCTTTTTGTGCGAGTGCCGTCCGTCGCTCGGCCGATGTGCCCACTTGCACGGTCGTTCGCAATAACCCGCCACCGCCAAAGCCGATGAACAGAACGGCAATCAAAATGAACAGAGACAACGTCCACCCAGACATCGTCGCTGCCCCTTCGACAGCCTGTAAGACTTGTGTCGTGACCAGCGTCGCAACCGCAACTGTTCCGATCAGCACCAGCGCGGCAAAAAACAAGCCCTCGCCAATCCCGCCCCACAACTGGGAACCGGTTCGGCGGCTTCCGCGTTTTTTCTGCCAAAACGTGAATCGACGCGACACGTGATATTCTCAGCGACTTAGCGAACGTCTTTGATCGATCGAGAAAGATGGGAATGCACGTTGAATCTTTGTTCGCTACAATGAATCAACTTGACGCAAAACGGAGCGTCCCAACCAGCCATGGTTTTCAATTCTCGCGTTTTGCAAATCTTTGACAACCGCATGGAAGACAAATGACGAATGACCAAATTACCAAGGACCAAGGAATGACGACGCGCAAATTACTAAGAAAGTGTTCGTGTACGGTGCTTGTGTTTCTGCTGTTTGCCGGCAGATCTAGTGTGGTGTGGGCCGGTGATTGGCCTCAGATTCTCGGGCCCCATCGAAATGGCATCGCAAATGATGAAAGACTGTTGGAGAAATGGCCCGCTGGTGGACCTAGGGAACTTTGGAGTCGCCCGGTCGGGGAGGGATATTCCGGAGCGGTGGTGGTCGGTCAAACGGCGGTCATTTTCCATCGGCTGGACGACACCGAGCGCGTCGAAGCGATCGATGTCGCCAATGGCCAGCGGATCTGGAAGGCGGATTTTGAGGCGACGTATCGTGGCGGCATCAATTCCGATTTGGGGCCGCGTTGCACGCCGGTCCTCGACAAGGCGACCGATCGGGTTTTCGTCTACGGGGCCGCTGGCGACGTACATTGCGTGGCGCTGTCCAACGGAAAGAAACTCTGGTCGAGAAACGTGCGGCAACAATATGATGCGTCCGACGGTTATTTCGGGGCGGGAAGCTCGCCGATCCTTGCTGGCGGAAACCTGTTGATTAACGTCGGCGGAGATACATCGGGTGCGGGAATTGTAGCGTTGGCCGCCGATTCCGGCAAAGTCACTTGGAAGGCCACGGACGAGCTGGCCAGTTATTCTTCGCCGACGCTGATGAAAGTCAAAGACCAGACGTGTGTCGTGTTTCTCACGCGTTTGAACGCGATCTGTGTCAAACCGAGTGATGGGAAAACCGTTCTTCAATTTCCGTTCGGCCGCACGGGACCGACGGTGAATGCCGCGACGCCGATTGTTTTTGACAGCCATCTGTTCGTCACGGCGAGCTATGGAATCGGTGCCAAGCTCGTCAAGATCGACGGCGGATCGGTCAAACCCGTCTGGGCCAATGACGAGGTGTTGTCGAGCCAGTATGCGACGTGTGTTTACAGCGACGGATATTTCTATGGCACCGACGGGCGCGAAGATGCGGGTTACTCGCGGTTGCGTTGCGTGGAAGCTCGAACCGGAAAAGTCAAATGGTCCGTCGACCGCTATTCTGTGGCGCACGTCATCATCGCCGATGAAAAACTTCTGATTCAGCGCGTGGATGGCGAACTGGTATTAGCCAAGGCGACGCCAACACAATTCGAGCAACTGGCGAGCGCATCGATTTTCAAAGCAACGACGCGCGCCATCCCCGCACTCGCCAACGGACGGCTGCTGGTGCGAAGCAGCAGCGGCACCGGCGACCAATTGAAGTGCATGCAATTGGGGCGATGAGCATAAACGAACTAGTGCTTTGTCAAAGTAGAAAGTTGGGGTGCCACTGGCTCTGCCAGTGCTTCGCAAGTACTAACACCATCAGGATTTGCACTGGCAGAGCCAGTGGCACACGATCCCAAAATTGAAAGTTGACAAAGCACTAGAAATCTATTTCGCGCTGGGTCGCTTCCCAGGACGGTAGAACCCGACGCCTTCCAGCGACTTGTAGACTTCTTCCAATGTCTTCTCGCCGAAGTTGGAAATGCTCAACAGATCTTCGCGCGTCGTGTGCAACAAGTCGTTGACGGTGAAGATCCCACGCTCCTCGAGACAGTTGGTCGTCCGCACTGAAAGTCCGATCTCGGCGGTGCTCATGTCTAGGCGTTCATTGAGACTGCGAGATGCCTCTTCACCCTGAGGCAATGGAATCCGAGTGGTACTCATAAGGGCTCCTTCCCCAAATAATTAAGTACAACATTGATTGGGCGCATCCGCATCGTTGCGAATGGCTAGATTAATTGGGAGGTAAATATAACAACGATTGCTCATTTGGCCAGCGCTTTCAGAAAAAAAGCTCAGAATAATCGCACGCAGCTAGCAGTCCGTGTGTGCCCGGGCGCATGCAAAGAGGTGTGTGCCCCCCATCGACACACACCTCTGCGTAATTGTTGATTGATTTGTGGAGCGCCACTAGCTCGGTTACGGAGCCAGTTGTTGCTGGGCATTAAACTGCTTCATCGTGGCGGCTTCGCGCCGCAGTTTGAATTCCGACCCGGCCGGGAAGTATTGCACATCGTCATCGATGTAATACGGGCTCGGAAGCGTCTGGCCACCGAGGCTGCTTTGACAACCCACGTTTCCGACCGCGACGACCGCAATCCCTGCGGTATAGAGAAGCGACTTCAGCCAACCAAAGTTCTTTTTGGTTTTCATCTTATCCAGTCTCCGTAGCCTTCCGTGGCCAAACGCCGCTGTCGGAATAAGCGGTATGGTCCCTACAATCGTTAAACTTTCTATCGGACACCAAGATGGAGAACTTTGGCTTGATTTGAAAAAACGTGCCCCTACGGGAAACAGCGACTATTCATATTTCCATTTAATGATCCAAGGATCGTTCGTACGCTTTTGAAAATCCTGTAGCCTTGCTATCAGGCGCTCCAGCGTCTTGGCGTGCTTGGGATCGTCGGCCAGGTTCTTGCCTTCGTGTGGATCGTTCTTGATGTCAAACAGCTCGAACTTCGGACGTTGGATGTAGCTGCCCACAGTCTTGGCACCATACGGCGCGTCCAGCCCCAACTTGTATTGTGCCTGCCACGTCGGAGCGGCCCACAAGTCGGATGCAAATGGAAATGGCAGCGGGTGGGCGATGTTCCAGATCAGTTTGTATTGCCGCTGGCGAACCACACGCATGGGATAATACATCTGGATTTCATGAAACGTGTGCGAGGCGTAGACCTCGTCCCACCCCTTGACTTCTTCTTGATCCAGAACGGACAGAAACGATCGTCCGTGGAAAGTGCCGGGCCTTGTCACGCGCGATTGTTGCGTGCCGGGTTCGGGGCGCGCGACTTTCTTGACAATGTCGCCTTTCACTTTACCCTCGTCATCCAGCGCTCCGGCAAAATCGAGAATCGTCGGCGCCAGGTCCACCCAACTGGCCATCGCGTCGGTCGCGATGCCGCGCCGCTGGTTGTAAGGATTTCGGACGATACACGGGGAAAGCATCCCGCCTTCGTACACCGTGGTCTTGGCACCCGGCATCGCGATGCCATGATCCGAGATGTAGAGAAACAACGTATCGTCCCATTGCCCCGCCTCTTTCAAGATTTCGATCAGACGGCCTAGCCCCTGATCGATCCGTGAAACCGACTGATAGTACTGAGCAATTTCGGCTCGGCAAGTCGGTGTGTCGGGCAAGAATCCGGGAACGAGAACTTCCTCGGGATCATAAACGATCTCCTTAACACCCGGGTAGCCCTTTGCCCCTGGCTTTAGGTTACCAAAACGATTCGGCTGGTGAGGAAGTTCCGTCGCTTCGCCACCGCCTCGATGCGGATCGGACGTACAGATGTAAAGAAAGAACGGCCGCTCGTCGTTCGCACTGAGAAACGATTCGCAGTTGTTGGCCATCACCACGGGGCTGCGCGTTGGTCCGGGAATTACGGTTTCGAATTGGTAAACGGAGTCCGGAGCGACATGATATTTTCCGCAACGCGCCGTGCGATAGCCCGCCTTACTCATGAAAACCGGCAGGCCCACGATGTTCGTATAGCTGTTGAATTTGTGGTAGTTGTGTTGATGTCCGTAATGGCCGTTGGCGTGGTTGTGCAGCCCGGTCAAGATCACGCTGCGGCTGGCCGAGCAACTTGCGGTCGTGCAAAAGGCGTATTTAAACAGCGTTCCATCCGCGGCCATCGCGTCGAGGTTTGGGGTTTTGACGACAGAGTTTCCGTAGCATCCGGCGTCCTGGCTCTGGTCGTCGGTCACAAACAGCACAACGTTTCGCTTCGCAGCAAAGGCATCAGGAGCAAGAGCGGCCAATAGCAGCACCAAGAGTAGGCAAATTCGTTTCATGTGAATTCTCTCCTTAAAGTTGGTCATTAGGATTTCGTCATTCTTTCGTCATTGGGTAGTTCGTCATTCGACACTTACTATGCGGCATCCGCAGATCACTTGCAAACCCCTTAAACTCTGCGAAAATCAATTCTATGTTGATGCCCAAGTTTTCGATTCGCTGGATTCTGGCACTCTTCACGGTTCTGGCCGTGTTCTTTTCCATCATCGCGGCAGCCGTGCGTGGTCAAGCGTGGGCGATTGCTTTTTCCGTTGCGTCGGCAGGCATGGTGGTCATGTTTTTGGTGCACGCGATCGTTTACCTGGTCGCGTGGTGGGTGTCGTTGGTGCATTGTCCCGAACCCACGCATCAACGTACTCAGTCACCCTTCGCCGGCAACTCGATGCCGCCCCAGTTGCTTCGTCCTGAGGAACCTGAATAGATGGCTGGCAAGCTGCAGGTTGCGATTGTCGCGGTGATGCTTTTCTCGATGCCGGTGTTTGGGGAAAGCGGCCAACGTTATACCGCGCCCAGTGTGAACACCTTCGGTCGTCCCAGCGGGTACTTGATGAATGTCGATACGACCTGGGTTCGAGGCCACGGCTATCGACCGATTCGCGTTGAGATTATCGATCGTACGGGGGCCGTCACCGCCGATACCGAACTTCAGGTGCAAATCTCAACGATTGGAACGCGAGGACAGACAGCAACCGCGACCGGCAAGCTCGTGATCCCGGAAGGCAACTCAGCGGGCAAGGCGACGATTTCCGTTCCCCAGTTCTACGACATTCAATCGGGCACAGTGCGAGTCTACGAGTACGGTAGCGAGTTGCAAGACTTGTTTGTCAATATTGCAACGCGGCGGCGAGGAGTTAATCCGCAGTCGTTCTCGACATTGTTTATCGATCGGGACGCACCAACTTCCATGCAACGTTGGAGCCGCCGAGAAATCGTTCGCCGCGGCCAACAGCCACCTCGAATCGCCGCGGGTGAACTTCCCTACGCAAATGTCTTCACCGACTCTTTGCTCAATCAAACGAACTTCACGGGGATACCACGATCGAACGATTATATCTTGAATCACTTCGACAATACGGAATCCATCTGTTTGCGCCGCCCCGCCGATCTGCCGGATCGCTGGATTGATCTGACCTGTTTTGACATGGCCGTGGTTTCTTGGGACGACGCACAGTACCTGAAGAAGAACCATCCCGATCAATGGGACGCCCTGCGCGATTGGGCTGCGACGGGGCCGACGTTGGTCGTGTACGGCATCGGTTCAGAATATGAAAAGCTGGCGGAGTTGGAAAAACTACTTGGTATGGCTGCGACCGAAATCTCGGATCCTGCCACGAACAAGTACCGCGGCTGGAATCGGGCCAATTTGGCAAACAAGGGATACGTCCGTCGGCCGGAACAAGCAATCCCTCCTCAGTCACAAGTGTACTTTGAAGGCAACAGCTCAACTTTCGTGATCCATCCATTTCGATGCGGCCAGATCATTGCCATGTCCGCCGACGATCCGTATCCGGGCACGGCGCGCGATTGGGGCTGGGTGCTCAACACCGTGTCGAGCCATCGCTGGAATTGGGGGCATCGACATGGATTCTATCCAGGTTGGGTGACGAGCAATTTTGATGAGTTTCTGATTCCCGGCGTGGGACGTCCGCCGGTCAACGCCTTTCGAATTCTGATCACGCTGTTCGTGCTCGTCATCGGTCCAGTGAATTACCATGTGCTCCGCCGCGCCGGACGACTGTATCTGTTGTTGTTGACCGTTCCGCTGGGCGCGGCAGTCATCACGTTCAGCTTGATTGGCTACGCCTTTGTGTCCGATGGACTCGGCGTGCGGGCGCGGGTCCGCAGCTTTACGCACCTCGACCAGGCGAGCGGTCGGGCCACTAGTTGGTCGAGGCAGTCTTATTACGCCGGATTCGCCCCGTCGCGCGGGCTTGAGTTTCCTGGTGACACGGCTGTTTATCGATTCGAGAAGCAAGTCCATCGGCGTCACGGCGTCAGCGTCAATTACGGATTACAATGGAACGCAGGCGGACAACAACTTTCGCGCGGCTACATTCAGTCGCGGATTACAAGTCAGTTTCTCGTGCTCCGCAGCCGTGATACACGGGCGCAATTGGTGGTGAAAGAGCCCCGCGTGAATTCAATTGATGCCGCGGCACCGCCTGATGTAGAAAACCTGTTGCGGACGAAGATCCACGCGTTGCTGCTGATCGATTCGAACGGCGAAGCGTTTGGCGCGCTAGACGTCGACGACGGCAGCCAATTCAAGCCAAAGGCGGTTGTGGTCCCAACCGTGCTAAGCAAGTTTCGCGACGAATTCAACGGGAACCATCCGCGAGTCGAAGAGCATTTGCGAACCAGTCCCCGAAGATCGTTTTACTATGACATGGCCGCAACGACGGAATCATCGGATTATCTTCAACCGCAATTAACTCAAAACATTCTGGAGCAGAACCTCAAACGGTTGACAAGCGATTTGACAAATCAACTGAAACCACGGTCCTACATTGCCATCGTCGAACAGTCGCCGGAAGTGCCGCTGGGGACAAAGTCGGCGAAACAAGAATCCAGCTTTCACGTGATCCAAGGGAGTTGGTAGCCACTGATGTTCACAAACGGATCCGTGATCGAACTGCGCCGCCTATATCGCTACTTTGGCACGACGTGCGCCGTGGGCAATGTGACGTTTTCCGTCGAGCGCGGCCAGGTGTTTGGCTACATCGGTCCCAACGGAGCGGGCAAGACGACCAGCATGCGGATTCTGGCGACGCTGGACTTGCCAACCGCCGGCGACGCGATGGTCGACGGGTTTTCGGTCATTAACGATCCAGACCGTGTTCGGCGGCGAATTGGATTTATGCCCGACTACTTTGGCACCTATCCCAACATGAACTGCCGCGAGTACCTGGATTTTTTTGCGCGTGCTTATGGATTGATGGGCCGCCAGCGGCAACAGGCGTTACGTCACGTGATGGGTTTTACACGGCTGGACGGACTGGCACAAAAGCCGATCAGCGGATTGTCCAAGGGCATGAAACAACGGCTGTGCCTGGGCCGGGCGATGATTCACAACCCCAGCGTGCTGATCCTGGACGAGCCCGCCGCCGGCCTTGATCCGCGGGCCAGAATCGAGCTGCGCGAAATGATTGGTGAGTTGGCCGCGGACGGCAAAACAATTCTGATCAGCTCACACATCTTGACCGAGCTGGCCGAAATGTGCGACTGCGTGGCGATCATCGAGCAGGGACATTTGCTGGCCGTCGGATCGGTCGACGACATGCTTAAACAGGTGCATGCCAGGGCGGACGCGGAAGGAAAGAAATCAACGATTGAAGTCCGCGTGATCGGCGACACAACGTCGTTGCGAAACTGGCTGGCAGCGCGAAGCGGAATTGAGGATCTGCAAGTGATCGACAGTACCATTTCGTTCGATCACATTCGCGACCGCCGGGCGAACGCCGAACTGTTGCGTGAGATTGTCCAAGCGGGATATGTCATCGATCATTTCGGCTCGCGTCAAACGAGCTTGGAAGATGCCTTTCTGCATGTGACGGAGGGCCGAGTGCAATGACCATCGCTGATCCCACTGCTTCACTGGAATCACAAAGCCGATGGGAGCGGTTTGAATCGATCTTGGTGAGGCTCAGCGAGTGGTTCAATCCCATTCTCGTCAAGGAAGCTCGACAGGCGCTGAAGAGCCGGCAGTTTTTGATCACATTTACGCTGCTGTTGATTTGCGGATGGGGTTGGTCGTTGTTGGGACTGGCGATGATATTGTCAGGCAGTTACAGCATGTCCGCCGGCGCGCACATGTTGTCGGGCTACTATGCGATCCTGGCGTTTCCGCTTTTCGTGATCGTTCCGTTCACGGCGTTTCGGTCACTGGCCATGGAACGCGAAGACCGGACCTACGAATTGCTGTCGATCACCACGCTGCGTCCGCGCCAGATTATCGGCGGCAAGCTGGGCACTGCGGTGCTGCAGATGATCGTTTACTTTTCGGCCCTTGCGCCCTGCATCGCGTTCACATATTTGCTGCGCGGCATTGACATCGTTTCGATCGTTTTTCTGCTGGCATACACATTTTATGTTTCGGTGCTGTTGTCCGTGGCCGGCCTATTTCTCGCCACGGTTGCCAAAGCGCGGCATTGGCAGGTGGTCATGTCCGTGGCCATCATCTTGGGACTGACGTGGCTGTACTTCGGAGCGGTGAGTATCACGTCGATGCAACTCACCATGATGGGCAGCTTGATCTACGACAACTCGGATTTTTGGACCGCTCACGCGATGGCAGTGATCAGCCTCGGCTCGTACGGCGTGCTGGTTTTTTATGCGGCCGCGGCCGCGATCAGTTTTGCCAGTGACAATCGCGCGACACGGTTGCGCGTTGTGTTGGCCATCCAGCAATTCATATTAATCGGGTTAACCACGTATCTTTGGATACAAATCGAAGAATCCGAAATCCTCGCAGTTGGTCTGACGCTGGCCGGCATCCACTGGGCAATCATCGGGGCGATGATGACAGGTGAATCGCCGCAAATTTCACAACGCGTGTCGCGCAATTTGCCGCACACGGTGATGGGGCGCCTGTACCTCAGCTTGTTTACGCCCGGTCCCGCCACCGGCTATTTGTTTGTCATCGCCAACATGCTGACGATCGTTGCTACATTTGCGGGCCTGATCGCAGTGGTGGAAGTGTTTGATGTTGGCACGGTGAATCAAGCCAACTGGATTCTTCTGTTCGGGTTTCTGTTTTGGTGCTATATCGCGACGTATCTCGGAATTGGCAAATTGGTGATGGACGGGATGCGCCGAGCCAATCGCACCGGACCCCAACTTGGTTTGCTCGTCAATCTGTTGCTTGTACTCATCGCGTCGCTTGGTGTGACGACGATTCAATGGTCGTTTTACGACTATCGTTATCAAGAGACGTATACGATGCTGCAAATCGCGAATCCGTTTTGGACGTTGGGCGAGTTTGTCGATAACGGATGGCGCAATACGATCTTGACACAGACGCAACCAGCCGCCTTGATTCTTGGTGCCACAAGTGTGTTGGCGATCTATTTCAATTTGATCGCCAACGCTCGACAAATCCGCCGTCAGCGTCAAGCGACACCACAACGCGTGCTGGAAGACGAGGCCGAGTTGCATCCACGCCGCGTCGAACAACCCAAAGCCGCTCGCAGCCCGTGGGACGAGTAGCGTCTCCAGTAGGACGGATTGCCAATCCGTCCACGTTGCTGCACGGACGGATTGGCAATCTGTTGTTCATGCATAAGTCTTTCGCCCCGAAGTGGGCACCAATATATCAGCCCAGGGCAGAGCGCAGCGCCGCCCTAGGTTGCGATCCAATCAATAAGGGTAGCCCTGAAAGGGCGAAACAAATTCCCGCGTTGGATCACCTATTATGTCCTGTTTCGCCCTTTCAGGGCTAATGTTCGTGGTGGTTCGCAAACCCAGGGCGGCGCTTCGCGGCTGAAGCCGCTTCGCTCTGCCCTGGGCTGATTTGTTGCAGGCCCTTTCAGGGCGAAAACTTATGTATAAACTACGGATTGGCAATCCGTCCTACTGATCAATCGGCCAAGCCCAACCCGCTGTGTAACCACCGTCGACGTAAAGAATCTGTCCCGTGGGAATGGCCCGCCCGTCGCGCAAAAAAAGAAGCAGCCCACCGGCTTCAAACTGGCGGGCTGAGTGGCTGAATGAAGATTCTGGCCGCAATTATTTTCGCAGTGGATTCGCCGAATTCCCGTTGCGTTGAAACGGCACGCGCGAATTGGAGGGAGCGTTCGGAGCAGTCGCGATGTTCGCTCGGTTGCCGGATTGCGATGTGCCGGCCAAGAAGTTGTCGATTTGAGCGGACTCGCGCAACCGGTCGTATTCCTTGGCCATCGCCAGACGCAGTTTCTTTTCGTGGATGTCCTTCGTCAACTCGTCGCGCACAGCGGTGCGGTCGGTGACGATCGGTTTGGTGAAACCGAGACAGTACATGATAATCCATTTGTTCTCGACGTTGACGAGACCCGAAATATCACCCGGTTTCAATTTGAACGCCACGTCTTCCATCGTCGGTCGTCCACCGTAGCGTTGGATGGGCGGCACGCGGCCGAAATTGGCACGTGAGATGGGTTCGACCGAGTATTGGTTCGCAAGATCTCCGAAGAATTTCTCGGTGGGATTGTTCTTGGCCATTGTCCAGATTTGGTTCGCCTGCCGATGATTCGTCATCAAAATGACCAACACTTCCGCGCGAGGTCCGTAGTTGGAATCGTACCCACGTTGGAGATCTTCTTCTGTCACCGCGACCGTGTTGCCAATCAGTTTTTTCAGTGCGACGGTCGGCCAAACGGCGTCTCGAACATAAAGTTCGACCGTGGCTCCTTCTTCTTGCGTCACATGCTCCAGCCAACCATTGATGTTCGCTTGGCCGTTTTCGTTTTCGAATCCATACGACACGGCCGCCCGCGCCACTTCCCGATCAAGATCCGCCTTTACCACGCTCAACTGTTCTTGTTGCATGGCCTGCTCAAGGATCTTACGGTTGATTTCGCCGTCCAACACTTCATGCCCGTGGCGAACAATGCATTCTTCGGCCAATTGACGAACCGTGATCTGACGACCGTTGATGATGGCCGCGACGCCAGGATACTGTTGTTCCATCTTCTTGTCGTTGATCACCTTGGTGATCTTGGATTGCTGCTGGAGTGTTTTGAACAGGCCATCCGCGATCTCGCGCAGTTTCTTTTCACGCAGATGTTCAACGATTCGCTCACGCGCCGCTTGTTCCTGAGCGGGACTGATTTTGGGACCTTCCATGCGCTTTTCACATTTCAGAATCAAGTACTGATTCGCCGCGTGAAAGACTTCTGAAATCTGCCCTTCTTGCAAACGAAACGCCACCTCTTCCACGGTCAGATTACCGACAAACCGGCGGATCGGCAGAATCAAGCCGCCGGTGCTCGCGGAGTTTTTGTCCACGGAATGATCTTGGGCCAGTTTCGGAAACGAATCTGGCTCGGCCACCGCCTTGGCGCGGACCATCTCCGCATCCGCTTGATTCGCCAACGCAATCAAACGCACTTGCACTTTGGGCCCCAGATCCGACATCAACATCTCTTCCACTGCCTTGGGCGATACCTGAATGTCGGGGGCGGCAAGCTTTCGCAGTGCCAGCGTCGGCCACACAATGTCGGTCGTGTATTGTTTGGGAGTGATATTTCGTTCTTTCGACAGCAGTTGATACCAGCGATCGATCGACAGTCCCCACTTGGCCGCGATGCGATCCACTTCCTGTTCGATGTCTTGCTGGCTAATGGTGATGCCGCGTTGCTGGCACGCCCCGATGATCAACTGCTTGTTGACCATGGTTTCCAAAACATCCGTGCCATATCGACGCAAGCATTCCTGAGCCAGTTGCTGCCGCGTAATCGGCTGACTATTGACAACCGCCATGGTCGAGATCTTCGACGATGGATTGTTTTGCGCAGTGATTGGACGTGATGGCAACGCGCCGCCCTTGCCCGGTGTGCCGGCGACCGGCGGACGTTGTTGTGCGGACGCAGTTTCTGGACGTCCTAAGTAGCGGGACGCAAAGAATAAGCCACCTGCGACGACAACGACCAACACCAATGTGATGGTGAGCTTGCGCGAGCTGGAGTTTTGAGAGATTGATTTTTTACGACGGTGTTCCTTGCGAGGCATTTCGGTTTCTCCGTAAACCGTTGCGATGTAGGGGGCGCTGCGCAGCACGAGCGGCTGCCGCTGAATGGAAGGGCGGGAGTATAGAGAGCGCCTCAAATCAGGTCAAGCGAAGCTCACGCATGACCGCTAGCAGTTGGACCTGGCGCTTTGTCAAGACAGAAAGTTGGGGTGCCACTGGCTCTGCCAGTGCTTCGCAATTACTAACGCGGATTATTCACTAACCCGACGCGCAAGCGAGGGGTCTTGGATGTCGCCCCTCGCTTGCGCGTCGGGTTGGTGTGGATTCGAATTTGCGCGGTGTTTTAGGCAAGATAGACGCAACTCCTTTTCACAGAGAACATTACGCCGTTTGGACGGCGGTTCATGAATAATCCGGGCTAACACCATCAGGATTCGCACTGGCAGAGCCAGTGGCACACGATCCCAAAATTGAAAGTTGACAAAGCACTAAGTATTTGACGATAGGCTACTTGCCGCCGCGTCCTCGCCCACGTCCCCGTCGGCTGCTTGTTTCGGCCTTCGCGTGCAGCTCAATGTTGGAATCAACAACGACACCGATCGCTTCGGACCAGGTCGGAATCTTGCGATTCTTTCGTTTTTCCGAACCGGACCCGCTATCGTCCGACTTCCGTTTCGACCTTCGACTTTTGCCTTCGTCGCTTCCCTTCTCTTTGTTTTCATCTTCTTCGACATCGCCAGCTTCTTCTGTCCCATCGTCCGCGGCATCTGCTTCCGCATCTTTGCCAGCATCTGCGTCTTCATCGCGCGGTCGACGACCACGGCCACGTCCGCGCCCACGGCGACGACGGCGACGAGCACGTCCCTCTTCATCCTCGCTGTCTTCACTCTCGTCTGATTCTGCTTCCGCTTCGATTTCGTCTTCCGCTGCGGCCGCGTCTTCTGTTGCAATCGGTTCATCATCGGATCCTTCCGGCTGATCACCGAAATCGGATTCTGCTTCCTCAGACCAAATGTCGGCGATTCCAACTTCGGCCACAACCTCTTCAGCCGCCCCTTCATTGACGATTTCTTCGGCGGCCGATTCACTGGCAGCCTCTTCGACGGTCGTGGCAGCTTCCTGCGACGCAACCTCGTCTGCCGCTGGTTTCTCTTCCTCTTTGTCGAACAAGTCGTCAGACGCCTCCAGCCCAATTTCACCGTGAAGCAAACCCCAATGATTCTTACGAGCTGGCGGCTCCTCTTTCGGTTTGGGTTTCGCACGTTCCGGCGGAGTCGAAGTGACCGGCGCCACACTCGTGGATTCGGGCTCTTCTTGCGGTGTCTCGGCTTGCGGTTCTTCTTCGGGAACGTCCGCTCCAACGGTGTCGGCAAGGGATTTCCAATGGTCTTGGTTTTCTGGATCGCTCATGTCAGCTCTTTTTTGGGGCGGCAATTCGCCTGGTGCCGAGTGGTTTTCTGAGAATTTCCCAATATAACGCTCCGGTCGAACTCTGAGAAGTCCGTTCGAGCATTGGTAGTGTCCTAGGTTGCCGATTCAGACTTCCGAAGTTTCGGAGAACTTCGGATGTCTTGCATGGAATATAGGACACTTCCCGAGTATTGGACTTACGTGAATGCCTCGCGCGTGCCTCGCAACGCCGCGGATCGATTTGATGTTTTTGATCCCCAGCTCGTAAAATTCACCTGAACTCCGTCCGCCGTCTCCATCATTTCAGGCCACGTCAGGAATTCGATATGAACAACAATGGAAAACACACCGAAGCAGTCGAGATCAGCGGCCATATCATTGACAGCCTCATCTTGCCAAAGATCCTGGATTGCATCACTGCCGCCGGTGGTGCGTTTCAAATCCAAGAGATTTCGATCGGCCAGGCTCGCGACGATCCGAGTTTTGCACGCGTCGAAGTCGAAGCCCCAACCAGCGAACGACTGGATGAGATCTTGCAAACGATCGCCGATCACGGGGCCGTTCCAATCGTCGATCGCGATTGCCGGATGGTCAAAAGCGAAATCGACGGTGCCTTTCCCGAAGGGTTTTACAGTACAACCAATCAACGCACCGAAGTCCGCCTTCAAGACGCGTGGGTCGAGGTAGACGACCAAGAGATGGATTGCGCGATCGCTGTGGATTTCGATGAACGATCGGTCCGCTGTGTGCCGATGTGCGAAGCGACGAAGGACCAGCAATTCGTTATCGGACATGTTGGCGTGCGCGTTTTTCCTCACCAGCGCGCCACGAACCGACAGTCGTTCGAGTTTATGAACAGTTCGGTGTCGACGGAAAAGCCAAAGGGCGTGGCCATCCGCCAGGTTGCCGCGGAGTTGTTTCGAGCGCGGGAGGAAGGTGGCAAGACACTCGTCGTCGGCGGTCCCGCGATTGTTCACTCGGCGAGCGTCGAACATCTATGCCGCTTGATCCGCGACGGTTACGTGAACGTCTTGTTTGCCGGCAATGCGCTGGCCACGCACGACATCGAACATTCGTTGTTTGGCACCAGTCTCGGCGTGCGGCTTGATTGTGGCGATATCGTTGAAGCCGGTCACGAACATCACTTGCGGGCCATCAACCGAATTCGACGATGCGGCGGAATCGAGCAGGCAGTCCACGACCATGTGCTGACGTCCGGAATCATGTATGAATGCACAAAGCACGACGTGGATGTCCTGCTTGCCGGCAGCATTCGCGACGACGGACCGCTGCCCGAAGTGGTCACCGACGCGCTGGAGGCTCAACACCGCATGCGCGTGCTGTCGCGCAACGTCACCTTCTGCCTGATGATCGCGACCACCTTGCATTCCATCGCCGTCGGGAATCTCCTACCCGCGTGGGTGAGAGTCGTCTGCGTCGACATCAATCCTTCGACGGTTATTAAGCTAAGCGACCGCGGTTCCTTTCAAACGGTTGGGTTGGTCACCGACGTCGAGCCCTTCATGCGCGCCCTGGTCGAAGAAATTGACGCGTTAGAAAGCCAAACGCAAGGATGAACAAGCAACCTCACATCTTGATGTGCCCGCCCGACTACTATGGTGTCGAGTACGAAATCAATCCTTGGATGAATGTGGAGAGGAAAGTCAACCACACCGTGGCAGTCCAGCAATGGAACGACTTGAACCGGATTCTGGCGGAGTTAGGTGTCCGCATTTCGCTGCTGGATCCTGTCAAAGGATTGCCCGATCTCGTTTTCACCGCGAACGCAGCGATGATTTATCAACATCAAGCCATCCTTGCACGGTTTCGCCATGCGCAGCGGCAGGGCGAAGAGACGCACAACGAAGCCTGGCTGTCACGGCACGAATTCGATGTTCGCACGTTGCCAGATGAAATGAATTTCGAAGGCGCGGGAGATGCGTTGTTTTGTGGCGACACGCTGTTTTCCGGCTATCGAATTCGCAGCGACGCTCGAAGCCACCAACAAGTTGGCGAGATGGTCGGATGTCGCGTGATTCCGCTGGAGCTGGTCGACACGTATTTCTACCATCTGGACACGTGTTTTTGTCCGCTCGCACCGGACGCGGCGATTTACTACCCCGCGGCGTTCGATGACTATGGCCGGCGCGTGCTATCGGACTTGGTTCCAAACCTGATCGAAGTCGAAGAAGAAGATGCGCGTGCATTTGGTTGCAACGCGGTCGTTGTGGGCGATGCGGTTGTTACGAACACTGGATGTGAGTGGCTCGTCGAACAGCTTCGCGCGGAAGGCTTCACAACGGTCGCCACGCCACTGAGCGAGTTCGTCAAAGCAGGCGGCAGCGCAAAGTGCCTGACGTTAAGACTGGACGGAGAAGACGCCGCGGCGTGGCGCTGATCACATCCACTCGTGAATCGGTTCGCCTTCGATCAAACGAACTGGTCGGCCGTCTGGTGCACGTGCGATCAGGTCGGTGCGAAGACCGAGTTTTTGGTACACGGTTGCCGCGATGCTGGCGGTGTGATACTCGTCTACGGCCACGTGCCCACCCTCTTCGTCGGTCGTACCGAGCACGTGTCCGCCAGGAATTCCCGCACCGGCCATGATCGCGAAACCGGCCGTTGCCCAGTGGTCCCGTCCGCTGGCTGAGTTGACTTTGGGCGTGCGGCCAAAATCTGTGAACCAGCAAACCAAAGTCGAATCGAGCAATCCGCGTTCTTCCAGATCGATCAGCAGTTGCGGCAAACCTTGATCGACGGGCGGAAGTCGTGAGTTCTTTAGCGAAGTAAAGTTGTTTTGATGTGTATCCCAGCCGCCGTCAGTCACGGTCACAAATCGGACTCCCGACTCCACCAGACGTCGAGCCAGCAAACAGCGTTGGCCAAAGCCGTTGCGACCGTAGGCATCGCGCAGTTTGGCGCCTTCTTCGTCGATCGCGAAAGCTCTTTTCGTTTCCGGCGCGGTAATCATGTTCATCGCGGCTTTGTAATGTTCATCGAGTGCATCGAACGCGGCGGGTTGAATGTCGGCAGACCGTTGCAATGCGTCGATGCGGGCCAACATCCTGCGGCGACGTTGGACACGATCCATTGTGATACCTTGCGGCGGCGTGATGTCGCGCACCGTGAAATTGTCGCAGTTGGGATCAGCGTCCATTTCAAAGGGATTGTGTTCGAGACCAAGAATGCCAGACGATCCACCACCGAAGCGACGATCAATTGACGTGCCAAGTTGCATGAACGGCGGCATTGCCGATTTGAATCCTTTGTAGTAGCTGACGACCGAACCATATGTCGGGTAGGCAACCGACTGGTTGAACTTGCGGCCGGACATCACGTACTGATCGGCATGACCGTGACTACCATTCTGAGGATTCCAACCGCGAAG
This sequence comes from uncultured Pirellulaceae bacterium, assembly GCA_964343305.1. Lineage (GTDB taxonomy): Bacteria > Planctomycetota > Planctomycetia > Pirellulales > Pirellulaceae > CAYFJO01. Next base: position 7,440 of record CAYFJO010000092.1, on the reverse strand, counting down.
CAAAGCAAACCGCTTTTGATGTTTCGCCATGTTGGGACAGATTTCTGTGAACTGAATCCCTGGCGTTGCGGTGTCGATCACGTTGTATTCGCCGCGCACGTTGACCGGTGCCAAGGGCTTCGGGTCGAAGGTGTCGTGATGACTCGTTCCACCCTGCGTCCAAATCAAAATACAATTGGTGTTCTTCCCACTTGCCTCAGCAGCCTTCGCTTGCCGCAGCGCCATCGGGAGCGAAACACCCAGGCCTGCTAGCGTGCCAACTTGAAGAAACGAGCGTCTGGAAACACCTTCACAGTTTCGAGTCGAGCGTGTGAAAAGATCTAGCATCAACAAAACTCCGCTGCGATGAAGATAAAATGGGCGGGATCGTTATCGGCGAGGTTCACAAGTCGGCGTCAATGCTGGACTTGCGAATCGGCATCCATCATATCAACATATTGACATGGATCAATGTTGAACCGCAAGGAAATCGCATTCGAGAGAGATCTGTCCGGCGCAAGCCGTGTAGACGTCAGACGTTATGGCTAGAGGGCGTCGTTCAGTATGGTTTTCTGTGGACGAAGAAGTAATAATGAAATCCCACCTCAAACGGTCTCGGCTTTGCGCCAAGCCGTTCCCACCTACTTACCAACACTGGAGTCGGCTGCCATGCCAAGACTGGTCGTTATTGCAATCTCTTTCTTTTGTGTTGATTGCCTTTCAGCAACCGCGGCGGGTTTGAGCGTCTCGCCGGCCCAAGTCCAACTGAATCGACGATTTGAACGCCTGCAATTGCTTGTCAATCAGCAAGAGAACACGAACGACGTGACGCGTGATGCGAACTACGAATCGTCGAATCGGCAAGTCGTCGAGGTCAGCGATGCCGGGCAATTGCTGGCAATTGGAAACGGCCAGGCAACCATTACCGTTTCTCTGCACGACATGTCGCAGTCGATTCCCATCACGGTTTCCGGCGTCGACACAACCGAGTTTGAATTTACCAATGACATTCAACCGATCTTGGACAAGTTGAGTTGTGCGACAGCAGCTTGTCATGCAAGTCAACATGGCAAAGGTGGTTTCAAGCTGTCGGTGTTCGGCTTCGATCCCGCTGGTGATTACGACGCCATTGCACGTGCCAGCCGCTCACGCCGAATTAACTTTGCCAGTGTCGACACCAGCGTGATTCTACAAAAGTCGTCCAACCGAGTTCCCCATGGTGGCGGCCAGCGTCTGCATTTGGATTCGGTAGAGTATCGGATTTTCAAAGCGTGGATATCGAGTGGCGCGCCGGCACCAGTAAAAGATGCACCATCGGTCGAATCAATGGTCGTCACGCCGCAACGACGCGTTGGGCAGATGGGCGCGACACAACAGTTGCGAGTCGAAGTGCATTACAGCGACGGTCGTGTGCGCGACGTGACGGCGCTGGCCAAGTACGATTCGATGGACGAAGGCGTGTTGAACGTCGATCGCGGCGGCCTCGTCACATCTGTTGGCAAAGGTCAATCTGCGATCATGGTTCGTTACGGTGACCAGGCCGAAATTTCGACTTTCGTTATTCCCTATTCCGACTCGGTCGAGTTAGCTGGTTGGTCGAACAACAATTTCATTGATGAACATGCGAAGGCCAAGTTTCGTGAATTGGGTTTGGAACCATCCGCGTTGTGCGACGATGCGACCTTTGTGCGCCGTGCGTTTCTGGACGCGATCGGCGGTTTGCCGACCGTCGAAGAGACGCGTGCCTACATCGAGTCGACGGATCCGGAGAAACGCGAGCAGTTAATCGACCGGTTGTTGGGACTGACGGGCGATCCCGCACTCGACATTTACAACGACAGGTATGCGGCTTACTGGACGCTGAAATGGTCCGACTTGATTCGCAACAACAGCAAAACGGTTGGCGAACAAGGCATGTGGGCGTTGTACAACTGGATTCGGGAATCGTTCCGCACCAACCGGCCGTTTGATGAGTTTGTCAGCGAGATGGTCACCGCCAAGGGTTCCATTTACATGAACGGGCCGGCGAATTATTTCCGCATCAACACCAACTCGTCGACTCTGACCGAGGCCACGGCGCAGTTGTTCCTCGGCGTGCGTCTGGAATGTGCCAAGTGCCACCATCATCCGTTCGAAAAATACAGCCAGGCAGACTACTACGGTCTGGCCGCGTTTTTCTCGCGTGTGGGATCGAAAAATAGCGAAGAATTCGGATTGTTCGGCCGCGAGAGCGTTGTCATCGTGCGAACATCGGGGGAAGTGAGCCATCCGAAGACCGGCAAACGCATGATACCGACTCCGCTGGACGGCGAACCGATCGACGACCCGCTGGATCGCCGGATTCCTTTGGCCAAATGGCTGACGTCAAAGGACAACGAGTTGTTCGCAAGGTCCGTCGTCAATCGTTACATCGGATATTTCATGGGCCGCGGTCTCGTCGAGCCGATCGACGACATGCGGAGCACCAATCCGCCCAGCAACGTGCCGATGATGGACGCGTTGGCCAAGGATTTTGCCGACAATGATTTCGATCTGAAACACTTGATCCGCGCGATCATGACGTCGCGCGTTTATCAATTGAGTTCGAATGCCACGCCGTCCAACGAAGCGGACTACCGGTTTTATAGTCACTATCGTGTGAAGCGCATCTTGGCCGAACCGTTGCTCGACGCCATCGACCAGGTGACGGGAGTGCAGACAAAATTCAAAAGTCTGCCGGTCGGTACGCGCGCGATCGACCTGCCGGACGCCGAGTATCCGAACCTGTTTCTCAAGACATTCGCCAAGCCTAGACGCGCCAGCGTCTGTGAATGCGAACGCTCGCCAGACGAGAACCTTGCGCAGGCGTTGCACACACTGAACGGCGAAATCCTGGCCAAGAAGATCGCGGACAAAAATGGAATCGTGACCAAATTGATTCAGGAAGAGAAGCCGCACGAAGAGATTGTCCGCGAGTTATATTTGACCGCACTGTGTCGTTTGCCCAGCCAGGCGGAAGTGGATTTGAGTCACGAGTTTTTGAAAGAAATCACCGAGCCGCAGCAATGTTATGAAGACTTGCTGTGGGCATTGATCAATTCGAAACAGTTCTTGTTTGTTCGGTAGCTTGACGAACCTTTGATTGGAATTCTTATGATCTCTCGATCTATTCTTGCCTTGTTCATTGCAATGCTGACCATCGAATCGGCCGTTGGCCAAACATCGTACCCGATGCTGATGAGCCTCAACCCGGTCGCCGCCCAAGTGGGTCAGACATCCGAACACACGATCAAGTCGCGATACACGATGTACGGCGCCTACCAGGTGTTCGTCACCGGCGCAGGCGTCACGGGCGAAATCGTTCATCCCGAAAAGAAAGAAGAAGATAAGACCAAGACCCCGAACTTGACGACCATGAAAGTCAAATTCACGGTGGCTCCCGATGCGTTGTCGGGCGTGCGAGACTTTCGAATTGCCACGCCCAACGGTGTCAGCACGCTTGGGCAACTGGTCATCGTGCGCGATCCCGTGGTTGTCGAATCCGGCAGCAACGACAAAGCCGACCAGGCACTCCAGGTCAGCGTGCCGTCGACGATTTGCGGCGCGATCGAAAAAGGCGAAGACGTCGATTACTACAAATTCCAAGTCGAGGCCGGCGCCGCGCTGAGTTTTCACGTCCGCTCGATGCGGCTGCAAAACAGGATTCACGATCTTCAACAACACTCCGATCCGATCATCACGCTGCGCAGCGCGGCTGGTGTGACGCTGGCGTCGTCGGACAACTATTTTTACGGCGATCCGTTTGTTGGCTATGTCTTCGAACAAGCCGGGGAGTATTTGCTGGAGGTCCGCGACGTTCGTTATCAGGGCAATCAATACTGGGAATACAGCATCGAAGTTAGCGATCAGCCGTTTGTGACGAACGTCTATCCGATGGGGATCGCGGCGGGAGAAAATCGCCAGGTTGAACTAGTTGGTTTTCAAATTCCGGACAATCCGTTGGCCGAAGTCCACGTGCCGATGGATGCGCCAAGAGGGCCGCGAAAAATTGCCTTGCCAATGGGCCAGGCATCGAGCAATCCAGTTTCCGTAGTCGTCACCGAATCGGCGGTTGAATCCGAAACGGATGCAGACAACAACACCGCCGAACAATCGCAACTCGTCAAGATCCCCGCCGGCATCAACGGCCGGCTCGAATCCAAAGCGGACATCGATTGTTTTTCCTTTGCAGCAAAGAAAGGCGAACGATTCACGTTTGAAGTCATCGCTCGCCGCCAGCAATCGTCGGTCGATTCCCATCTGCGGATTCTGAATGACCAGGGCAAGCAACTGACGCTGAACGACGACATGCGATTGAACAAGCGCTCGTATGCCGATTCACTCGTCGAAAACTGGATCGTGCCAGCCGACGGAAAGTATGTTATCGAAATTCGCGACCTGCATTTGCGCGGTGGAGCGAAGTTTGTGTACTTCATCCAAGTAACGCGCAGCGAGCCGCATTTTGAACTGTACGCGGATACAGACAAAACGCCGCTGACGCCGGGTACCAGCGGAGTTGTGTTCGTTCGCGTGGTTCGCAAGAACGGCTTCGACGGCGAAGTGCAACTGGGCATCGACGGTTTGCCCGAGGGCGTCAGCGCCGAGTGTGGAAAGATTCTCACTGGAAAAGGTCAGGACGCCTGTATCGTCATGACGGCGGCGCAAGACGCCCCTTTAAATATGACCAACGTAACCATCCGAGGCACGGCAGTAACCGGCGAAGAAGGCCAGCAGACGGAGCTAACTGCCGTCGCGCTGAATTATCAAGAAACCTATCAACCCGGCGGTGGGCGAGGTCATTGGCCGGCGGATTTGCACACCGTTTCGGTCGGTGCACCCAGCGACATCTTGAAGGTAACACTCAGCACCCATGAAGTCCGATTGAAGCCCGGCGAATCGCAAAGAATCGACGTGACGCTTCAGCGATCCGAAGGATTCGACAAGAATGTGACGCTGGACGTGATTTATAAGCACCTCAGTTCCGTTTATGGCAATTCGCTTCCTGGAGGGGTGACTTTGGACGGAGCCAACAGCAAAACGTTGCTCGCCAAAGGTGCGACGCAAGGGCACATCGCTCTCAAAGCAGCGGAAAACGCTCCACCGGTGGAAAGTCAGCAGATCGCCGTAATGGCCAACGTGTCTCTGAATTTCGTCATGAAGGCAACTTATGCAAGCACGCCCGTGTTTGTGAGCGTTGAAAAGGTTGAATAGCGGCTTTTAGGTTGCCGAGAGAATGGACACCGTGGCGAAGTGCTGATGAAAATCCTTCCATCTGTCGAACAGCAGGCCCTCTTTGATGCCATCAAAGACGACCGAAATAACTTCCGTGAATTCTACGGAATTCGCAACCGTTTCAACGACGTCAACCATGACGGTACGCAGCAATTGCCGAAAGAGCAGCGTTTCACCGACGTCCATATTCCTGGCTATTGGTGTCCTTCGATCGATAGTCCGAAATGGGAATGGAATGATCCAGGTCATAACAACCGGCATGCGTTAGCGACTTATGCTCCCAACATTGGTGCGCAGAACATGGCAGACGGTGGCGGCGGTTGCTCATCCGACGATGCGAGCGAAGTAGGGCCGCTAATCACCGGGAGGGGCGACTTCTTTGATATGCCCGGTGACACCAATCCAGGAATGTCCAACTGGGGACACCACACAGGTCGTGGTGATCATATTTCTGGTCCATTCGGAGTCACTTACTACTCATCCACCTTTGGTGAAATCACGGATGGTCTTTCCAACACATTTTTGGTTGGTGAGATCGCTCCAAACCGTACGCAAACTCAATGGAATTACGGATGGATGGCAACGAGAAAGGGTTCGGCAGCGGGAACTGCCTCACCGTGTAACGCACCCACGGAACCGAGGGGCGGCAACGCCATTGCACCACACGCCAGCATCGATCCGACAGGTACCCTGCTCGATCATGTTTGCACGAGAGTTGGCAACAACGGTGACCAGAACAATATCTATTCCTGGGGTTTCAAATCGGTTCACTCCGGCAACGGCTGCAACATGTTGATCGGTGATGGATCGGTTCACTTTTTCTATCACAATGTCGACTACACGGTGTGGCAGCGATTTGGCAGCCGCAAAGATGGTCAGCAAGTAAAACTGCCTGGTAAGGGATAAACAGTTTTTGCGAGTTTGTTAGAGCCAACGTGCGATCACATCGTGTGGTCGCACGTTTTCTTTGCGCCTCGTGAATAGTCACTCAATGGCAGAATGGCAACCACCTCAATGAGGGGGGCTCCAGTTCCACCGGACGATTTTTTTGTCATTTCCCAGGTTTTACTTGCGGCGTGCTGTGCTTTTCTTTATGATCTCTTTCGTATTTATTCTTTATTCTTTATTCTCTCGAGGAGGGTGCCGTGGCTATTACAAACGAGAAGAGAGGCTTTACGCTTGTTGAATTGTTGGTGGTGATTGCCATCATTGGAATTTTGATCGCTCTGTTGTTGCCCGCCGTTCAGGCCGCCCGTGAAGCGGCTCGTCGTTCGCAATGCGTGAACAATCTGAAACAGATTGGTATCGCCATGCATAACTACAATGACACGTACAAAATATTACCGTATGCGTCGTATGGCGCAACGGGTGGTGAGGGTAATCGTGCGCGTAACGGCCAAGAACCCAATGAAGGAGGCAATCGCGGTACTGTTTTGGTTAAACTACTACCCTTTATCGAACAGCAAGCGTTGTTCGATGCGATGAAGGACGATCGAAATAACTTCCGCGAACGATACGGTATTCGAAATCGCTTCAACGACGTCAACCATGATGGCACTCAGCAGTTGCCGAAAGAGCAGTACTTCACTGACGTTCATATTCCCGGTTACTGGTGCCCTTCGGCGGACGGCCCCAAGTGGCAAAATAATGACCCAGGTCACAACGCCCATGAGGCGCTAAGTAGCTATGCAGTGAATACGGGTGCTCAACGGATCGCCAACAATGGTTCGGGTGGCGGCTGCAATCGTACCAATCCTGCTCAAGTTGGTCCGTTGATTACTGACGAAGGCGACTTTTTTGATAATCCTGGCAATACGAATCCTGGTCACTCCAACTGGGGAGAACACACTGGACGAGGCGATATCATTTCCGGTCCGTACGGAGCAAAATATTACGCGTCTACCTTTGGTGAAATTACCGATGGCCTTTCGAACACGTTTTTAGGCGGTGAAATCCTTCCCAACCGCACCAGTTGGTCATGGGATTGGGGTTGGATGATCGGCCATGGTGGTGGCACGCAAGCGGGAACCGCCGCACCTTGTAACGCACCCGTTCAAGCTCGTGGCGGCAATGCGGTTGCACCACATGCAAGTATTGATCCGACCGGAACCTTACTCGGCCACGCTTGTGCCCGCCCGTCTGAGAGCATTTATACGTGGGGTTTCAAATCGGTTCACTCCGGCAACGGCTGCAACATGTTGATCGGTGATG
>CAYFJO010000091.1:0-30363 GCA_964343305.1 uncultured Pirellulaceae bacterium | reverse complement strand
TCGTCGACTACCATTTCGAACTCTCGGCCCACGCCGACATGCGCTGGCCGCTGTCGCCGAATTTTGAGAAGCGCATCTCGCGGACGCCCTTCAGAGGCAAGACGCAGTGGACCGCGCCGTACGTTGGACTGCTGAATCCCGACACGAATTATTACTGGCGCGTGCGAGCGCTGGACGCCACCGGCGTGTGGAGCCCGTGGAGCCGGACGTTTCGTTTTCAAACGCGCGCCCCCGGTGTGCCGCTGGACGTAGAACTGACGCCTGACGAGCAAGGCGGACTGACGCTTGTGTGGCGGCCGAACTCGCAGGGCCGCCCGCCGGTGGCCTACAAGGTTTACGGCAGCGACGAGAAAGGGTTCTCGGTCAGCGACAAGCAGTACGTGGTGTTTCGTGGCAAGGGTTTTGTCCGGTCGATCGAGGAATATGAGGGCAAAGCAGCCGATGCGCCGGACGCGGGTTTAGTCAAAATGCCGAGCAATTTGATTGCGCGAACGGCAGAAGCTGAATTGCGCGTCGTCGGGCCGGGGATCAACTTGTCGAACACCAACAGGGCTTTCTACCGTGTGGTCGCAATCGACGCGGCGGGCAACGAGAGCGGGCCCTCCGATTATGCGGAAGTCCCCCGGCCCTTCGTCTTCACACGACCGCCCACAGCAACGTGTGACAAGCCGTATCGCTATCAGCCGGACGTGATTCACTCGATCGGCGACTTACGCTGCCGCCGCAGCCCGAAATCTTCGTACAACGCCGCCTTCTGGGACCGCGAGCAACTGATGTTCGAGGCAGTCCGATTACCCCTCGGTCTGTCTCAAGACCCTTGTAGCGGTCTGATCTCCGGCGTGCCGACACAGGCAGGGCAGCACGATATCGTCTTCGAGGTCAGAGCCGATCCTGGAGAAACGAGAAGGGTCTCCCAGAGACTGCGTGTGGACAAGTAGCGTTCTCATTGCCGTCAAATCTTCCCGAGCCCGGCAAGGAATCGGAGAATTGCTTTTATGGGTTGCCGTTTTCCTATGTCAAGAGTTTCCTGACGACGTTTCCGGAAACGTCGGTGAGCCGAAAGTCGCGGCCTTGGAATCGGTGGGTCAGTTTTTTGTGGTCCAGGCCGAACAGGTGTAGGATTGTCGCGTGTAGATCGTGTACGTGGACCGGATCTTTGGCAACGCCCCAGCCGATCTCGTCCGTCTCGCCGATGACCTGGCCACCTTTCACTCCGCCGCCCGCCATCCACAAACTGAACGAATAGGGATGATGGTCGCGTCCCGTCACCGTCTTAAAGTTGACGCGGTTCTCGCCCAGTGGCGTCCGGCCGAATTCTCCGCCCCACACGACCAGAGTTTCATCCAACAAGCCGCGACGTTTCAGGTCCTTCAGCAATGCGGCGACCGGCTGATCAGAAATCTTTGTGTAGCGCGCGAGTCCGCTGTCCAGGTAACTGTGATGATCCCATGTTGAAAGAAAGAGTGTCACGAAACGCACACCCCGCTCGATCATCCGACGGGCGAGCAGACAGTTCCGCGCGTAGGAGCCGAGGAAACCCGATTTGTCGGATGCCTCTTCGCGCGTCACGCCGTATTCATCGAGCGTCGCCTTGGTTTCTCCGGACAGGTCGAGCAACTCCGGCGTGGTCTGCTGCATTCGGAAGGCGAGTTCATAGGCCTTAATGCGGCTGGCGACTTCAGGGTTTCCAACCTTGTCCAGGCGAAGCTGATTCAATTCGTTGATGGCCCGCAGGCTCCGCGCCTGAATATCTCGCGACATGCCGGGCGGATTGGCCAGATTGAGGACCGGGCTGCCCTGATTCCGAAACAGCGTACCCGAATATTGCGATGGTAGAAATCCGCTCGACCAACTCGACGCACCGCCCGGCAGGCCGCGTCCCAAAGTCGCCAGCACAACGTAACTCGGAAGATTCTGCGACTCGCTGCCGAGTCCATAGTTGAGCCACGAACCAAGTGTTGGCCGGCCCTGCAGTGACGAACCGGAGAGCATCATCAACTGGCCAGGCAGATGATTGAACTGCTCGCCATGCATGGATCGGACGAGTGCGATGTCGTCGACGCACGTGCTGAGATGCGGCAACAGGTCCGACAGTTCCATGCCACATTCACCGTAGCAACGAAACGTTCGCGGGCTGCCCATCAGTCGGGCACTCTCCTTTTGAATGAACGCGAATTTGATCTCTTTGAGCATCGACTCGGGCATCGGCTGGCCATCGAGTTCGTTCAGTTTCGGCTTCTGATCGAACAGGTCCATCTGGCTTGGTCCACCTTCCATAAAGAGGTAGACACAGCGCTTGGCTTTCGGTGCGAAGTGCGTCAACTGCCGCGGAACGTCACCCGCGAGAGCGCCGTCGTCATTCAGCAGTGAGGCCAGCGCTAACGTGCCGAGACCGCTGGCACCCGTCGTAAAAAACCGTCGTCGATTCAATGCTGCGACGTCGTATTCGTTTTGGTCTGGAGTGTCGGATTGCATACGCGTGGTAGCTACCGTCGCCAGACGGTGGAGAATTGCGTAAACAACTCTTCCACGCTCTGGCGAGCGTAGCTACAGTTCCTTATCGCACGGGCGAAACAGACCGTTCTTTCGCAGGAACGAATACGTCCGCCAAAAACGAAGCCAAAAATCGGGCTGCCACAAATTCAGTTCCGGATATCCCGGTATCAAGCAACCAGTGTATTTGTAATCTCGAAAACCGTCTCGCGACACCAGCCCCTTGCGTTCCGGATTTCGAGCGATGTACTCGACCAAGTTGACGAACGCCGATTCGATTCTCTCATCGTCGCGCAACACATGATCGTATGGCTGATGCTGGAACTCAAATCCGAGTTTCGTCAACGGTTCGCCGACTTGTTTGCGAAAATATTTCGACGCCTTGAGTTGATCTGTTCGATCGTCGATGCCGATCCACACCATGTGAATGTGATCTGGCATCAGGCAATAGATCGGGCACGTGAACGCGTAGCGAAACGCTGCGTGAGTCAGCAACTCGCGGAACTTGTAATTGAACGCTGGGATCAGCCATCCAGTACGTCGATCCTGGATGGTCAGTGTCCAATGAACATATGCCTGACCGCGATAGAACTGCGGATCGAGTCGTGGTAGGTGTTCGCGATGTGTAGTCATGATGTTACCTGCTACTGGTAGCTACCGTCGCCAGACGGTGGAGCAACCGCATCCACGCTCTGGCGAGCGTAGCTACGTCAGTCTCGTGTAATAAACTCATCCAGATTCATGACGATTCGTGCCAAGGCGATCATCGCGGCGACTTTTGGATCGTCGCCCGTGCTCACCTGTTGCCTTTCTCTTTCGTTGAGTCGAAGTAGGTCCTGGTAGGCGACGATCAGATAATTCCGCTCCTGATCAACAGGCGGTCTCCCCAGGCACCGTAGGAATAGATCTTCAATTGCTGCGGAAACATCTCCGCGATGCTGCTCGATCAATTGCCGCCCGAGCACCTGCGCGCATTCAAAGAAGACTGGATCGTTGAGCAGCGTGAGCGCCTGCAGCGGCGTGTTCGATCGTTCGCGTCGGCTGCACGAGATGGTTGAGTCGGGTGCGTCAAATGTCACTAGCATCGGGTACGGCACCGTCCGCTTGAAGAGGATGTACATGCCTCGCCGATAACGTTCGCTGCCTTGACTGACCGGCCACTTGACGCTGCGGCCCACTTCGGTGACGAAGGCCGGTAACGGTGGACGAATGCCGCGCCGCCCAATGGTTCGATCCAGTAGCCCGCTTGCGGTCAGATGTAGATCACGAACGATCTCCGCACTGACCCGATAGCTGTTCTGCCGCCACAACAGTTGATTGCCGACGTGCTGCTGAGACGGGACTGAGTTGGCGGCGGATGCGAGGCGGTAGGTTGACGACGTGACAATCAGCCGAATCATCGCTTTGCGGCTCCAGCCAAGACGGCGGTATTCGGTCGCCAGCCAGTCCAGCAGTTGCGGATGAGTCGGCCTGGCTCCCTTATTCCCAAAGTCGTTCGGCGTGGCGACCAGTCCATAGCCGAACAGGTGCTGCCAGATCCGATTCACCGCAACTCGAGCCGTTAGTGGATTCTGTTCGTGAAACAACCATTGCGCCAAATCAAGCCGGTCAGGTTCTGTGCCGCGCGCGTCGAGATGAGGCAGGATGGCTGGAGTACCTGGACTCACTTTGTCGCCGTGCCGAGTATAGATGCCGCGAATATGCACGAACGTGTCACGGCGATCCTTCGTACGCTTGGCAAACGCGCGAGACTTGGTCGATGGAGTCGTTGGTTTCTTGTTCAAGTGAGCGTCGACTTGCTTCTTCAACTCATCCCAGCCGGATTCTTTTGCGCGATAAGAGTCGACAATCGTTTTCCAGTCGAACGACTTGCTAGTGCCAGCGAGCGCTTTGGAAATCGCCGCCTTCTGCTCATCGTTCAAATCGTCTCTTTCATACGGTCGCAACTTGGCAAGGAGTTTATCCCACGCAGATTGCCAGACCTGCATGGCTTCCTTGTACTCGGTGATCTGCCACGGCTTGGTCGCCGTGACACCAACTTCGTCCGCATTATTGAAGAATGCGTAAAGCTGGTAGAACTCGGTTTGACTGATCGGGTCGTTCTTGTGGTCGTGACATTCCGCGCAGCCAAGTGTCAGCCCCAGCCAGACCATCCCTGTCGTGTTCACTCGGTCGACAATTTCCTTCGTACGGTACAACTCCAGATCAACGCCAGCCTCGGTGTTGCGTAATGTGTTCCGATGGAAACCCGTTGCGATCTTCTGTTCGAGAGTCGGGTTCTCAAGCAAGTCTCCGGCAAGTTGCTCGACCGTAAACTGATCGAACGGCAGGTCTCGGTTCATCGCATCAATGACCCATTCGCGATAAACCCAAGCATGCGGTCGCAGGCTGTCCCCTAGATAACCTTCGCTGTCAGCGTACCGAGCAAGATCCAGCCAGTACCGCCCCCAGCGCTCACCATAATGTGGTGACCTGAGCAACTCATCGACAAATCGTTCATGTGCCTTTGGCTCCAAGTCCTCGACAAAAGACTCCACTGCGGCAGGCGAGGGCGGCAGCCCCGTGATGTCCAAATACAACCGCCGTAAAAGCGTGCGACGATCCGCCGGGGGAGCCACTTCCAACGCGGCCGCGCGATGCCCGGCAGCAACAAAGGCATCGATCGGATTGCGAATCGGAAACGCGTCCGTCGCCGCAACGTCTGTCGGAACGTCAGGTCGTACGAGCGGCTTCAACGACCACAACACAGGTGGCTTGAGCACAAGCTCAACCGGCCACACAGCACCACCCGCAATCCAGCGCCGAATCGTGTCGACTTCATCCGCCTCAAGTGGCAACTCGTCTTCGGGCATATCGGCCGATCCATCCGACGGTACCACAACGTCCAGAAAGAAGCTCGACTCCGGCTCGCCCGGCACAATCACTTTGCCGCTCTCGCCCCCTTTGCCCGCCGACTTGGCCGATTGAAGAGACAGTCCACCGCGCCGATCCCGATCGTTATGGCAACTCAAGCAACGACGCTCCAAGATCGGTGCCACGTCACGTTGAAAGTCGATCGCTTCCGCGCCGGATGATTTGTCCCACGACACGACCAGCATGCAGAGAAATGTTGTTATTTCAACCGTGTAGTATCGCTGATTAGACATTTCGATTAATTGTTTTACCCTCAGGTCCAAGTTTTCGATGCGCGTACTTCGTGTCGTGTAATTGGCAGCTTTGCCTTCGATTGTCGTTCATTGACATCGTCGTTTCAACGGCGCACAGGACCCATTCATCATCAATCGTTGCTCGACACGGTCATTGGTGTTTTGATGTCAATTTGGCGCGAATCACAGCAACCTGATGCGCAAGCGAGAAATCTCGGTCTTCCCTCGCTTGCGCGTCGGGTTACTGTCTGGCTGCGGCTTCGACCCAACACACACGAGTCGATCGGTTACAATTGTGCGATACAGCCGACCTAACAATGAGGAGAACGAGATGCCTAGTTGCAGCAGATCTTGGAGAATTCCCTTCGCTACTTTACTAACGGCCATTTGCACAACCACTTCCGTTTTTTGCGTCGAGCCAATCGACATTGGTAGCCGGTTGGAACTGTTCGTCGATGATCACTTGATTGGCGAAGTCACGGGCGACGTTCGTCGAACTTTGATCAAACCCGAACCGAAAGAAGTTGTGTTTGTCGCGGACGAACCTTGGGAAGGCAATACGAGCGGTTATTACACATATCTTCAGGACGGCGATCTGTATCGCATGATCTATCGCGGTTGGCAGCACGACGAAAAGAAGAAGGCGGCTCACAAGGAAGTGACTTGCTATGCCGAAAGCAAGGACGGTATCCGCTGGACGAAACCGAATTTGGGTTTGTTCGAGTGGAATGGTTCGAAGGAAAACAACATCGTCTGGCTCGGGCCGGGCTCGCACAACTTCACAGCGTTCCGCGACGACAACCCCGACGCGCCGGCCGAGTCGCGTTACAAGGCGTTTGGCGGTGGACGCGGTGGCTTGCTGCCGCTTGAGTCGCCCGACTGCAAACATTGGAAGTTGATCCAGGAGAAGCCTGTGATCACGCACGGCGCGTTCGACTCGCAGAATCTCGCGTTTTGGGACACCGATCGCGGCGAGTACCGCGCCTATTGGCGTTACTTTGGCAACGGTGTGCGCAGCATTCGCACGGCGACTTCGAAGGATTTCATCAAGTGGGAAAACGAAGCCGACTTGACCTATCCCGAAGGTACGCCGACCGAGCATCTCTACACGAACGCCATTCAGAAATACTTTCGGGCGCCGCATCTGTTCATCGGTTTCCCGACACGATACGAAGCGAAGAGCCAGCAGGTCGAACCGATTCTGATGACCAGCCGCGATGGGACGACATTTCATCGATATGCTGAAGCCGTTGTTCCGCGCACCGCGCCGAAAGACCGCAACCATAATCGCAGCAACTACATGGCTTGGGGCATGTTTCAACTGCCCGGCAAACCGAACGAAATCTCGGTCTACGCCACGGAGAATTACTACGAACCAACACCGGGCCGCGTGCGGAGATTTGTCTATCGCGTGGACGGCTTCGTCGCCTTGCGCGGCGGTGAGGACGGCGGTCAGATGATTACCAAACCGCTGCAATACAAAGGTAAGCGGTTGCTGCTGAATTACATCGTGCGGAAGGGCGGCAATTTGACCATCGAAGCACTCAACGACTCAGGAAACATCGTTGGCAAATCGAAGCCGCTTCGAGGTGATGCCGTTGATGCGACGGTAGATTGGGAGCAGAACGCCAAACTCAGCCAAGGCGTCGTTCAACTGCGATTTGCGCTCAAGAATGCTGACGTGTATTCGCTACGCTTTGATTGACATGTCAAATTGTAGGTGAAGTCGTGAGGCTTCAGAGCAACGACGGGATTCTCACGAATTCCGCTACGAAACAGATTACCAAAGAAGGTTGCTTATGCCATCAAATCATGGCGTCGAGATGCGTTGGGACGTGAAGACGCCCATGCGCGACGACGTACACTTGTCGTCCGACATATATTTGCCAAAAGCGGATGGTCCGTTTCCAACGGTGCTGATCCGAACTCCGTACAGCAACAACAACGAAGACCTGATCGAAAAAGGCCGGCGTCTGGCCAACTACGGTTATGCCTGTGTGATCCAGGATGTGCGCGGGCGTTGGGATTCGGACGGTTCTTACTACCCGTTTCACCAGGAAGGTCCTGACGGCTTCGATACGCAACAGTGGATCGGCGGGCAATCCTGGTCCAACGGCAAGATCGGCATGGCCGGCGGGTCATACCTGGGCTGCGTCCAGTGGCTGAGCGCGCCGCTACGAAATCAGCATCTCACCTGCCTCGCACCGCGTGTGATGTGCAACGACTACTTTCGCGGGTTGTTCTATCCTGGCGGCGCTTTCCAGCTCAACGTCGCCATGACGTGGGGGATGCGAACGAGCGCTCACACGGCGCAGAGCATCGCCTATCACAACTGGACCGAGGCTTTTCATACGCTGCCAATCCGCGACATGATTGAGCTGTGCGGCGGAAACATGCCGTTCTGGAAAGATTGGATCGAGCATGCAACCGACGACGAGTACTGGGCGGAGATAAACGTGGAGCATCAGTGGGGCGAAATCGCGGTTCCGGCATTGAGCATGGGCGGCTGGTTCGACCTGTATGCCAAAGAGTCGTTCGACAACTTCAATGGCTTACGATTACGCGGCCGAACATCCGAGGCGCGTCAAAGCAGGTTGATCGTCGGTCCGTGGCCGCACCGGCTCAGTGCATGCACACGTACCGGCGATGTTGATTTTGGAGCTGGCTCACTGGTAGACCTGGAGTCGCTGGAACTGCGCTGGTTTGACTACTGGCTCCAAGGGATCGACAACGGTATTGCCCGCGAGCCACCTTTGCGATTGTTTATCATGGGCGCGAACGAGTGGCGCGACGAGCAGGAATGGCCACTGGCGCGCACGGATTGGCAACGTTGGTATCTGCACTCCAGCGGCGGGGCGAACACACTGCGTGGCGACGGCCGACTCGCGAAGGATCCTCCTCAAGACGAACCACCCGACCAATACGTCTACGATCCACGCTTTCCCGTACAAACGACAGGCGGAAACACCTGCTGTTCGCCGGAGATCGTCGCCTGGGGACCTTACGATCAACGCCCCGTCGAGATGCGCGGCGATGTGCTCTGTTATTCCAGCGAGCCGTTGATCGAAGATCTGGAAGTGACCGGCCCGATCCGCGCCGTGATCTACGCAGCGAGTGATGCTCCAGATACCGATTGGACGGCCAAACTGGTTGACGTCGCGCCCACCGGCTATGCCATGAATCTCTGCGACGGCGTCATCCGAGCCCGCTACCGCGAGAGTTACACCGATCCGAAACTAATCGAACCTGGTGTCGTCTATAAATACGAATTCGACATCGGGGCGACGGGAAATGTTTTTCTCAAGGGACATTCCATTCGGCTTGAGATTTCATCATCGAACTTCCCGCGATTCGACCGCAATCCCAACACGGGACACGCTTTCGGCCAAGACACAGACATGCGCCCCGCACAACAGAAGGTTTATCACAGCCACGAGCACGCTTCCCACATCGCCTTGCCGGTGATTCCGAGCGGCTAACCGTTCGGCTTAACGCATTGCATTTGTGCTTCTGTTAATATATTCCGAATCAATGATCGAATAGTGTCGGCAATTTAGGAATCTAAACATGCTCAAATCGACAACAGCTTTGGTTTTTCTGCTTCTCATTTCGCCTCTGACGATCGCCACAGGCGACGAGACGCCAGAGGCTCCACAGTGGAACGTCGGCGTTGCTTCCGCAAAGATCACGCCCGAGCGACGGTTGCACATGGCCGGTTATGCGGGACGCAAGGAACCCGCGGAAGGAACCGAGCAAGATCTATTCGGCAAAGCGATCGCCATCGAGGATCGTGAAGGCAACCGAGTCGTATTTGTGACACTCGACCTGATTGGAGTCATCGAGCAACTCCGCACCGAAGTTGCCACCCAAGTACAAGAGAAATACAAGCTGCCGCCGCACGCACTATTGATGAACGCGTCGCACACGCACTGCGGCCCCGCCTACGGACGCGAGGATGCCAAGGACTATTTCGATTCCCTCACGGCAACGCTCGTCGAAACGGTCGGGCAGTCACTGAAGCAACTTAAGCCGGCGAATCTCTCATACAGCGTTGCTCGTTGCGGCGTGGCGATGAATCGCCGTACTCCGTCGGATGAAGGATTTCGCAATCATCCGAATCCGAACGGGCCAGTCGATCACACGGTTCCTGTGTTGAGTGTCCGTAACCCTGGCGACGACTCGCTGCGTGCGGTCGTGTTTGGCTATGCTTGCCACAACACGACGATGGGCTTTCGCTGGTGGCTGGGCGACTACGCTGGGTACGCACAGGAATACTTCGAGAAGGATCATCCCGGTGTCACGGCACTGTTCATGATGGGCTGTGGCGGCGACCAGAATCCGTATCCGCGCAGCGAGCTAAAATACGCGCAGATGCATGGTCGTTCTCTGGCGACCGCGGTCGAAGCGGCATTGGAAGTTAATCAACGCGCGCGGCGGCATCAGCGTCCACTTCACGGCCCGCTAAGAAGTATGTTGGATACAGTAGATTTAGAGTTTGCCATACCGGACCGTCCCGACTTCGCATACCCGGTGCAAGTTATTCGGTTCGGCAACGATCTGATGCTCGTCGCGCTGGGTACTGAAGTCGTCGTTGATTATGCTTTGCGACTGAAACGCGAATTGACGAATCCAGACGGTCCGGCGATCTGGGTTGCGGGCTACTCGAACGTCTATTCCGGCTACATCCCCAGCCGACGCGTGTTGTTGGAAGGTGGCTACGAAGCACGCAGTCGCCCATGGAATCCGACGCTTGAAGAACGCATCGTCGGCAAGGTCCACGAACTGGCAAAGCAATTGCAGTCAAAACTATGATTCACGAAAATGAATTTGTGGGTTAGATCGTGTCGTGTCTTGCTTGCTTTTGGATCAACTCAAGCCAATCGAGATAGGCTTCGATTTCGCGGATCGGCATCCCCATGTCGATGGCCGTCTTAATCGCATCTCGGCGTTCCACGAATGTGTCGGCCTTTTCGAGCAGGAGTTTTGCGAGTTTGTGTGACATGACGGTGGCTCATCTGAAAAGTCTGAATTCCTCCAAATTATCACTCGGTGAGTTGGTCATGTCAAACCGTGGTCGTGTCCTATCAGTGTGTTGGCCCGAACTAGACTTCCGAAGCTTTCCGAAACTTCGGAAGTCTACAACTCAGAATTAGGGCACTTCCCAAACCGCTATTGAATTGAATTACCGGCGACGCGGGTACTGCGGGAACTTGTAATAGTGCAAGTAGTTGCCGTACGTTGCGGCTTCGGTTGTGGGGCCGATTTGGGTTGGGGCGGTGAGTTGGAGTTGAAACTCCAATCCGCGAATTCTTTGGCTTTGCTGGCGGAGCAACGCCTGGTTTTGGAGCTGTGGTTGGACGTAGGCGTTAAAGCTGTTGAGCGGTCCTGCGTGGCGGCGAAAGATGTGCAGGTAGGGGCTTAAGTGACTAATTTCACAGGAGATAAGAAATCTCGAATTCTCTCGATTTTCGACAGATTTCGTGTCAGGAACAGGACGGCAGTGGTGGTTATGGATACAGAGTAAAAGGCAAATTATCCGCGCGCCGAGTTGTCGGCATTAACGCAATTGATGAGGAGAGGATGAATATGAAACGTTGGAGCATTTCTATATTAGTTTTGGCTGTCACGATTGCGGCGGTGCCTGCACAAGCAGCCGTTACGTTCGAGGGGTCGAACGGCACCCTTGCTGCCGAGGCCACATTCGAAATTGTTGGCGGCGATCTGCAAGTGACGCTTACGAACACATCGACGGCGGACGTTTTGGAACAAGCTCACGTTCTGACCGCGGTCTTTTTCGAAGTCGCTGGCGATCCCACGCTTTCCGCCGATTCCGCGATCCTTACGGCCGGAAGTACGGTCGTTAATGTCCCGGCTGGTCACGACGCCACCAACCCCGGCGGCGACGTCGCCAGCGAATGGGCCTACCGAAGCGATCTTTCCGGCGACGCCTCGTACGGCATCAGTTCGTCCGGCTTGGGTGACATCTTTGGCACAGACCACTTAATTGATCCGATCGAAGCCAACAACCTGCAAGGTCCCTGGTCGCCAGATGGCATTCAGTATGGTATTACATCCGCTAGCGACGACATTACGACGGGAAACAAAGCGGTCACGGGCGGCACGAGAAAGAACAAGGTTTCGCTGATCCAAAACTCGGTCACGTTTACGCTGTCTGGTCTTCCCGCCGGATTCAGCCTGAGCGACATTTCCAACGTTAGTTTCAATTATGGTACTGACTTAGGAACCATTCCCGGTAACGGCGGAGTCATCCCCGAACCGGCCAGCTTGGCCGTTTGGTCGGCCCTTGCGGGTCTTGGCCTGGTCGCTGGATTTCGACGCCGCAAAAAACGGCAGGCAAATGCTTAGAGATTAGCTCAGCAGCTTCAAATGAAATCTGCATTTCCGTTGCCACCGGACGCCTTGGCGAGAATGAGAATGCTGGCCGAATCGCAAAAGCCGCGTGGAGATGGTAAACCAACAGAAAACGTGCAGTCGCAAACAGACCTCTTGGCAGCCGCGTCTCGTAACCCAACACCCACCGATGGCCGCGTCGCGCGGGTATTGAAGCATGCCGCTCAATCCCCAAGCTCTCGCTCTTCAAGGCAATCAATCTAATCGCCGTCATTCATTTGAACCCGATTGTTGCCCAGCAATCGGTTTTTTTTCGTCTAGTGCTTTGTCAAAAGTTGATTTTAGGATTCGCTAGCCGGCCGTCCTTATCTCAACGACAACAAGTGGGCAATCAAATCCGCCATCTCCTGGGGCGTGATCTTCTTTTCGAGTCCTTCGGGCATCAATGACTTCCCTGAACTGCGAATCTCGTCGATGTCACTGCGCAGGATCGTCTGCTGTTTGCCTTCCGTCTGGCGGAGTGTGATGCTGGTGGCTGTTTCCGACGCAATGATGCCGGTGTTGATTCGGCCATCGTCGGTGACCACGACATATTCCAGGAAGTTCGGTGATACTTCACGGTTGGGATCGAGGATATTCACTAGCAATTGAGCGGGAGTTCGGTTCTGGACGGTTGCCAGGTTCGATCCGACCTCATGCCCTCGTTTTCCCAGGCGATGGCAATTGGCACATTCCCGCCGAAATATTTTTTCCCCGCGCACCGTATCACTGGGCAGGGACAATGCCGCTTGATACTCGGCGATGGCAGCGCTGCGCGGACCCGGCAGGTCGGCAGAGAACAGTTTGACCGACCGCTCGCGGATCGCCACGTTGGTGCTTTCCATGTAGATCAAACGCCGGACCGGTGAAATGCGACGGGCCGGCACAATGCGGGCTTGCACCGCGTCAAGCACAATCGGAATCCACTCCGACCGCGTCAGCAACCGACCGACGAGATCCGCCTGCACATCCGGCGTCAAATTCGAGTGTTTGCTGAGCAAGATGTCAGCAACTTCTCGGCCTGAAAACCCAGTCATCGCATGGATCGCCGCAGACTGGATCGCGTGCGGCTGGCGCGTATCGAGCAGCCTCGTCAACATCTCTCGCACCGCTTCGAAACGGCTGTAGCCCAACAGCTCGATCGCTTGCAACCGGTTTTGCATTTCGCCGCCCGCCGCGAGCGCCGTCTGCCGAGCTTCGTCGAGCATCTTGGAAACGACACGCCCACCTAGTCTAGTTTTGTCCGCGGCCACTTGGCTCAAATCGCGGCGCGTCCGTTTGAGCCCCGCCCCGATATTCGTCACGACCTCGCGTCGGCCTGGGCTCGTGGCGGCGGCCAGCAGAACTCGGTCGATGGCATCCGCGTCACTGCTTGCACCGACGATGAAGGCGAGCTGTCCGATCATTTGTAGACCTGGCTCGCTGGCGGCGAACTGGCGGTCAGCCAGCACGTCGATGAGAAACGGAAATGGCGATCGAGAGAGAGAACTCAACACAGCCATTCGCGTCCACGGATCGGCCGCATCGCGTCGGGCGATCGCCGCGAGTGCCGCTGTCGCCTGGTCGCCGTCAATCTCGCCCAGCGTCAAGGCCGTCTGAAAGCGGACGCGCGCGCTGTCGTCCCGCGCGGCGGCGATAACCATCTGCCGAAGACTCGGTTCATCCTTCAACCGCGGCTCGGCCAAGCGAACCGCGTGTTCACGGACGTGCGCGTCGGGATCAGCCAACGCGGCTTTCAGATCATCGTCAGTCAGCGCGGCAAGTCCCTGGAGCGACCAGAGGGCGTGCAACCTGGCAACCGCCGATTGACTGTCGCGCAGCAGCGTCCGCAACGGAGTCACCGCGCCAGGATCCTGGCGCTCGAAGATCAATCGATGCGCGGTTTCGCGCCACCACGAATTGGGATTCTCCAGCTCCGCAACCAGTTCGGCGGTCGAAGCGCTTCCCAGCCGCGGTGGAGAAGGCTGTTGGAATCCGGCACGGTATTTCGGCGGCACGAGGCGATAGATTCGTCCCCGATCGCGGCCGCTCGTCAAATCAACGCGGGCCTTCAGGTCATCCGGCATCGACCACGGATGCTCGATCGTCTCGCGATACATATCCAGAACGTGTAATGTCCCGTCCGGTGCGTTGACGAAGTTTACCGGCCGGAACCAATTGTCCGTCGAGGCAAGGAACTCGACCTTGTCGTGGGTTCGTGTGGCCTCGAAGCTGACACGCGACGGCGCGAGCCGGTATCGCATAACGAGGTTTCCCGCCACTTCGCCGATGAAGGCGTTTCCATAGAACTTCTTTGGATAGGCTGCGCCGCGATAAATCGTGACGCCGCTGGACGACGTCACAAAACCCTTCGCAACCGTTGAGTCGTACGGCGATTTCGTTGCCACGTCGGCGGCGAGGCGCCCGGCATTGATCGCGCGCCAGGCTTCGGGGGGACTCACTTGGAACACGGCGATCGCGTCGCCCGAGTCCGCAACGTCGTTGAGCGCCGACCTCACGGGAAGAAACGGGTTGCGGCGGAGATACCGCGCCGGCAAGACAACGTGTTGAACCGGATTGCGGATGTCGCAGAGAAATCGATTCCCCCAATCATCCTGGGTGTGGCCAAAGCGAGCGCCGCCGGAGATAGCTTCGAAACGTTCGGTCCTCGGGTCGAAGCGGAAATCGTTTCGCCTGATGCGAACCGGTTCAGAGGTGTGAGTTTCATTTGCCATCGACTCGACCGCGCCGCCATTGCTCGAACCGGCTGCATAGATGCGATGATCGAGTCCCCACTGGAAGTTGTTCATCACAGCTTGCACGTTGTACTTGCGAAAGCCGGTGAAGATCTTGCGGCGGATATCTGCGCGGCGGTCGCCGTCAGTGTCTTTGAGATACCACACATCCGGCGTGGCTGCGACGTACACGCCGCCTTTCCACACCGCAACGCCCGACGGCCAGGACAGCTTGTCGGCGAACACGGTCGACTTGTCGAACTTGCCGTCGCCGTCGGTGGCTTCCAGGATTCGCACGCGGCCGATTGGCTCGGACGTCTGTTCCTTCCAAGCCTGATCGCGCGACTTGTCGGAGTAGGGGTAGTCGTTCATTTCGACGACATAGGCCAGTCCGTTCTCGTCGTATTGCATCGCGATCGGGTCGGTGACCAACGGTTCCGCCGCGATCAACTCCGCGCGAAAGCCGTCTTGAAGCTGAATCGTATTGACCGCCGTCCCAGGATCGGTTGGTGGGACGCGCGGCAGCGGGTCGCTTGAGTCACGGACTTTTTCGTCACGGCTGCTAGCCGGTTCTTTCCCGATGGCTGGCGCGAGAGCCATGCTTGCAGCGACTAACATTGCAGAAATGAAAATCAAACGCTTCGTCATGAATCCCTCGTCACTATTCATTTTTCCTCTTGTAGGTCGGGCACTCCTGCCCGACTCCGAAAACCGACGGGCAAGAGTGCCCGTCCTACGGACACATTCGAATGACGTGAGTCACATTTGTAGTTGCCTTTTACAGAACCGGTCTGGCGGCTGGGCTTACTTCTCCGCTTGGTTATTGGATATCGTCTCAAGTCCACGTAGAAGTTCAATACGATCGAAACGGGCTTCACCGCCCATCGCAGTCGGGGCAACGCCCGTCAGGGTAAAGTCGCCAAACTCCTTCCATAGGTCGCGCGTTACGACGGTCCATTCGGTCGGCGCCTGGGGGGAGACTTCGGTTGCCTTCCAACCTGTTGTGTTTTTACCAGCGTAGTAGCGGCGGATCGGCTGGTTCGCCGGAGGCCATTTGCCGGCGGCGGCCAGTTCAATCATGACGCCGGTCCCTTCACGGGTCTTCCACGCAAAGCGGATGTATCTAAACTCGCCGGCGCCAGGCGTCTGGCGGATGCGGTAACTCCAGCCGTCGATTGCCGCGGCGTAACGCTGCGGCGGAGTGACAACCAGCGCGACCTGGCCGGACAGTTTGTCGTCGGTCTGCACCTTGGCCGTACCGCTGCCTTCGCTCAGCAGTTCGGCGAAACTGCGATCGTCGTCGAACAGCGTCAGCACATTTGGCGCGACTGGACCGAGTGTCTTTCGCAGGAAAGCGATCAGGTCCGCCATGTCCTGCGGGCTGATTTGCTTGTGCAAGTCGTCCGGCATCAGCGACTGGTCCGACGCCCGCAGTTCTTCGATGTTTTTGCGAAGCACCGTTCGTTCATCAACGGGATTGCCATCGCTTGCCGCCGCGGCTTCGGCGGCATTTCGCAATGTAATGCTCGTGGCACTTTCCGATGCCAGCACGCCGGTGAAAACGCGTCCGTTGGTATCGATCACCACGTAGCTGCGAAAACCGGATGCAATCTGGTTGCTCGGTTGCAGCATGTCCAACAGCAAGGTTTCGTCAGGCCGATTGCTAGTTGCCGTCAGGTCGGGGCCGATCTGATGTCCTTGGCCTTTGAGTCGATGGCACTTCGCGCAGGTCTTTTGGAAAACGGCCTCTCCCCGCGTCGCGTCGCGTGATCCGGACAGTGCCGTCCCATATTGCTCGAACAGTTCGCGGCGTTTCTGCGGAGCCTGTTTTGCCAACAACAGCTTGGCGCGACGGCGGATCTGCGCGTCGCGGCTTTCGAGCAATTGGACGCGGTGCAAAGGCCCGATGCTTTGAGCAGATATGGTGCCGCGCTCGATGGCGTCGAGCAGACGGGACAGGCGATTTGTGCGGCTGAAGATGGCATCAATCACAGCCGCTTGGATCTTGGGTGAATAGCTTTTGTAGTTGGACAGCAGGACAGAAGCGACATTCGGATCATCGGCCGAAGAAAGGGCACTGACGGCCGCCAGTTGCAGGTCGAGCGGCTGGCGAGGATTGAGCAGCCGCCGGCTTGTATCGGCCAGCGTCGTGTATGGCCCGCTGGCCAGCAGCGCGACCGCCGCTTGTCGGACGGCGAGAGGCCGGTCGTCATCCAACGCCTCGCGCGCCGCGCTGTCGAACGCCGCTTTCATCTCCGGCGAATCGGCCAGCTTCACCAGACCGGCGACGCGCAGGGCAAGCACACGCACCTCGGCAGATGGAGCGATCAACAGACCGCTGAGGGCGCGTTGGCCGTCGGTGGAAGTCAACGGCTGGGGCTTGCCTCGCTCGAGTCCCGCGACCAGCCCTTTCAGGCAAGTAAGCTGCGTCGCGCCATCGTCTCCGATGGCCGCGATCGTCCGCAAAAGCTCGCCGACCTCTTCGTTGTTGTGCCGTGCGCCCACGATCGCGGCCAGTGGCGCCAGCAAAGCGCGGCTGTCACCCGCGTCGTCCGTGCGACGAACGATCGCGGCCAGCAAACGATCCGCGGAGTTGGCCGCGGAACTGAGAATTGCCGCCCGCATCCACTGGTCGGCGCCGTCGCGCGCGGCCAGTCGCACCAGTGCCGCCAGCACGTAGCCAAAGTCGTGAGACTTCGGGGCTGAACTCTCACGAGTTCGGCTACTCGGTGCTCTGCTGACGCTCTCGCCCAGCGTCAACGCCAACTGCAAACGGACTCTCACGTCCGGATCTTCGACTCGCTGGATGACTTTTTCCAGCAGCGACGATCGCTTGTCCAGCCACGGTTCGGATAAACGCAGCGCATGCACCCGCACTGCGAAGTGCGGATCGTCAATCGCTCGCCCAACCGTTTCAAGTTCGAGCGCTCGCAAGCCGTCCAACGTGTACAGTGCGTGCAAACGCGTCTGCGGTGTTTTGCCCTCCTGCACGAGTTTTCTTAGCGGTGCAACCGCTGACTTGTCGCCGCGTTCGATCAACAATCGCTGCGACGTTTCTCGCCACCAGGCATTGGAGTGGGAGAGCAACACAATGAGTTCGTTCGTGTCCCGTAGCGAAAGTCGTAAGACTTCCGGCTCCGAACTCTCACGAGTTCGGCTACGAACAATGCGCCAAATGCGCCCACGGTCCTTGCCTTCGATCAAGCCGTATTGCTGTTGCAAGTACCGTGGAATCGCGGAATAGTCCTCGATAATCTCGCGGTACATGTCCACGACGTACATCGCCCCGTCAGGACCGGTCGCGAGGTTGGTCGGTCGGAACCACCGATCGGTGGATGTAAGAAACTCCGATTCCTCTTCGCCCGGCGCGCGACGAGCCTTGAACCGTAGCCCGTCGCGCTGGATCAAACAGCGGTGGATCATGTTCTGCGCCGGCTCGCAGGCGAAAAGGTTTTCGCAATACGTTTCGGGGAGCGCATCAGCGCGATAGATCATCTGGCCACAGGCCGCGGTGAAGTAGCCGTTGGGTGCGGATTCGGCGATGCCGTAACGCTGGCTATAGTATTTGTTCCAATCGGCTTTCTGGCTGCGTTCGACGCGCCACGGATGAGGGTTGCTAGTCGGATAGACGCGGTCATACCCAGCGGCGTTGGCCACGGTTGCCGGCGACGGCACGTACGGGTTGCGCGCCAAATACCGATGAGGCAGCGGGACGGCGTACAACGCGGGCGAGCGCGTTGTGATCAGGAACCGATCACCCCAGTCGTTCATCGTCAGGCCGAACGTCTGGTTCCGGCCGGTAACCGGCTCGATCGCACTGCCATCCGCTCTGAAGCGAAAGTCGGTCGTGCCGATCTGGACCGGCATCTTCAAGTGAGGGCCGGTGATCGTTCCCCCAGCGTTCCCACCGGCGACATAGATCCAGTTGTCCAGTCCCCAGCGCGGGTTGTTGATCGAGCGTTCGAGCGTGGTGATGCCGAAGCCTGTGAAGAGTTTCTCACGCACCTCTGCTTTGCCGTCGCCGTCACGATCGGCCAGATAAATAATGTCCGGCCGACAAACGACAATCACGCCGCCGCGAGCCGCCACCAACCCTAGACACGGCGGCAGACGATCGGCCCAGACGTCGGCGCGATCCATCCGCCCGTCACCGTCGGTGTCGATGAGTTGCTTGACGGTCCCGTAGGTCTCCTCTTCGGCAGCTTTTTTCGCCTGCGGGCCGGCTGGGATGCGCCGGACGACGCGATCCAACACGCCCGTCTTGTTCAGTTCCTGGACGTCCAGATGCCCTTCCAGGTTGTAGCCGTGCAGTTCGCACACGAACAATCGGCCTCGTTCGTCCCACGCGATTGCCGATGGATCCGCAACCAGCGGCTCGCTCGCCACCAGCTCGATGCGCAGGTCTTTCGGCAGGCGAAAACGTTTGACGCTCTCGTCCGCCGGCAACGGTTTCGGCGCATCGGCACGGCGTTCAATTGGCTTGGCGGGCTGTTTGCTTCCCACCGTGACCCAGTGAGGGCTGGACCATGCCAAGTGTCCGCGTGCGACCTTGGCGTTGCCGCGATACAGTGGCGACTCACCTTCCTGTGCGATGCGCCAGTAGTACCAGTGCGTTCCTTTCGGAAGATTCTCGTCGTTGAACACGACGTGGAGATTCTTTTTGCCGTCTCCCGAAAACGTTTTCAGTTTCTGCCCATCACGGATCAATGTCGCCTCGACGATCGGTTTCGTGGCAATCACGTCCAGAACAACCTCGACAATCCTGTCTTCACTGCGGACTTCGGTTCCCATGAAGGCGCCGTTGGCACGCGACTCCACGATAATGCGGGAGCCGTTCGTGGCGAATACGCGCCGCTGCCGGATCGCGTCGATGATCGCTTTGTCCGTCAACTCTTCGGCATAGACTCCCGTGAGCGCCCCACCCAGGCCGGGATTGCGGCGATGCGAATCGCTATGGCCCATGAACGCATAGCGGTAGCCGCGGTCGAGAAACCCGTGATAGCGGTTGCTGGCCTGATTCAGGTAAATGCCCCAGGCTGACGTGACCTCGACTCCCGCCTCGCTGGGATGGCGGGTTGGTGTCCAACCGGCATGTTGTGCCAGCGCCAGACCACCCGCTGCATCGACCGCTTTGTGCAGCTTGCGGATGTCGTTGTTGAATTCGGTGTGACGCAACAGCGGTCCGCCGGTCAATGGATAGATCACGGTCCGGTGATCGTTTCCGTAGCCCAACTTGCGGCGCGACTGGAAGTCGTATCCGCGGGGGTCGGCCCGGTCGATCTTCTGCGAGCCTGGCAAGTGTGACGTCCATTCATAGCCGGGCAGCGCGAGGAATCCGCCTGCACGGGACATCCGCCGAGCATGAAACGTTGTTTTGGCGTACTCGGCCTCGGTCAACGGGTCGTCGAAGATATCGTCGTTGTCGGTGATGCAAACCACGTCGATTCGCGCGCGATCGCGGGCGTAGTGCAGCAGTTCATCCATCTCGCCTTCGGCGTCGCACGTGTACGTGCCGTGATTGTGAAGATCGGCCCAGTACAGCTTGTAGGTCTTCTCGGCGATGCGCGCTTCGTGTCGCGACGGCTGCTCTTGCGGCAGCGGCAGCTTGACCGGTCGCCAGCCGAGCCACTCGGCCTGTTGGAAAGGCGTGTGCTCGTTCAAGTCGGCCACAAGGCGATGATAGATCCGTCGGCGATACCGCGGCAGTTCCGACGCCAGGACAATAAACTTACGGCCAGCGGTCAGCGGATTCGTGGCGACGTGATAGTCGACCAGACCTTGATGCAACACGACCGGTTTCTGCCATTGTTTGTCGCGAAAGGGGCGGCCGACGAGTTCTCCGTCGGAAAGCTGTGGGTGACCGGGTGGATTGCGTTTGCGGTCCCACAGCAACCACACGGTGTCGCCGTCTTCGATCAGCATCGGCACTCGGCAGCGACCCATGTAACCGAGCTTCATCTCCGGTCGCGGTTCCACTTTGACCATGATCCCGTGTGTTAACGTGGCCGCGACAGATCCGCCGGCTTCGTCGCGAGCCAGCCGCCAGCGTTGGTCGTCACGGATCGCCATTCGCAGCGTGTGCATCTGGCTGACCACGCCGGCGCCACCGATCACGTCATCCAGTTGCAGCCAGGCAACGCACACGCCTTGCCGCGTGGCCAGCGCCGTGGGGGTGATGGCGTACGCGCCGGCCGCTGAGATGTGCTCCGTCTCACCTGGCTTGGGCAGCACCGAACGACCCCGCACGACATAGTTGCCGTCGCGATAACTGTCCCAGAACACCCAGGCACGCCCGTCTGTGTCGGCCACGACGGCGGGACGAAACGAATCGTAATCGGGCGACGAGATCAGCGCAGGATCAGTCCATGAACCTCTCTCAAGGATTCGGTAGGCGACGCGGAAGCGATCATCCCGGTGTTGCGACCACGCCAGCAACACCCGGCCATCACCAAGCGAAACGGCGGCCGGCGTCATGGCATCGGCTGCGTCATCCGACAGAACGACCGCCGTTTGCCACGTGTCGTCTTTCAACTGCCGGCCCATCAGCCGCCAACGACCATCGTGCAAGGTCTCCCAAAAGACCCACGCCGTTGCATCGGCAGCAGCGACCAGCATGGGAGCATCGTTGATTGCATTTCCCTCGCTGATTTCCTGCACCTTCCCCAAACCGTCCGGGCCTATCCTGCGCGCCAACACGCGGTCGCGCCGGTCGCGGTAAGCGTGCCAGGCCATCCACGTCGTACCGTCCGACAAGACGGCCATCGACGGCATCGTATCGTTCGTTCGACCATCCCCGTTGACCACGAGATCCTTCGGCGCGGTTCGCAACGAGTAAGCCACGCCCGCCTTCCAAGTTTCGTCAGCACGGACGTCAACCACCGCCAACGCGCACAACAAGCTCGCGCTGATAAAAAGGATCGGCATTTCTATCGTTGATTGCATCATTGTTGTCCGTTGCATTTTGGTGCTGCCAGCGCGGCCGCGGCGTGCCAGCGTGTCTGGAAACTCGTCGCTGAGATCAGGTGTGTAGACGTTGTCGCTATTCACTCGCCCGCTGGCTTGCGACTCTTATGGTTTATTCATGCGCGTCTGGGCGAATGGTTGGGCCATAAAGATGCAAATCTTTCGCTTCCATATTTGGTTAAGTATTAACTATTTTGTCAGTCGCCATGTCAAGCAGTTTTCGTGGCACGAAGCTGCGGTTCGAGCGACAATGCAATCCGACGTTCGCTCTTGACAATTCATGATTACACGGTACGGTGTACATTGTATGGCTACAAACACGGCAAAGCGACAAAAAGTCAAGTTTCCACCGCAACCCGCGATTGAAGAACGCCCCCTGATCAGCGATGACCAGGCAGTGGCGTTGATGCGGCTGTTCAAAGTGTTTTCGAACGACACGCGCTTGCGATTGCTGCACGCATTGGTCCGAGAGGACGAGTTGTGCGTAACCGAATTGGCAGAAACTGTTGGCATGAAGCCACAGGCCGTGTCGAACCAATTGCAGCGATTGGTTGATCGCGGGATCGTTGGATCGCGCCGCGGCGGCATCAATATGTACTATCGGATCATCGATCCATGTGTCTCCGTGTTGCTGGAGCGGGGGCTTTGTCTAATTGAATGCTGCCCGGAATCGGAAAGAGTTTCTTGAAGGACTTCAAGCCAAAGAATGAAGGGAGAACGAAAATGAAAGGCAAGTCGATGTTTGCTGCGGGCGTGTTTGCTACGGCTGTCGCGTGTTTGCTGGCGTGTCAGACAGCTACAAAAGCCGCTGACAAAGAGCAAACTGGTAAGGCTTCTCAGCATGCCCAACTGTATGTCCGGCTGCTCGGAACATCCGGGTGAGCGTGCGTGACCGAAAGTGATGTGCGGTCCGCACTCAGAGGGATCAACGGTGTTCAAAAGGTCGAACTGTCGGCGTTCTCGGATATTTACACGTTGACGTTCGGCAGCGGCGCGAAGCTGGATGAGAAAACAATTCAGGATGTGTTCAAAGGATGCGCCTACAACGGCCGCAAGGTCGTAATCGAGCAGGATCGCCAGGCGATCGCAGATTTCATCGGGACACGACCGTTGCCGGCTTCGCCGGATGAGAACCCGACTACGCCAGGCAAAGTCGCATTAGGCAAAAGGCTCTTCTTCGACGCGCGGCTGTCGGCCCACGGCAAGATGAGTTGCGCCACGTGCCATCGGCCCGAATATGGCTTTGCCAATCCCGATAAGATCGCGCCCAAGGGCTTCGACGGAACACAGATCCCGCGCAACGTGCCGACGATCATCAACGCAGGCTACAGCAGGTCGCTGTTTCTTGACGGCCGCGCGAAGACGCTGGAAGAACAGGCCCTCGGCCCCATCCAGCACCCGGCCGAGATGGGCTCGAAGCCGGACGAGTTGGTCCATCGACTGGCCGACGTGCCGGAGTATTCCAACGCATTTCAACAGGAGTTCAACGGTCCGATGACGGTCGAACGCATTGCCCAGGCCATCGCCGCTTACGAGCGCACGTTGGTCAGCAACAACACGCCGTTTGATCAATACGTGCACGGCGACCTGGCGGCGATGAGCCAATCGGCTAAGCGCGGGTACGTCGTCTTTCGCGACAAGGCGAACTGCATCACCTGCCACAGCGGTCCCGATTTCACTGACGGTGCGTTGCGACGGATCGGTACCGGCTGGAACGGCGAGAAGTACACGGATCTTGGCCGTGGCAAGATCAGCAAGCGCGCGGGCGACAACGGCAAGTTTCGCGTGCCGACGCTACGCGAACTCGTGTGGACCGGGCCGTACATGCACGACGGCAGCTTCAAGACGCTGAAAGAAGTTGTTGACTATTACGATCGCGGCGGCACGAAAGACGCCCCAACCGATTTGCATGGACCGCTGAAGCTCACCGATCAAGAGAAAAACGACCTCGTTGCTTTCCTCGAATCTCTCAGCTTCAGTTGGGAACAACCGTTCAGGACGGCGCTCCAATCTGCTGAGTCGGAAAGCATCGCCTCGACAAAGGAGTAACTGCAAAACGTTAACGTTCTAAATGACCGACCACGATTTTGCTCCATCAGCCGCTGGGCGCTAGCCCACGGTTATGTGGAAACCGGACGCTAGCGCCCAGCGGCTGATTTGGTGTGTACCATAATCATGGACGGTCATTTAGAAACCCGGCTTCTCGGAGGAGCCGGGTTTCTTTTGCCACCATTGAGGCACGCCACACGATGATGATGCTCACGAAGAAACCGGAAGAACAGCCTACTTCTTTGACTCTCCTTGTTTTGCGCCCAACTGGACCGCGAAGAAGATCCGCGAACTGGAAGGCAAGGTGGACGACCAGGGCAAAGGCTACTACTGGGATTTCATGAAATCACGCACACCTTGCTACGCTCCGGCCGAGACGGGACATCGCACCATCACGATCGCGCACATCGGCAACATTGCCATGATGCTGGGTCGCAAACTGAAGTGGAATCCCCAGCCCGAACGATTCACCGGCGACGCGGAAGCCAACAGAATGCTCAGCCGCGAGCAGCGCGAACCTTGGACTATCGAGAACATTGCTTCCTGGCTCAAAAAGAAAGTTTGAAATGTCGAGACCATCTGTGTTTAGCGTGGCCGTGACGATTCTCATGGCAGCCACGAGCCCAGGTGCGGAGAATCCACGCGACCGTGACGGCGACGGCATTTCGGATGCCCATGAACAACTGCTGGGCACCGATTCGGATTTCGCCCAACCGCTGCGCGACGTGCTGGAAGATGGGCTCGAATCGGACGAGCGCCGCAGACAGGAGCAATATGACGCGACGAAGGATGTTCGCACAATCGGATTCTGCCATGTCGGCGGAGATCGTTATCTCTGGCGCGCCACGCTGGCCGCCCCGCCGCGTCTCGAGGACACAGTGTTCCACCTGTACGTCGACGCGGACGCAGACGAGTCGACGGGAAGACAGGGACCAGAGGGTGTTGCCAGCACCGGCACCGAGTACATGCTCAGTGTTGTCGGCGGACAAGGAAGATCCTCGCTTTACGACTCCGAGGGCAACCGCACGACGGGGCCGTTAGTGAGCTTTGCCGTTGACGGTAACGCACTGCTGGTGTCAGCAGATGTCGACCTGGGGCGGGGCGATCGTGGCGCCCGCTTCGCGTTGTACGTGCTGTGCCACACGGTGACCGACTCCGGTCACAGCCCACGGATGAGTGACGCGACCGGCAAGCGGTTGATTGCTGGCGCACCAGTGTCTGACCGCAAGAAAATCATGCGGCCGGGCGACTACAAAGAAAGCTTTGGCGTCCTCGCAACTCACGGCGCCGACCGGCTACGAGACGTGTTGCGCGAACAGGATAATATCGTAATCGGGCATGACGAGTTGCAGATGGACGGTTTTGTGGTTGATCACTTCACGACGCGTCGTTGGCCGCACGTGCGGCGCGAAGTCACACAGGCGAAAGTCTGGGCGAAACCACCGAGTTCGGGCCGATACCATGTCGGTTTCATGATGTACGACGATTCGAACGACGAGCGCGTTGGAATCTATATCGACGGCAAGTTGACTGGCGTGGCTGTGGCAAACCGAGACGACAACCAGACGTGGTTGCATTGGCTTGAGCATCCGTTGGACTTCAGCGGCGGCGAGCGAGTGGAGTTGAGGGCCTTGGGAGCAGGCGGCAAACACGGGATCTGCAATCTCGTCTTTCTCGCAAGTCCACCCGAAGTTCAACAAGCTCACCAGGAAGTGAGACATATGGCATCGGCCGTTAAGTTTGGTCAACCTGGACGAGTGACATTGTCTTGGGTTACGACTTGGCCCTGTCCCACGCGGTTCGAATACGGCGCCGACACGAGCTATGGCAAGACTATCGACACGGGCGGCAATTGCCTGGTGCACCGTGTGGTGCTCGATGACCTTGATCCGAACGTCGAGTATCACGGGCGGGCGGTAGGAACGGCCCGCGATGGTTCGTCATTCTTCGGCCAGGACTACGTCTTTCAAGCACGACCGCCCACTGCACCTCAGACACGGTCTGAGACGGCGTCTGTGCCACTTACCGTGCGCAATCCGCATTCGTTTCCGGCCGAAAGCTGGCCGATCGCCAGCGGCATACCTTTTCCTCAGGGAGAATTGGGTTCTGCGGACCATGTTCGCCTGATGACAGATGACGGCGAAGTGCCCTCGCAAGTACGCCTGCTGGCCCGCTGGCCGGACGGCAGCGTGAAGTGGTTGCTGGTTAACTTCCAGGCGGATGTCCCAGCCGGCGATCAGCGCGAGTATCGCCTGCAGTATGGTCGCCAAGTCGAACGCGCTCCCGTATCGCAAGCGATTTCGGTTGCACAGCATCCTGACGGCGTTGCAGTCGACACGGGGGCGCTTCGCTTTCGCATTGACCGCCACGGCAATCTGGCGGACCTCGTACGCGGCGAAAGGAAGTTGCTTGCCGGCGGCGCGACCTGTCATTCGCTGGCCACGGACAGCCAAGGTAGGAATTACAGCACTTCGGAAAGTGAGGCCATTGTTGCCATCGAGGAGGTGGGGCCATTGCGGGCCGTCGTGAAAGTGACGTCCGATTTGATGGACTCCAGCGGCGAAAAGTTGTTTCGAATCGAGAAACGTATCGAGGCGCATCGTGGCGTCGCACTCCTTCGCATTCGCCACACGTTCATCGTGGATCGTGCGGAGAAGTTCACCAACATCGAACGCTTGACGTATCGCGTCCCGCTTTCAGCATCAGGGTGGTCGTGGCGCGCCCCCACGGAAAAAAGCCAAGTGGTCGAGTTGAACGATAACCAACCAGCGGTACGTCAGCGGCTAGATGACGAGTTCGTCGTCGTAACTGGTGATCGAGAAACATCGAGCCGGGATCGGATCATCGGTTCGATTGTTGCCGAAGGCAAGGACGGTTGCGCCGTAGCCGTGAGGGATTTCTGGCAGAACTATCCAAAGGCATTTTCCATCGCGCCCGAAGGCCTCGACGTGGAGTTGTGTCCCGACTTTGATGAAGGACTGTACGATCTGTTTTCATTTGAGAAGAAGGGACATCAGCTCTATTACTATCTGCTAAACGGCCACTACCGGCTGAAACGTGGCGTTGCCAAGACACACGAGATGTTCGTTTGTTTCGAGCCGCCACAGAGCCGCGCGCCGCTCTGCGCCTTGTTCCAAAGTCCGCTGCTAGCAACCGCGAGCCCGCAGTGGTATTGCGGTAGCAATGCTCTCTACGACGTGGCGCCCCGCAACAGCGAGCGATTCCAGCTCTACGAACAGGCCATCGACAAAAACCTCGAGGCGTATGCCGCCAGGCGGGATCACCAGCACGATTTCGGCGCGCTCAACTTCGGCGACTGGTACGGCGAACGAGGAACGAACTGGGGGAACATCGAATACGATACCCAGCACGCTTTCTTTCTCGAATACATCCGCTCGGGCAACCCCGCTGCGTTTACACTCGGCGAAGCTGCCGAGTTGCACAACCGCGATGTTGACACCGTTCATTGGAGCGACGACCGACAAGAGATCGGCGCGGTCTATGTCCACCAGATGTGCCATGTCGGCGAATACTACGACAGACCCGTGCCCGGCTTCCCCGGCTACCCGCGCGGAGGGTATACGGTCAGCCACGCCTGGACGGAGGGACATTTCGATCACTATTTTCTTACGGGTGATCGCCGCTCGTACGAGACGGGTCAGGCAGTCGCGGATTTCTTCATCCGCAAGGAACTCGGCCGGCCCTATGACTTTTCGAGTTGCCGTACTCCAGGCTGGCATCTGATCATGCTCGCTGCCACGTATGCGGCCACCAACGACCCGTATTATCTGAATGCGTCTCGGGTCATCGTGGAGCGGGTGCTCGAGACGCAGGACAAACAGTCTCGCCCTCTACCGCAGTATCAGGCGAAAGGCCGAAAGGCCTACCAACAGGGCGGTTGGTCGCGGATGATGGTGCCCGGCCATTGCACGTGTGAACCAAGACACCGGGGCAATGCGGGCTTTATGATCGCCGTGCTACTTTCCGGTCTGAAGTACTATCATGATGTGACGGGCGACCTTCAGGTGAAGGAAGCCATCATCCGAGGCGCGCAATACTTGCTCGACGAGACCTATTCCGACGAGGTGCAGGGATTTCGTTACACGTCTTGTCCGAACACTGGTTACAGACCGGGCGCCTCGCCGTTGATGGTTGAGGGTGTGGCCCGTGCGTATCTGTGGACGAAAGACGAACGGTTTCGCCGCGTGCTGACCGAGGCGTTGCCGATCGCTGCCGGCGGCAGCAGCTATGGCAAGGGCTTTTCGATGTATTATCGCATGGCGCCCCGCGTCTTGGCCGATCTCGATGCAGCCGGCATTGTGATCGGTGAGCCGCCTGCTCGATAGACATTGCTGAACGTTGAACGACCTACTTCTTTGACTCTCCTTGCTTCTCCCTGGCAGCGTCCGCTTTTTTCAGTTCCGCAACAGCTTCATCGGCCACCGTCTCCAACATCTTGGTCACTTGTTTGGTGAAAACCGGATCGGGACCGTGAATAAGCTCCTGCGGGTATCCGGCTTCCGCGAGTGCCTTGTCGAACTTCGACTTCTGTTTGTCCGTGAGTGTCTCGTTGGAGACCTCTTCGGCAAGGACTCGAACCAAGACCTTCTTGTCAACCAGCAACTCCTCCATACGACGGGCCGTCAACTCCTCGAAGTTGCTCATCATCACGGGAGCCAACTTGGCGCGCATGCGTTTTTGAGTCGCTGAACGGATCGCTTTAATCTCCTTCGGCGTCGGTGGGCCAGCTTTCCTGGCCATGCGCTCTTTCATGATTCTCCGCATGTTGTAAGCCATCATTTTGGGCATCATGATCGTCGGCATGATCTCGGGAATCTTCTTATGCATGGAATGATAGATTTCTCCGCCACGCTTCAGGTCGAGAGCTTCCAGAGTGGTTTTCCATGCATCCTTGCTCATCACGCCGCTGGCCACGGCCTGTTGCTCGGCGGAAAGGTCCAAGTTGTCAAGCATGGGCTGAACGATCGCTTTTAGCTCGTCCAGCGAGGGTGCCGTCGGTTTCGGCTTCGGCTTGGCTGGATTGTCGTCCTTTGGTTTGTCCGCGGCGAGAACCATCCCCGCCAAAATACTGATCAGAGCAGCGGTATTGAGACATTTCTTGAACATTACACTTCTCCTTCTCTAGAGAGTTACTTGACTGATTGCCGTGGGTGTTATCCGGCAACGTCAACGAAGACAGACAACACGTCAATGCTTGTGGCCGTGGCCACCTTTGTCGTGGGAGTGATCCTCCTTGCCAGTTTTGAAAAAATTCTCGGTAGGTCCGGGGCCGAGAATCGCGAGATCCGGTCTGAAGTTTTTCATTTGCTCCGCAGGGTCCCCAGCTTTGGCCAGGATCCCGTAGTTGCTCCTTCCGTGGAAGACGTTGCCGAGACGCCCCGGCTCTCGAAGATCGTTCGCGGCAAGGCGGAAGCCGGTGTCCTTGCCAAGATAGACGTTCGCGCCACCATCTTTTCCGTTGCCCGTCAGGACGTTCGCCGAGATATTGGCCCGACACTCCTTGCCGATGACCACGATCCCGTGGTGGCTACTCTGACTGACCCGATTCTGGGTGACCGTGACTCGCGAGTCGTAGAGAAACATCCCGACCGCACCGGCCTCCGTAATCGTGTTTCCGTCGATCGTTACGACGGAGCGATCGGCGCGAATACCGGCTTTCTGCGGTCGCTCGATCGTGTTTCCCGACACGGTGGCTGTGGCATCGATCACGGCCACCCCGGCAATCGTGCCGGAGTGGATCTCGTTGCCAATGACGGTTCCCGTGGAACCTGCCACGACCGCGATGCCAGGCATTTTCTCTCCGTTCTTCTCGATGACGTTACCGGTTACCATTGCCGTGGAACCGATATTGATGCCGATACCCGGACCCTTGTTGTCCCGCACGATGTTGTTGCGGATGACAGCTTCCGCGGCGCGGTGGCCACCGACGCCGATGCCGGGGTACTGGTTGCCATAGACCTCGTTGCCTTCGATGAGCGCAAATGCTCCGTTATCGACTCCGATGCCAACGACGGCGTTGTTGTAGCTTTTGTTGTTGCGGATGACGGCCCGTGCGCCGTCCTTTACGCCGATCCCCGGCCAAATGCTCTTGGGGTTCTTGTCAAATTTCTCGCACTCCTCGGCGGTGAGGTTCTTGTAGCCGAAACCGTTACCGAAGACGATGTTGCCCTCGATCAGCGGTGCCGCTTCATTGCGCGCGCCGATGCCCGCCTCGTGGTTGTCGAACACCACGTTGTTCAGGATCACGGTCTGGGACCGGTGGTTGTTGCCGATTCCAATGCCCTTATTTCCGGAAATGAAGTTGTCGGCCACGTACGGGGCGGATACGAGCCCAAGAGTTGTTCCCTTTTTGGCATGTTGGCCGATACCTGTGCTGCCGTTGTCACGGATGATATTGTTGATGATCGTGGTCGAGCAGTTGCGGCATTCGACGGCGTGGGCGTGGCCGGGCAGGTGGTGATTCACGTGGCCGAGGCCGGTGATGGTGAACCCGTCGAGGGTCGCCCCTTCCGCCCCAGCGACGACGGCCGCCTTGGTGGAGCCGCGGATGTCAATACTCGTCCGCTCCGCCCGACTCAGCGGCTTCC
>CAYFJO010000090.1:0-30556 GCA_964343305.1 uncultured Pirellulaceae bacterium | reverse complement strand
TCGACCACAAACCCGCCTTTTCGTTTTGCGCCCGAAATTGCGACGCGGTGAAAAGATCGTCATGTTTGTATTCGTAGCCGGTCGCCGCGACCGCGAATCCTTGGCGGATCACGTCGTTGTTGGCGAAGTATTGATCGTCGGCTCGATAGATGTAGGCCACGGGCTTTCCGTCCGCATCTTCTCGAGCGACCGATGGGTCGAAATCGAGAAAGACGAATTGATTTTCGAGCATGCCTTGCAAATACTGCTTGCCTTGAACGATCATCTTCTTGTCGCCGCCGCCGGCGGCAAGTTGCACACCGAGCAATCGAATGGCCGTCGGCGTGTCGCCTAACTTGACCACAATGGTCGACGGATCCAAGACACGCAGCACGCGATGCGGTTTGACGCCAGTAAACTTGGGTGTCTCGGCGACGACTGGGGTTGTCACCGTACGAACACGTGGTGTCGTCGCATTCACGACGATCCGCCTGTGCCGCGGCACGACGGCAGTGCCAACGACCACCGGCCCTGCTTTCAGCACAACACCGCCGGGTACGACCTTCACGCCGAATTTCGGCCCGGGTTTCGTGATCGGCGGTTTGCTGCCAGGCAGTTTTTTGGGCAACGAGCCAGGTTTGGGCAGCGCGCCAGCTCCCGGTTTCGCACCAGGTTTGGCTCCAACCTTTGGGCCGCCTTTGGCACCGGGCTTGGCCCCAGGTTTCGGCCCTTTGGCGAATCCACTTGTCACAACAGTTGCCGAGATGAAGGCCGCGCAAACGATCAGCGCAAGTGATTTGTTCAGCATGACATTGCTCCGTGAAAAGGAATAACAGATGAGTTGTCAGGATTGCATCGTGAACACGATTGACCAAGACTTTGGTCTTCTTTATATAACACCGAGGTCCATCAATTTGTTTCGCCCAGATGACTTACTTTTTTAGATTTCTCGCGTCCGCCGAAAATCAGAGATTCCCTGAGGCGAACTTTCCATCCAAGCAGTCGTGTCTACAAACCTAGTTCCATCTCGCCTTCTTCATCGAAGTCGACGACCAGTTCGGTCATGCCTGATTCCTCGGGCTCGATTTCCATCACAACGCCCAGTCCAAAGTGACGGTGACGAATTCGCTGGCCAACTTTCAACTCGCTGGCCTTCAACACCTGTCTGGGATCGTCTGGACTGGCCAGCAACGGCAGACTCATGTCGATGGGTGTCGGTTCGCGACCCTCCGCAAGATTTTGCCACTCACGCATCGTGTCCGGCAGGCCCCAGGAAGGAAAGTAGCTGTAGAAAATCCGCTTTCCCGTTTTCATTTCCTGGACCATCGCGCGAACAGCACGCGCTTGAAGTTGTGAAAGTTCGCTTGCCTTTCTTCGCGGCGTCTGTCCAACTTTGGCTTGTGGGAACAAATGGTTGACCAGCGTATGGACGCCAGCCGAGTTCGACTCGCCCTTCTCCATCGTGACGATGATCGTTTTCGCAACTTCTTCACGGTCGGCTGGTTCGAGGCACGCGAGAAGCTGATTGCGATCAACTTCGCTGTCGGCGCTCCATGGTAAGTCTTCAAAACTTGTTGAGAGATCGTGCGCGTGGATTGCCTCGATGACTGCTGCTTTGGCCGCATCGGAAAGTGGCGTTGGGCAAAGGTGTGCGATTGCAACGGCCGCGGCGTGGCGTTGACTCGCATCTTCGTCGTTGGCTGCGGCGTTAAGGACTTCCAACGTTGGATCGGAGCGATCGCCGGTGATTCCCATCAACAACAGCAAACCTATGCGGAAAATGCTCCGGGTTTCGCCGCTGAGCAAATGTCTCAACAATGGCCCAATCATTGCTTTTTGTTCAGGCAGTCGGGCCAGAACGTTGGCCGCGGCAAGCCGGATGGCTGAGTCTTCGCTGGTCATCTCAACCAAACTGTCCACACCTTCTACGACCGCGCGGCGTGCGTTGGTAACCCACGCACATTCACGAGCCTTCTCCTCCTCAAACTCTGGCTCGTTATTTCGATTGCCGTGAACGGCACGATGCCCTGTCGCGATGCACGCAATCAGATGAAGAATTCCTGTGCGGTCAGGCGTATTTGGATCAGCGGCCAGTTCGATGAGAAACGGCACGGCGTAAGAAGTGGCTTCGTAAACCGTTCCCTGGTGCCAGATGTTCCCGAATAACTGCCAGAGAGGAGACTCTTCACGTTGCAGATCAGGCGAGGCGGTTTTCAACGACCGCAGCAGGCCTGGAACATCGTCAGCCGGACCATAGGCGTGTGTAAGATGACTCCACGGTATTTGGCCAAGTTCATCCATGCTCACAGCTAGTGCTTAAAGTGCCGACGCCCCGTGAAGATCATTGGTAGTTTGTGTTGGTTACACGCGTCAATGACTTGTTGGTCGTTTTTCGATCCGCCGGGCTGGATGATGGCGGCGACGCCCGCTGCCGACGCTTTTTCGATGGAGTCGGCGAAGGGGAAGAATGCGTCCGACGAAAGGACCGATCCCTGGACTTGATCGCCTGCTTTGCGGATTGCGATGTCGACCGAATCGACACGGCTCATTTGTCCGGCACCCGCGCCAACTAAGGATCGATCGCGAGTGAGTGTAATGGCGTTCGACTTCACATGCCGGACGATCGCCCAGCCGAAACGTAGCTCGTGAACGATTTCGTCACTTGGATGTGTGTCCGTTACCACTTTCCATTGGGATTCCGGGTCCAGGTCGATGTCGGCGTCTTGGACCAGCATGCCGCCGTCGATGTAACGCAACTGGCGCTCGCAGGAATCGTCGTCCAGGCGGCCAACTTTCATCAGCCGGACGTTTTTCTTCCACTTTGGTTTGCTCGTCAAAATGT
Source organism: uncultured Pirellulaceae bacterium (assembly GCA_964343305.1). GTDB lineage: Bacteria > Planctomycetota > Planctomycetia > Pirellulales > Pirellulaceae > CAYFJO01. Next base: position 27,735 of record CAYFJO010000090.1, on the reverse strand, counting down.
CCATTGCAGCAGCGTCGAAATCCGGCGCGACAATGGCTTCGATAAACAGGCCCGGTGTCGAAAGCAATTCGGCCGTCCCCTGGTCGACCGTGCGGTTGAAGCCCAGCACGGAACCAAAGGCGCTGACCGGATCGCCGTCGAGCGCTCGCTTGGCGGCATCCGCGAGTGTTTGCGCCGAAGCGGCCCCGCAGGGATTATTGTGCTTGATGACGACCGCGGCGGCATCGGGCAGCGACTTGACGATGGTCAGCGCGCTGTCGAGATCGAGCAAATTGTTGTACGAAAGCTCTTTGCCGTTCAATTGCCGCGCGGAGACCAGATTGGCCCCTTGTGCTCCCGAGATCGAATACAAAGCCGCCTTTTGATGAGGATTTTCCCCGTATCTCAACTCCGCTTTGCGACTCAACGACAGATTCAACGTCGATGCGAATGAATCCTCGTCCGCGTCACCGGCGAAGTAACCTGCAATAACGCGGTCGTAGTCTGCCGTGTGGGCAAACGCCTCGGCCATCAGCCGACGGCGTGTTTCGAGTGTCGTCGAACCAGAGTTGGCGATTTCCTCGACGACCGTTGAGTACTGCTGGGGATTGGTAACGATCGTAACGAACTTGTGATTCTTCGCGGCGGCACGCACGAGACTTGGGCCGCCGATGTCAATCTGTTCGACCGCTTCGCCTTCGGTGACGCCTTCGCGAGCGATTGTGGCCGCAAAGGGATAGAGATTCACAACGACCAGCTCGAACGACGCGATCTCATGCTGCTGGATCGATCCCACATCGTCTTCGCGATCGTGGCGACAGAGGATTCCACCAAAAATCTTTGGGTGCAGCGTCTTTAAGCGTCCGTCCATCATTTCCGGGAAGCCGGTGTAATCCGCGATGTCGCGAACGTCGAGACCCTCGTTTTCCAAGTGGCGTCGTGTGCCGCCGGTGCTGTAAATTTCGACGCCCGCCGCAGCTAATCCCCGTGCAAAGTCGGCAAGGCCAAGTTTATCGCTGACGCTGATGATGGCACGTTGTACTTTTGGTGGATCCATTTTTCTGCGTTACTCTTAAAGAAGGTGAGTCGAACTAACCAAGGTTTAAGATGTTGACTGGACTCGGTCAACCGGGCAAAGAGTTGCAATTTTCAGGGCGCAAACAAAAACCTGAATCCTATTCGAATCCAGGTTTAAGATGATCGTATGACTTGGGGCCGCTATCCACCAAAAGGATTTGCTGCGCCGCCGAACGGGTTCTTATCATCGGCATTGTCGTCACCCGCGCCGCCGCCACCGAATGGGTTTTTATCATCGGCACTGCCGCCGCCAAACGGATTCTTATCTTTATCCATGGCTCCACCGCCGCTACCGAATGGATCACTGGCGCCGGAGCCGAATGGATCAGCGCCAGCCGGTGCGCCAAACGGGTCGGCACCGCCGGCCGGGGCGCCGAAGGGATTGGCACCGTCACCGCCCGCGGGGTCCGCCCCGTCGCCCGGACCTGCGGCGGGTTTGTTTGTCTTCGCCAATTGCATTTCGACTTTGGATTCCACATGGAACATCGGTTGAGTCAACGTCGACTCGTGCAGACATTGGAGAATGCCTCTTTTGTTACCAACAATAATACGGTCGGTCTGAATGTTGAGGAATTTCAAATCCAAGCCGTGCAGTTGGACCGTCGCGACGCGGCCACCGGTCTTCAGATCGACGATCACCAAGCGACCGACCTGATCGATGCAGTACATTTTCGTGTCGCTGGCCGCGACAAACTCGCGAATTCCCGGCGCGGACCATTCTTGTTGGCCGATACTGACGTCGATGCGGAAAAGTTCACCTTCGTCCGTGATGACGAACACCGCCCCGTCCAAAGCAACCGGACGGTGGCTGATCGGTTGGCCGGTGGAAAATCGCCAGAGCATTTCACCACTGAATTCCTGGACGCAATAGACATAGCCGTCGATGGACGCCACCGAAAACTTGTTGTCCGGCACATAACACGCTTCGGAGACAATCGTACGTTTGGCTTCCAAACGAAACCGCTCGCGAGTGTTCACCGCGTCCGCGACGTACAAGTACCCGCGGTCGGTTGGCCAACAAACACTAGATCCGGTGGAGGTTGGCGCCACCAATCCACGTCCGGTGGACATCAACTTGGTCGGCCATTGATAGCGGTCATTCAATTTGTACAGCTTGTAGATCTCGACGCCACCGGTCACGAGGGGAATAAAAACGTGGTGATCGTTCACGGACGGACCCGCGCCAGGAACGCCACGCATTTTTCTTTGCCAGACGTGCTTACCATCCTCGATATTGACAAGGTACAGTGTGATTCCGTTGACGATGCACACGTACTGTTCATTCGCGACGGGAGCAAACGTGGGGTGATCCGCGCGGCCGATCGGATTGGCCCAGATCGTGCGCCCCGTCTCCGCGTCGATCGCATGGACAACGCCTTGATCGGTGGACACGAACAGCGTGATTTCAGGCACCACGATCCGTTCCAATTTGGGGAGCCCGTCGGCTGTGGTCGAGGCAATTCGAGTCAAGGCGGAAACAATCGGATCGATGTCGACTGGTTCAGGCTCTTCGGACGTTTGCGGCTTTTCACGCTCGTTCTTGACGTTTAGCAGAACTTGTTGAGCGGCTTTTTCAACGGCATCCATTGCCGCTTCATCGATTCCTTCCGGCGGACGCTCTCTCAAGTCCAGGATGATCGACTCGATTTTCTCGGCCGCCTTATTGACCGCACCCAGCGCACCCATTGGTTCGCCAAATGAATCGAGTGCCAATTCAGAGAAGTTCAATTTGCCGCGGTCGTAAGTGACTTGCCACGATATCTTGGCGCGAGTCGAACTCACATGCTGCGAGACATGAACCACACGACCTCTCGCCTGGTCCAACGAGATTTGCGTTTGCCACTTTCGCGTCAAACCGTAACGATGCGCGGCACCCGTGGAAACTAGCCCACCTCGGCTGAAACTTGCGAAACGCGCGTATTGCGCAAAACAAAAGTTCGGCAGGGTAAGGAGGGTGGCGACAAAACTCCAGATCGCAATGCGTCGGCACATGGCTGGACTCATTTTCGGTTCGTGAATGTTTGTGAAAATCGCTGTTGAAAAGGAGGACGAGAAGAATGTCAAACAGACCAATCTTAGAATGCCTCAATTCTTCAGATCCATAGGTTCTATCTTAATATATTTGGTCGGAAAACGCACGTCAAAACTTGATGGAGGTAGTGTCCTAAGTTGCCGTAGGTCGGGCACTCCTGCCCGACAAAAGACGGCCAAGAGTGGCCATCTTACTTCCAAATTAGGACACTTCCTTGGTGGATAATGGGTTTCGCGGCTCAGATCCCGCGAAAACTGGGCTTTGTCGGAAAACTGGCCCAACGTAGCCACAACCTGCCGGCTTGTGACGGTTTTCCCACATTTCGGCAATCTGGCAGCTCGCCGCTAAGAGTTTTGCTCACTCCAAAATGGATGACAGCATTAAACTTGCACCATCGCGTGCATTGCGCGCCCGCTCAAAATGCCCCATAGACCTCAATCGGCATCAAATCTACGATGATCTGCAACTGCTATTCGAATTCCCCCCCCACGGCACAACTCATGATCGTTACTTGGTTCACCGCTGACGTAGCCATGAGGAGTTAAGACTTATGGCACGGCGAAAGACATCCGCCGAAGGGGAGCAATTGCTCGACAAGGTACTGGGATACCTCAATTTCTCATCGGGAGCCGCCGACCCTCAATTCCTGTCCAACCTCAATCGACTCTTTGCATTGACGGACAGCAAGAAGTCCGACGTGCCAACTTACCAACTCGTCGGTGAATTGATTCAATCGCGATTGTCGGACTTGCAGGCTAACTCGACGACTTTCGAAAACGCCGAGCAGGCTACCGCCGTGGTTGATCTGGCATTCCATCGCGTCCCCACTGCCTACCTGGAGTTTCATCCCGACCAACTGTTTCATCAACCGGCGGGGTTTTTGTTTAGCCCGTTTTTGGTCGGGCGGATTTGCGAAGCGGTTTTAAATCAGGGGCAGCCGTGGGATGAAACGGATCGCATTGTCGGCAGCACGATCACCACGCTGAACGACTACATCGGCTATCGGCCGGTCGCGGTGTTGGAAAATCGCAAGGTCGAACCCTACGCACACGAGTGGGTGCGCCCAATTCCGATCTACATACGCGACGCGGGGGTTGCCGACGGACTACATCAAGAAGTGGTCACTCGAGCGCTGGAGTTGATCGAAGATACCGCGCCGTCGGTTCTTCGAGCGGCTTGTTTTTTGCCGGAGAATTTGCAGGAGCTTGCGATCGATCCCCGTGCGTACGATTTCAATCATCCCGCGAACAAGCGTCCCAACTATCACTTCGGCCAATGGGACCCTCACAAAATCGACAATCGCGGCTTCTACACGCGCTTCATCATCCAGCAAGTGACATTCGACGCCTTGATGGACCGAGTTGAAAACCCGCCGCCCGAGATCCCCCATGACGAGCTGTTGTTTGAAGCCGCTGCCGTGTTGGCCGGGACGATGCTGATGGCGTCGGGCATCAGTGGCAGTGGCCCAGAGACGCATGATTCCACCGTCACGTTGACGTCGCTGCTGCCCGACATTGCAGCTTATCGCGACGAGTTCTACATCCAGTTGTTCGATCGCATGGACGGCGGCTTCCGCCAGCGGTTGGAAGAGGAAGCGGCGAAAAAGCGGCAACCTTTCGGCGGTGCGCGTCAACACCTCAACGCCCAGCTTGCTCGGCGTCGTGCGTCGCAACTCGAGCACGTCCACCTGGCCATGATTTTCGCGCGAATGGGCTATGCCGAGGCCGCGGTCGAGCAGGCCAACGTGGTGCCCACTGCTTCCGCACGCATGCAGTGCCGCATTGACGCCTGTCTGCTGGACGGCAACGCGGCTTTGGAACGTGGCGAGTTGGAAGCATCCGCGGAGTTGCTCGTCGAAGCGGTTTCCCATGTCAAGCGTGCGATCCACTGCGGTGCGATGATCGATCCCTGGAACATCTTGGGGTTCGACGCCCAGTTCAGCTTGTTCCCGGCTCTGGAAAACAGCATTCACGATCATCGGGCCGACGAATTGATCGACTTGATGGAACGCATCTTTGCATTTTACAGCCAGGCGTGGAGCGAGGCGGCGGCGGTGGACGACCGGCCGTTGTGCGAAAAGATCAGCGTCCAATTTCGCGAACTAACGGACTGGTGGCGCAAGTACGCGGTTCACGAAGTTGGCGCGGTCGAAGCGTCCGACGCGTTGGATGTTTATCGCGCGGCCGAGCACGTGGCCGAGGCGCTCAATCTTTGGCACAAAGGTGGAGCCGCGACCGGAGACGTTGGCTTTTGGGCACCTCACGCGGAGATGTTCGACAGCCCGACGGCGTACGCCCTGGTCGTCGAAGCGTTGCTCGATCGAGGAGACTTCGTGGCGTCGATGGCGCTGTTGATGCATTGGCTGAGCCAAGCCGATCGAATCGGATTGGAGCAAGGCGATCGTTCGTTCCATCACTTGGTCGAAATCTGGCTCATTCGGTGGCACAACGTTTGCGCCGACAAGGAAGACGACTCGGTGGACCTGCCCAGCGGTTGGAAGTTGGCCAAGAAGTTGTTCGACTATTTGGAAGCCAACGCGGAAGAGTATTGGCGGACACCCCATTTCGAGCTTAACGGCACGCGACCGAAGGGCAGCGACCAGCCCACCGCCGGCATGGTGGAAGAGGACGAAAACGACGAAGACCTCTACGGAGCCGCCTACGAAGATGTCGTCTATCGTGACAGCACCGACGATGGCGTTGAAGGAGAGATCTTTGACTACGACTCTTCTAGCGACGACGAATTGGAACTCGAGTCCCGCCGCATCGCCGACCGGCTTGCGTTTTTGACGACCATGTCCCGGCTTTGGACGTTCGTCGCCACCGGCCCATTCGTCGTGTTCAGCAAAGCGGAAGCGACCGAAGAACAAGTGGATTTCGAGCAAGCGTTTCGTCACTGGATTGCGGACGCGGCACGGAACCATCGCGACCTGCTGGATTTGCTCGATGCCGTGTCGGACCATCCGATTCCCACTCCGTCGGGCGATCATGATTCGATGATCGAGTACGACCGGCGACGCGTCGCCAAAGAATCGTTGCTCGATCGGGTCGTCACCACGTGTGTCGAAGCGTCGGCGGCCGTGCGGCATTTGTTGGCGGCCGCAACTGCGTATCCGGTGACCGTCGGGGAAGCCTTTCAATCGCCGGAACGCGACGAGGACCAATTGCAGGTTGTCGAAGTTTGTGCCGCGATGATGCGAGGTGACATCAACGCTGTGCGGCTGCATTGGCCCGATTTGCTTCAAGCGTTGAGCGAACAGCCGTTGCTGTATGTGCCGCTGAATCGAGGCGGCGATCCGCGCAAAATCGTGGCCACGCGCGTGCGGCAGCAAGCAATCCAAGATCTGCTCGGTTGGTTGCCTCGGCTCGGCTTGTTGACCGAAACGCGCAAGTTGCTGGAAACGGCCCGCGAAATGGAGCGCGATCATCCGGTAGGCATCGGTGCCGTGACCGAGTTCGACGAGCTTTTCAAAATCGGTTACAAGTCGCTCGTCGAGTGCCTGGTCGACTCGGCCCAACAGTGGAGCGGCGGAGACAAGAAGTCGAAAAAGAAAGCGAAAGCGACCGAAAACTTGGTGGATTGCTTGGAAAGCGCCACGGAGTCTTTGCTGATCAGTTGGCTGGCGCACAGCCGAACGCTCAGGCTTTCCGTGCTGGAAAAAGCCAAAGATGCCGAGCCCTGGGATGGCTTGGTCGAGTTCATTCAGCAATTCGGGCAAGAGCTGTTCACGCAACGATTTTTCAATCTCGGCAATTTGCGAGCCATCTTGCACCAAGGCGTCGACCTCTGGCTGAGTCAGGCGGAAGAAGAAGTTTACGAGGAATCGTTAAGCAAGCTCTTGGAGGCATTGGATTCCCATGAAGTCGATCGGCACGAGACCGTCGAGAATCTGACGTTGGTGCTCGAGGCGATCGTCGAAAACTACGGCGAGTATCGCGATTACAACAGCACTACGACTCAGTCGGATCGAGGTGAGTTGCTCTACATGTTGTTGGATTTTCTGCGGCTGCGGACGGACTACGACCGCGTTGCCTGGAATTTGAAGCCGGTGGTTTGGGCCCATGAAATCCTTGTCCGCCGCGGGCATGCCAATGCCGCGCGCAGATGGCGGCGGACGCTGACCGAACGCATCGGTGAAGAAGCCACAAAATACTTGCTGCGGCTGACGGAGTTGCAAAAGAAATATGCGATGAGCATGCCCACCGTGGCGGACCGTATCGGCGAACGATTCATTCGCCCGATGCACATTGACCGAATTCGCGCGTTGATCGAACCCGCCATTCGCGGTGCGTCCAATGAAAAACCTCCCAACGAGTTCGCGTTGCTTCAAGAGGAGACCAATGTCTTGACGCGCGATCCAACCGGTGTTGGGCTGGACGTCCCCGCTTGGCTGATTGCCCTGGAAGACGAAGTGGAAGACGTCATCTGCATAGTGCGCGGCATCGACAATCCGGTTCAAACCGAAATCATCCCTCAACGGGCACTTTCCTTCGAAGAGATCCGCCGCCAAATCGACGCGTGGGGCAAGCGCGGATACTGAGGCGCGGAAACATTACGTAGGATGTGTGAAGCACGGCCCATCCCTTGCGGTGTGTTCCGGAAGCCAACTTAGATTGGGGGGAAATGTTTGGAAATGGGAAACCGCTGCCGTGTGCAAGGCACCATCGCCAAAGGCTTGCTGTACGCACCCTGCGTTTCATTCAAATTTATCGCAGCAGTCTAAATGACGCCCGGATCTGGTCGACCGTGTCCATCGGCACTTCCTTGCCCACTCCGACACAGCCGATTTGATACAGTCGGTCCTTGATCAACAACAGCCGCCAAGTGATGTACGTCGTTTGATTGTTAGATTTGGTCGTGGCTTTGAGATCTCGTCCAGCGTAGCCGGCATATTTAATGTCCTGTTGAGGTACGAACAGAGAGTTATTTGGTAGTTCGCCGTGTTTCAGGTACTGAGACCAGTTTCTAACGAGAATCGTCCGGCGAACTTAATCCGTGCCAGGATCGGCGGCGGCCGTTTTCTCCACAAAGACACGACCGGCTTCGCGAACGATCTTCGGTGCGGTGTTGTCCAGCAGGTCGCAGTCGACGATCCATGTTTTCGAATAGCCCTCGGTTCGCACTTGGGCGTCGCCGTTGTTTCCCACTAGGCATGATTGCAGCCGGACACGCGATGCACCACCGACCGAAATGCCGCTGCGGCCGTTGCCCCGACAAATGCAACCAACGATCGTCGCGCTCATCGCGTTGTCATGGGCGTTGATGCCGTCGAGCTGAAAGCCCTGCACTGTCACGTCTCGGATCACGACGTTCCGCACTTCGTACAACGTGATTCCCACCGGGTGGCCGGCGTAAGTGATGTTGTAATCTTGCGGCAGCAAACCTCTTTCGACGTGAAAGTAAATGTAGCGTTGAAACAAACACCACTGCAAAGGCTCCAACTTGGGCATCTTGCCATCGGCTGGAATTCGCAGCCGTTCGACAGGCAGGTCGTCGATGAACAACTGCTGAAAACTTTTCAGCTTCGGTTCGAAACGGAACAACTCGTCCTTGACATGCTCCCAAGCGTCCGCGGGAACCGGTTGCGAACCATCAAGGATAGCCCCGTTCCCCAGCACTTCGAAAGACTTGCTTGCATAACCGCTGTGCCGCCCGCCTTGCAGGGTGATGGACTCGTGATACGCCTCGCCGGTGTTCGCTACAATCACGCGGTCGCCTTTCGTGGCCAAACGAAGTGCTCGTCCGATCGACCGGCACGGGCCCGATCTTTGACCGCGCGATTGCGGCGCGCTGCCATCAAACGAATCATCGCCACCAAGGTTGTTCACATAGATATCTCGCGCCAACACAGGAGGTGATAGAAGGACCGAAATGGTAATCAAAGTCAGCCAACGCGGCATGGGAGAAGCCTTAGTCGTCTTGAAAACAAAAGGCCCATTCTAACTAACCAGCAGTGAAGAGGGGAGAAAAATAGAAAATCCGGGCAGATTCGTCAAGTGAAACGCGACATCATGCCGTGCTGTCACGGGAATGCCAACTTCTGAAGTCCGGGAAGACATCAGTAGTTGAAGCCCGCCAGAATACAGCCAACCCCTGATGGCACTTCGCTTTCGATGGTCAGATCTCGTGCGACCGCTGTAAGTGGGGGCTGGCGACGGGACAGCGGATGTCATTTGTAGCACGGGCGATACAACTGGTCTGCTGGTCGCGCCAGATTGGAACCAAGTGATCCTCGATCAAACCAAAGGGAGGCCTTAACACATCGAAGTGATGGACGTGGATGTTGGTCTGGATTGACTCGTTGCTGGACTGCGGATCCCGAACGTTGTTGGCATCAAAATTCATGAAGCCCGCTGGCCACGCTCTGTTTAATATAGGTAAATGGCGAGGTTTGCAACGTTTAAGTTGATTGCATTTCGGCCGTTCTCCACGTTTTTCATTCTCCAACGTTACGGAAAATCCAATCTCCGTATCTTTTGGCATCACCGAAGGTTCTTGCGATTGCATTCGCCGAAGATGTTTCTAGTCGACGCCTAAACCGGCGATAATCACATTAATGCTCGTACATCTGTCCTGTTGACTTCGCAATTCAACCCGTTAAAACGGCATTTAGACAAACGAAAGCGAATCAGTAAGACCGCATACTCTTGTCCAGCGGCCAAAGTCCCCGCTCCGGTCGACCATTTGGCGTCCGAGGCAGACATCGTTTGGCGAGCTTCCCTTCGCTCAAACGAGGACTTTGATCAGAACAATTGAGAGAAAGGCGGAGACAGTGTCGACACAATCCCCATCAACGAACGGCAATGGTAATGGCAAAGCGATACGGAAGCGCGTCAAATATGTCAAAGATCTCAATCAGATCGAAGGGCTGTCCCCGGACGAACGGGAACGCCTGAGGCCCGTTTCACAGGAATACGTTTTTCGAGCCAACGAGTATTATCTGAACTTGATCGATTGGGACGATCCCGATGATCCGATTCGGCAACTGATCATTCCCCGTGAAGAAGAACTCAGCGACTGGGGCAAGTTGGACGCCAGCGATGAAGAGGCCGTGACGGTGGCCCGCGGCGTGCAGCACAAATATCATGACACCGTTTTGTTGTTGTGTAACGAGGTGTGTGGTGCGTATTGCCGCTATTGCTTCCGCAAGCGGTTGTTTATGAATGACAACGACGAGGTGACGAACGACATCAGCGAGGGGCTGCGGTATATCTCCGAGCACAAGGAGATCACCAACGTGTTGTTGACCGGCGGCGATCCGCTGCTGATGAGCACTCGGCGGTTGCGAGAGATTTTCACTCAGTTGCGTGAGATCCCGCATGTCCGAATCATCCGGCTGGGTTCCAAGATACCGGCCTTCGATCCCTATCGCATCTTGACGGACGACGAGTTGCTGGCGACGTTCCGTGAGTTTTCGACGCCGACGAAACGGATCTACCTGATGGCTCATTTTGACCATCCACGAGAATTGACCCAGGTGGCCATCGAAGGCATCGACGCGGCTCTTCGCAACGGCGTGATCTGTGCCAATCAATGTCCGATGATTCGTGGCATCAATGACGACGCGGAAATCCTTGCCGAAATGTATTCCAAGCTGTCGTACATCGGTTGTCCGCCGTATTATCTTTTCCAAGGTCGTCCGACCGCCGGCAACGAGCCGTACGAAGTGCCCATCGTGCAGGGTTGGCAAATCTTCCAAGATGCGCTGGCTCAAGGTTCCGGGCTGGCTCGACGGGCGCGATACTGCATGTCACACGAAAGTGGCAAGGTTGAGATCCTGGCCATCGACGAGAACCACATCTATTTGCGGTATCATCAGGCAAAAGACGTCCGGGACGTGGGCCGGTTCATGATCTGTCGGCGTGATGACGAGGCGTTTTGGTTGGACCAGCTTGAGCCCGTTGATGAGTTTAACTACGCCGAGCTAACGGTGTGACGCTCATTTGAGTTGCTGCATAAACCGCACCAGGCGGGTGTCCAGCATATCGAGATTGCTGCCAAAGACGGACGTAAAATCCGCTAGTCGCTCTGTCGAGCGGTAGGGAGTGAACGCCTCTCGCTGGCCGGTCTTGGCCAGATATTGAAAGTACTTTTGGGGCTCCCGCTCGGCGAGATAGAACGTCAACGCCCAACTCTGTGCATACGCCGCCGTCGGATTCGTCTGGAACGTGCGATCCGACGAAATGAGTTCGGCGAGCGATCCTTTGCGACGGTTCGTGACTTGATGTCGAGTGAAGTTCTCGAACCAACCGCGATTGATGCGGTCGCTTTGCGAAGCGTGGTTCCGCGAGTCCCAAACGCCGCGTGCTTCGAACATCGTTCCCAGCCCCTCGGCGACCCATCTTGGTGGTGGCGCGAATCGGTTGTGGATGCCCGTGTTGAACGCCGACTGATGAGACGCTTCGTGGATGATGATGGCACCGTTTTTCTGCCATTGATTGTCGCCGCCGCTTCCCACATCTTGATCATAGATCAAAACGCGATTCGTTTTCGGCGAATAGTATCCCAGCACGCCGCGATCAACATTCACGCCTTGGCTGGCCGAGTATTTAAGAAACTCAACCTGATCATGAAACACCACTGCCACAAAAGGAAACGGCGGTGTTTGCGGCCGAAGCCCACGCACGGTGAAATAGTGGCGGAACGATCGATAGAGTTCTTCGAACCGCCGCGCCCATTTGTCACGCAACCCAACCGGATGCACGACCAGAAACTGCCCCGTTCCGGAAACTTCAAACCGCCGGCCAAATTCAGTCAATAGTTGGCCTCGCATGTCCGACTGAGTGTAGCTGCGAAACGACGACGAGACTTGCTGAAAACCTTTCGCATCCGTAGGCGAAAAATCCCAAATGCGACCGTCTCGCAGCAACAAATGAACACGGCTCGACGACCAGGCCAGCGGCGTTCCTTCGACGCGTTGCCCGCCCAATTGCACCTGGATGGTGACATTCTGCTGGGCCGCGGCGTACAAACTGAACGACAGCCAAACGACGAAGAAAGTAACGATGCGAACCATGCCGATGATCCACCTGCCTGTGGGAAGAGCGAAAAGAGACCTTTATGAAAACCTAGGTTACGAACGCCTACGATGGTGCCGTTCCCAGTGAATTTGCCGAATGTTGTGGAAGAAACGGCCATCCGGGCATAAAATGAACCGGAATCAACCAGAGGCAGCCGCCAAAAGGAGACAACCGTGCTTCAGTCCTTCTTCATCGTTAGTTCTTTGCTCGTAACTCAGATTGAGGCATCGAAAGAAGCGTCTGAGTTCACGGACGAGGTTGCGGCATTGGTTCAACAACTAGACGACGATCTGCTGTCCAATCGTGTGGCAGCCGAGAAGGAGTTGATCGCTCTGGGCATCAAGGTTCTCGATCACTTGCCGGAGGTCACCAACAAAACGTCCGCCGAAGTCAAACAGCGTCTGTCACGAATTCGCAGCGCATTGGAAAAACTGGCCGCCGCATCCGCGACCACCGCGTCGCATGTCACATTGCAGGGCACGATGTCGCTGGCCGAGGCGCTGTCGGCTGTGCAAAAGCAAACCGGCAACAAGATTTCCGTGGACGGATTGAGAGGCGGCGACGTCAAGGTCGACTTTAAGGAAACGCCGTTTTGGCAAGCACTCGACGTCCTCCTCGATCAGGGCGAACAGTCGATCAATCAATACGGCGGAATTGCAAACATGCTGTCCCTGATGTCGCGGGACGAAAACGCAGTCGACCGAAGCGAGCGTGCGGCCTATAGCGGCATCTTTCGATTCGAAGCAACGCAAGCCAGCGCCGTTCGGGATTTGCGAAATCCGTCCGTCAACTCCATGCGGCTCAACGTCGAAGTGGCTTGGGAACCGCGGACCGTGCCGATTTCACTCGTCATGCCGGTCAATCAGTTCACCGCCCTGGACGAAAACGGAAAAAGCCTTCCGTTGGACGACAACCGAAGCGAACTGGGCGCTATCGTCCAGGCCGAGATGCCGATGACCGACTTTGTGATTCCGTTCGTATTGCCCGATCGCAGCTCCAAGAAGATCGCATCCGTCAAAGGAACGCTGAATGCACTCGTGCCGGGTCGCCAAGAGGTTTTTGAGTTTGCCAACGTCATGAAACTGCGTGACACACAAAAGAAACGCGGCGGCCTGACATTGACATTCGACCGCGTTTTCAAAAACGAAGACGTTTACGAATTTCGCATTCGCATTCGGGTTACGGATGTCGACGAGGCTTTTCAGTCGCACCTGGTCAGTTGGATCCGCAACAACGAGTGTTACCTCGTCACGCCGGACGGCAAAACCGTTGGAGACCCGAACTACGAATCGTATCTCCAAGCGAACGACGAGATTGGCATGAAGTACCTGTTTCCGCTGGACGAGCAACCCAAGGGGTATAAATTCGTGTACAAGACGCCGACGGCGATCGTCAAATCAACGTTTGACTTCGAACTCAAGGACATCGAGCTGCCCTGATGTATTGGAAGATTTACCTTTGGATGTTGGCAGCCGCCGGTGCTGCACCGTTGTTTGCCCAGCCAAACCAATCGCCCGGCGACGTGGCCGCGACGATTGGCAACGACGTGGTTTATGTTTCTGAAGTCGACCGAGAAGTGGAGAAGGTCGTGAAAGGGCGGGACATCCAAGCCCAATCGCGTCGCATCTTGCAAGCAGAAGCTCTCGAGCGTTTGATCAGCCGGCGATTGATCCTGCGATACTTGGCGAAAAAGAAAGCAGCAGCCACGGACCAGGAGATCTCGTTGGCCATCGCACAGGCTCGCGATCGGCTCAAGCAGCAGGCACTGACGCTAGAAGAATTTCTCAAACGCGGGGGGCTTTCGCCACAAGAATTCCGCCGCGCGCTCGAGTGGCAGCATGGTTGGAAACGCTACCTGGAGCACTTCGTGACGGACAAGAATATCCAATTGCACTTCGAACGTAATCGCAAGCAGTTTGACGGCACTCAGTTACGGGTCTCTCAAATCCTAATCAAAGTCAAACCGGCTGACGATCAAGCAACCTGGGACGCCGCGCTGGCCAAAGCCGAGAGAATTCGTGGTGAAATTACAGCCAAGAAAACGGACTTTGCGTCCGCGGCCAAGACGCATTCCGATTCGCCCAGCGGCGCAACGGGTGGCGACATCGGGCTCATCTCGCGTCACCAGCCGATGCCGGAAACCTTTTCACGAACCGCGTTCGACTTGGACAAGAACGAAATCAGCCAACCGATCAAGACTTCGTTCGGCGTCCATCTCATCCAATGTGTCGAAGTTTTACCTGGTCAAAAGAATTGGCAAGACGTCCGCCAGAAGGTCGAAACAGACCTGGTTCGATATCTCTTTGATTGGGTTGCCAGCCGCGAACGTCCCAACGCCGAGGTCAACTACACGGGCAAATCGCCACGTTTCAAAAGTGGTACACGGGATCTCGCGAATTGACTCGCGATTCGTTAGGTTGCAAATCATGTCAGCTACAACTTTGATCCGTCCAGCCACCGATGGGGACGCGGCGGCTCTGCTGGAAATCTATCGGCCGTTCGTCGATACGACTGCGATTTCGTTTGAAATTGAAGTGCCCACGGTCAGCGATTTTTCACAGCGCATCGCCAAGGCCGTGCAGGGATGGGAGTGGCTTGTTGCCGAAGTCAGCGGTGAGCCGGTTGGCTACGCCTATGGTTCCACCCATCGTGCCCGGGAAGCCTATCGGCACTCGGTTGAGACTTCCGTATACGTTCATGAAGATTACCATCGTCAGGGCATCGCACGTGCGTTGTACACCCAACTCCTGACGAAGCTAAGCGAGCGGGGGTTCGCCAACGCCTACGCCGGCATCACGCTGCCCAACGAAGCAAGCGTTGGTTTTCATCAAAGTTTAGGCTTCAAGTCCATCGGCGTATTCCCACGAGTCGGCAGAAAGTTCGGATGTTGGCACGACGTCGCTTGGCTCCACCTGACACTTCGTGACTCCGTTTAGGAAAGAAGGGGAGGATGAGAGCGAGTTCTCCTCACCTCCTCTCCTCTTCCCCTCCTCTCCTCTTCACTTCTTCCATCGACCGCAGATTGTCGCCGACGTTGAGACGCCAATCCATTTCGCCATCGCGCAATACAATGTGATCCAAATGCACGCTGACGATCTTGGCTTGCAGCGATGCCATCGTAAAGGCTTGTCCCGTCGGAACGACGAGTCGTTGGTTGTTCAGGCGATCGAAAAGCAGGGCCTTGCCCGTGCTGCCGTTCGAAATCGTGCCGATCAAGTAAGTAAACTCGGCGGCATCTAGCATGGGCTCTTCTACTTTGTCATCTGCTTTAACGACTGGCGTGACATTCTTCGGTGTCGGAATGACAAAGGGGTTCTGCTCAATCATCGCCCGATATGCGGCAAGCGTTGTTTGCTGAGCTTGTACGTTGATTGGAATGAACTCCACGAGGTCTCCGCCTTGATGATCAACAGCCAACGAGCCTTCGGCGGCTCGATCGACTTGCAATCGGTGTTCAGTGACGTCAACGACAGTCATGTATTCCGTCCCAGCTCGCGCCACAAAGGTCGCATCCTTGTAGAGTTCAAGCGGACTCGTCATGACCAGTGAATTGTCGCTAGCGTTGAGGGAGACGGCAAGCGTTGATTGGGGGAAAAGGTGAGTCCGCGCCGGTGCTCCAGCAATTGCAAGTCCTTGTGCGGTGAGCGAAACTTTGATCAGCGGATTGTTCTTATTGTCCGTGGCGTGAAGATCCATCGTTGTCACGCGGTGTAACAAATCCGTGCGGTAGAAACGAAACAAGAACAAACAAATCTGATCCAACGTTGCTTCGCCAGCCACCGAAACTTCGATCAACGAGTGTCCTTCGTCTTTGGGCGTGCGGCGTTCAGGATCGACCTTCAACTCCGCAAAACCCGCTTCTTTGGCCAAGTCGCGTAG
The DNA here is from genome assembly GCA_964343305.1 of uncultured Pirellulaceae bacterium. Classification (GTDB taxonomy): domain Bacteria; phylum Planctomycetota; class Planctomycetia; order Pirellulales; family Pirellulaceae; genus CAYFJO01. Next base: position 11,748 of record CAYFJO010000090.1, on the reverse strand, counting down.
CCACTGTTGATACAGTCGCTGAGCCACCAACGGATCAGGCGGCAAGCTGCGTTGCTGCCACGTTCGAAGTTGTTGTTCGGATCGAGCCAAACGGACCGCCGCTTGCTGTTTGAACTTAACGGCTTGTTCGACCGACTCCAGATCCGCTTGACGAAAGTCCATTGGATCGAGAATCGTTCTGGAGATCAAAGGTCCGCCTTGCCACAAAACGACAGCACCCAACAAGATGATGGCCAGAATTCTTTCGCGTCGTTGCATGGTCATCTTTCCAACGTCAGATCCACGTCCAGGTCGAATCGAATCGGGTACGCCTCGAAGCTGGGGCCGTCTTGAATTCCCTTGGGCTGAAGCTGAAAACCGGGCTGCTCGGCCACCTGCTGATTCAGCTTTTGAACGTCGTCTTGCTCGCGGGCTCGTCCCAACGCCTGCAAACGCGGCGGGCGTTGTGCCGACGCGGATTGAAACATCCACGACTCCAGATAGGCTCGCTCGGTGTCCGGCATGGCATCGTTCACGACCTGCATTTGCCGCAGCCAATTCACGTTGCGCTTCCTCCACTTGCGAATGGCACCCACCGATTCGAGAACGGGTTGCCCTTGTTGCAACTGGGCGTCCAGTTTTTCTTCTTCGATTCGTTTGTTCGCAATGCGTTGATCGAGCACGCCGAGATAGTAACGAAAACCTGCCCAACTCAGCGCGACGAACACAAGCAACGCCACGGCGAAGGGCGCGAGCAGCCGCTTCATTCGACTGGGCCGAACCACGGGTCTTCGCGGCCGAGCGAAGTCAATCGTCTCCCGAACGAGCCGATCTCCGCAACTCAGGACCATCCCGATTGGCCCAGCCAACGACGCGAATTCGATGTCGGCATCCCGGCGGTCAAACCAAGCAGGCAATTCGCCGCCATCCGAAATCAAGTGGACCGGAACATCGAGCCGCTGTGCCAATTGTGGTTCGACTTCCGCGTGGTTCGATGCGTCGCCGATCAGCCACACACGCTTGAGAAGGGACTCGCCCAGGAGTGGCTCCAGCGCCACGAGCGCCCGGCTGATTTCGCCGAGGAGCAGGCGATTGTTTTGTTGTGGATCATCGCCGGCCAGGTGAATGTCGCGGCAGAACAAACAATCCCGTTGCCGCATCAGCGCGATCTCAACAGTCTGCCCGTCACGCAACACGACGAAGCTGGTGTCGTTGGAATCCCACCCTCGTTGTTTTTCGATCCGGGCGACAACTTCTAGCATGGCAAACGACGAGATCCCGATGGCCGTCACTTCCAACCCCGCGGTTGCCATCGTCTCCGTCAGCCGATGAATCAACTGTTGATCGACGGTCGCCAGCAGCACGCTTCGGCCTGTCGTTTCGGCGTCTTGGTGCATGGGCACGAAGTCGAGGATCAGTTGGTCCAGCGGCAAACTGGAATGCATGCCGGCTTGATATCGCACGATCCCGGGCAACAATTCGTCGGCCGCGGCGGGAACGTCCAGACGCCGAACCGTGACCAGCTCGCGCGGCAACGAGATCAACACCTGGTGAGATCGGACCTCGTGCTGCTGGAGTTGCGTTGCAAGCCATTGGCCGTCGCCAACCGGATCTTGAGAAAACTCCACGTCGTCACGCATCGGCACAACGAAGCTCCGCTCGACGACAAATTCATCGTCGGCAAGCTCCGCTTCCAAGCCAATCATTCGAGCATCGGTCCATTGCAACGCAACATAGTCGCTCATGGTCTATTCATCGGCTATCGGAAAGTGATATCCCCGACCGAATTCGGTCAGGTCTCGCAGCAACACAACTTTTGGCGGCCGGACCGACGCATCGATCACCGACTCCAGCCGCGTAAACGGGCCGCCAGCATCATAGTATCCCAAGCTTTGCACGCGGTACACGTCACCACGGCCCGTGATGTAGCGGTCGAGTTGCCGCATCTGGGCCAGGTCGACCAACTCCTCGAGCAATAGCCACGCGGTCGTCGCGTGACTTGCCAGCACGGCCGCCGATGGTTCGCCGGTCGACAATCTGGCCTGGCGGGCAACGATTGCATCGGCCAGCGATTCGGTCATCCCCGGAATTCCCAACAGCACTTCGCGCGGAGCGGTGTTGATGTTGACGCGACCAGCAATGAACGGGCGACCGTGCGGGCTGAGCACGTCGAGCAATCGCGGCAAGTATTGCTTTAAGCGACTTGAGTCCGAGGAGAACGGGCTCCTCATTGCGGGGCCGTTGGACTCACTGGCCGCCACTTCAACGTCGATCAGATCGTAGACCGACTTGATGCGGCTCTTTCCTTCAATGGGTACGTCGGGATCGATTTGATTCGCATCAGGTTGGACCGCGGCTGCCTCATCTTGTGACTCAAGCCGCACTGCTGCAATGAATGCGGCCACGTCGTCCCCAAACTCGTTGGACACTTCGTCGATCAGTTTGTCGATGGACGGCTGATTCAAGTTGATCTTTGGCCGGCCATCCGATCGGCGGTTTGCCTCGCGGCTGAAAAGCGTCAATCGCGTCTCCCATCCGCGGCGAAGAACTCCGTCACCGTCATCTTCGCCCGGTTCGAGCAATCCGTTGCAATTCAAATCTTCGCCGTACAGCAAACCCGGCGTCGCACCGCGCACGAGCAACAATTCATCCAGCGATTGCAATGGTCCATTGCCCGCGAAATAAGGCGAGTCCAGTCTTTGATAGTATTCGCTTTCCGCGCCATAGCGGCGGGGCAGTTCGTCATCGTCCAGCCAATCTAGAATCGCGTCGGCGATTTCATAACTCATGCCGGGCAAGTGCAACAGAAAGTTGCGAGACTGGTCATCGTCCAATTTGTCGTCGCGCTGCCACACAGAGATGGTGTTCAAGTTCAACTTCGCCGACTCGTTGACGAAGCCGAAACGCAACGACCGTGCTTGAACATCGCTTTCCACCGACGTCACAATGCTAAAACGTCCCCGCCCACGACTGCGATCGGACGGACGAACGATGACACCGCGAAACAGATCCGGCCGATCATAAAACGTCTCGTAAGGCATTTCAGCCTGTCGTCCTAGAACTGTGGCGGCGTATTCGACTCCCGAATCGGCCAGCGCGCGGGTTTGCACTTCGCGGCCATACATCGTCGATGCTTCGTACTCGGAAATCATCGTTTCGCTGAACGTGTAAGCGCCTAAAGCCAACAAGACAACGACGACCAGGACGATGAGTAGCACGGCACCGCCTTGTCTTTGTATTCGCGATCGGCGGAATGACGTATGACGAAGTACCCGTTGGGTGAATGACGAATGTCGAAACACCCAATGACGAAGGAATGACGAAGCTCGAAGCCCGAAAAATCTATTGCCAACAAACGCTGATGCTGGTCTTGGTGTTTCACAATTCGGATTTCGGATTTCTTTCGTCATTGGGTATTTCCCACCCCAGGTTCAGATAACGGCACGAGGATCACTTGCCGAAAGCCGTCACTGGATTGATCCGTTTGCAGATTGGACCACTGAAAATCGATCGGTCGGAAGCGGATGGCAACTTCGACCGCTCTTGGTAATCGTCGCATCTCGCTGCTGGTCCAAGTGTCATGCCAATCGGTGCCGTCAAAGTAACGAAATTTGATTGCTTTGACTTCTTCTGCCAACAATGTTTCGGGCTCTTCATCGTTTTGGGATTGAGCTAGTTGAGGCGTTGGGACGAATCGATCTAACTCTCGTCGAACAAGTCCGTCAGTCGTGCGGGACACCTCGATCAAATTGCTACGCCCGTGATCGGTGATGGACCACGATACGAAGCGCACGCCCTGGGTCGTTGCCGCCTGAGTTGGATTGGGATTTGCGGAAGCCCAGATCTGGTTGAGCGATCGTTTGTTGATTTGTAGAACCAGCCGATCTGCCGTGCCAACCAAGCCAATCGCCTCATCCGAGTCGCGATAAGCTACGTGGCGGATGTCGAGCGCCACTTTTTCAAGCACCGCACGGGCCAACTGCATCCGTTCCATTTCTTCTTTGCCGGCAGCCGAGTATTTCCAGTGCAGATCCAGCGCCGAATAGACGGCAACCAACAGCACCAGACTCAATCCGAGCGCCAACAAAAGCTCGAACAGCGTGTGGCCGCGGCGCGAATGGCTCGATCGCGTTGGTGTGATCATTGGTCCAAGTCCGATCCTGAATCGGGTTCCGGAGTGTTACGAATCGTGGGTGGACGATCTTGGACGACGGTTCGCACTGCTCGCGATTGGAACAAACGCGGATCGCGCGTATATCGTCGCAACGAGAACGACGTGTTGGCCAGCGCGCTGTTTCCCGTGTGTGAGACGGTCGTTTCAATCACGAGCAGCTCGGGCAGCGAACTCGGCTCGATCTTGACACTCCAGTGCCAATCAGGGTTGTCGCGAAAAGCGACGTTCGACGCCGTTTGCAGCGGTTCGACGCCTGCAATCAATTCCGACAACTTGGATTCGCAGCGAATGATGGCCTGCGTGCGCAGACGTGCCTGGATTGCCGATCGACTCCCGGCGTGGATCAGATGTGCCAGCGCGGCAAGCGAGCTAACGAAAATCGCCAGCGCGATCAGTAACTCGAATAGCGTCAATCCACGACGAATACGGCGGCGGTTTTGGCGGGACTTCATCGTCTTGCTTCTCGTTGAATTCGCGACGTCGTCGCGGCACCCGTCAGTCCACGCACGCTCAATAAGATTGACCGACCACTTCCATCCGTCACACGAATCGCGGCATCATGGGAAGATCCGTCCGGAAAGAACAACACTGGCGTCGACCAGCGAACGGCGGTCAGCTCTCGCGCTTCCGGCAACGCACGGAGTTGCTGTGGGCTAAGTCGCTGGCCGGTTGCCGCTGCCGATTGAAACTGCAAACCTTGCGGCAATTCTGCGAAATAGTACCAACTTTCATCGCTTGGCTGGTCGCGCGAAAATCTTCGCTCGTCACGTTCCAGCGGCACCGACCGTTGACCGAACGCAACCACCACCATGCGCCGGCCTTCTGGCTCGAATCGAAACTGGTAAGCATGCCCGTCGTCAATCGCGCGAACTCGTGTGGCAGACAGTTTGGCTCGCAGTTGCTCCATGGCCTGAGTAAACCGGCTCGTGCGATACAGCCGATCGACGGCCGGATAAAGAATGGCCGTCATTGCCGCCAACACCGCCAACACCAGCAGCATTTCCAGCAAGGTAAAGCCACGGCACCTTACACTATTGCCAGTTCTTGACGTCATCGCCCGCACCGCTTTCGTTGCGCTTGTTCGGCCCCGATGACCAGATCGCGGGCTTGATACCGTTGGCAATTCTTGAGTTGGGGTATTCGTAGTTCAACAACTGGCCCCAGGCGTCTTTGGGCATCTCTTCGAGGTAGGGGCTAATTGCATTGCCGTCGGGATCCAGCCCGGGATTGAGCAACAGCCCAAAAACTTGCTCTCCCGTCCCCTCGGGATATTCACCGTCATTGTCGACGGCGTAGATCTTCAGTGCGCCTTCCAACCCTTCAATGCTGGCTTTGGTCGTCTTAATCATGGCGGCTTTCTGGCGGCCCAACAAAGCGGGAACCACCATCGCGGCGAGCACACCCAGAATGGCCAACACCAGCAACACTTCCAACAAGGTGAACGCCGCACGATTTCTGCTGCGATGATTCATGGCTTTCGTCTCCCATTTATGTAAGCACACCCGAACTTTGAAATATCGGCAATAGCAACCCGACGACGACAAACAGAATCATTCCGGCGATCACCAGAAGCATAACGGGTTCCAGCAAACGGACCAACAGTTCAATATTTCGCTGGGCGTGCCGCTCCAGATTGTCGGCGATGTCGACTAACACTTGCTCCAAGTTGTTCGCTTCTTCGCCGACGGCGATCATTTCCGCGATCTCTTCGGGAAACTCGCCGCTATCGGCCAGCGGCTGGGCGAGCGAACGGCCGGTCGAAATGTTCTCGGCAGCGGCGGCAATCGCCTCGCTCAGTACTCGATTTCCCGCTGCGTCTTTGGCGATTCGCAAAGCCCGCAGAATGGGGACGCCGTTTTGCAGCAACGTTCCTAGAATTCGGCAAAACCGAGCAATTCCAAGGTCGCGTGCGATCGGCCCGACCTGGTAAACGCTAAGACGCAGACGATCGAACAGCAGCCGGCCAGCGTCTGTCTGGACGTATCGTACGACGACCACGATGCCAACGATGATCGCCATCAACAGAATGACACCAAAATCCTGGAGGACTTTGCTGAAACTCATCAGCGCCGTGGTGGCCCAGGGCAATTCGCCGCGAGTGCTCATGCGGTCAAAAATCGGCTCGAACTTGGGAACGAAAAACACCAACATCACCGTGACGATGATCGTGCCCATCGTGACCAAGAATAACGGGTAAGCGGATGCACCGATGACACGACTTTTCAATTCCTGCTGCTGGTCCGAAAACACGGCGATCCGCTTCAGGACATCTTCCAAGAAGCCGCCTTCTTCGCCGGCCCGCACCATGCTGACCGCCAATTCTGAAAAGGCCTGCGGATGTTGACGCATGGATTCGGCGAGACTCTTGCCGTCGGCAACCTGGCTTTTGACTTCGCTGACAACTGCTTTCAGAGACGCTTGCGTTGTCCGCCGCTCCAGCAACTCCAGCGAACGCAACAGCGGCACACCGGAATGCAAAAGGTCGGCCAACTGCGAATAGAAAACGGCGAGATATCGGGCAGCGACTTTGCGTCCGGCACCAACCTCCGTCGAAGTCGATTCGACCTGCTGGATTTCAACGGGATACAAGTCCTTCGCGGTCAGCGACGTGACGACTTCCTGTTCGTTAGGGGCGGTCACCACGCCCGTCACCTGTTCGCCCGACAACTCGCAGGCTACGTATTGGTAGGCTGGCATGATGGTCGCTCCAAGTGTCTCCGCCAATCACGGTATTATAGCAGGTCGTCTTCCGTCACTCGCAGGATTTCGTCCATGCCGGTCTCGCCGAGGACGACCTTTTGCCAACCGCATTTTCTCAGCGTCGTGAGCCCTTGCTCTTTGATGAACTGCCGGATCGATGCCACGCTCGCTTGATCGTGACATAGCCGTTGCATGTTGGCGTCGGTTGGAAGCAGTTCGTAGATTCCCGTGCGTCCCGAAAACCCGGTTTGCCGGCAACTTCGGCATCCGACGGGTTTCCACAAACGCAGACCCTGCGATGCGGGAAAATCGTCTGGCAACTCGTCGGCACTCGGTTCGTAGTCCGCCTTGCATTCGGGGCATAAGACTCGCACCAACCGCTGAGCCATGACTCCGACCACTGTGCTAGCGACAAGATACGGCTCGACTCCCATGTCGACCAACCGCGTAAAACTGCTGGCTGCGTCGTTGCTGTGCAGTGTGCTGAAAACCATGTGGCCGGTCAACGCCGATTGGATCGCAATCTCCGCTGTTTCGCGATCTCGAATTTCGCCCACCAGGATCACGTCCGGATCATGACGCAGAATGCTGCGCAAGCCGCTGGCAAATGTCAGACCGATTTTCGGTTGCACTTGGATTTGCGCGATCCCGTCGCTGTGATACTCCACGGGGTCTTCGATGGTGACAATTTTCAGCGACGGTTTCTTGATTTCGTTCAGCGTGCTGTACAGCGTCGTTGTCTTTCCGTGGCCAGTCGGACCGGTCACCAGCACAATGCCGTGTGGTTTGGCAATGAGTTTTCGAAACATCGTCGCGATTTCGTCCGGCATTCCGATGTTGTTTAGATCGAACACCATTCGCGATTGATCCAGCAGCCGCAATACGACGCCTTCGCCAAACAGCGTGGGAATAATCGAGACGCGGACGTCGATGTCGCGCCCCCGCAGCCGCAATTTGATGCGTCCGTCCTGGGGCAATCGCTTTTCCGCAATGTTCAACCGCGCCATGATCTTCAATCGTGTCACGATCGCAGCAAAAAACTGGTGGATCTCCGCCGGGACCGGCTGCACCCACAGCATGCCGTCGATGCGAAAGCGAATCATCAATCCTTGCTGCTGCGGTTCGACGTGAATGTCGCTGGCGCTGTGGTCCAGAGCCTCGGTCAGCAACTCGTTGACCAATCGCACGACCGACGCGGCTTGAGCCATCTCCGCCAATTCGTTGGTGTCGTGGAGGTCGTGGTGCAAGTCGTCCTGCCACGATTCGCCGGCGGTTTCTTCGCCGCGCTGCACCACGAGTTCATGAATCGTGTCGCCACCCACGCCAAGACTTTCTTTGATCAAACGATCGATGTCGCTGGCGCGTCCCAGCACAACCTCAATCGGGCCGCGGCTGAGTGCTTTGAATTCTTCAATGGCGTCGAAATCAAACGGATCGTTTGTGGCGACAATCACATGGCCGTTGCTGCGCTCGATGGGCAACAACGCATGGCGAAACACGGCGGCCGTGGGAAACTCGGCCAGCAAACTTGGGTCGATGGACGCGTCGTGCAGGTCGACCACACGCATGCCAAACTCGTCAGCCAGTGCAGCGAGAATTTCATCTTCGTTGGCCAAGCCCAATTCCGCGATGACTCGGTGAAGGCGTTCCTTGCCAGACTGCTCGCGGGCTTGCTGGAGTTGATCCTGGTCGATCAACCCGCGTCTTAAGAAAACTTCATCAATTTGCATGCTCAATCCGGTTTTGCGGCGGCGGGACGGCCGGCGGGATTGTCGCTCGTGCTGGGTTCGTCAGTTTGGTTCGGCCTCGGTTTGGTGCGGCCGCGTTCGTCACCCGGTGGTTCGCGTTTCGGCGGGACAGGCGATCCGGCCGGTCGGGGACTTTCGCCCGTGACGCTGACGCGGATCCGAGGCGAGAGCGAACCCAGAACCTGGCCGACTTGGCCGGCGCTTGTGCGACCAAGGACGATCACTTCTATTTTGCGTTCAAAGCCAGTGTTGGAACTGTCAACGGCTTCCGAGCGAACATCGAGGTCCTCGATCATCTGCTCGACCAATCGCATTTCATCCGCCACCGTCGAAACGAACAAACGATTGGTTCGCGGATCGGTGGTTAACTTCATTCGTGTCGGAGGTACACCGGCTGCCGGAGGCACGGCCCCTCCGGCCGAATTCCTAGAGGAGCGTTCGTCCGGCAATCCAAACAGCTTGCGAATCGTTCGTTCCGCTTCGGCAGCCGTGATGTTCTTGAGCACAAAGGCGCGAAATGCCTGCCCGCCGGTCCCGGACGGCAGACGGGCGTGCCGCTGTTGTTTGAACAACGTGTCAATCATACGCAGGTTGCTGCCAATGTCCGTGACGATCAGCGAGTTGGAGGCCTTGAGTGCGACCACTTTGCCCTGGGGACCGAGCAGCTCGCGTACTTCGGCCGCAACCTGTGTACTGTCTCCGTGCTGCAACGCAAAGATGGTACTCAACAGCGTGTTCTTGCCACGTGACGCCAGTTCTTCCACGGGCACGACGGGAATCACGTTCGGTGGGATTTCCTTGTTGATATTCAGGCTAACCAAGAAATTGTCGCGGCGGACCAGTACATATCCGCGTGGCAGCAAGTAGCCATTCAGAATGTCGAGTGCTTCGGTCGGCGTGTACTTGCCTTTGTCAAAGTAGCTGAACGTCTCCGGCGGTTCGTCTCTTAGATCCAACGTCAGACCCGCCGTCTCCGCGAACAACTTGAGAACATCCGTCCAGGGAGCAAAACGAAAGTTGAACGAGAGCAAGATCTCGTTTTCGGACGCCTGATTCTCCGCGTCTCGGTTGTCATTCTTTGGTTGGACGCCGAACGAAAGCACTGGCTGCTGCTGTGCCGCGACCTCGGCGAATGGAAAGGACAGCGCCAAAACGACGCACGCGGTCATGGCAGAAGACGCATTCGTGTTTTGGAGGTTGTCCAACATGGTTCTACTTTCGTTAAACGATTGCAACTTTTCTCATTGGCATTAATGGAAAACTAGCCGTCTGCGTCGTCTCCATCTGAATCGCTTTTTGTTTCAACTTTTTGATCGGCCCCGCCTAGTTCGGATGGCGTCAAAAAGCCGTCGTTATTCCGATCCAGTTTCTTTAACTCGCTAATCCTATCTTTCGGCCATTCGTACACGCCGAGTTGACCGTCTTTGTCTTGATCCAGAGAACGATACTTCTCCGGCAACTCTGTCGCCGATTTGACGGTTGTGCGGACGGGCGGATTGTTGGTTTTTGTATCGATTCTTTCGGGAGGTTCGTTCGTCTTTGGCTTTGCTGCGTGTGTATTGTTCGGACGTGCAGTGGACCGATCGCGTCCGTTATCCAGTTTTGGCTGAACCTCTTGGTCGTCCTTTGCCGGTGGGATCGGCTCAGCGTTGGGATCATCTTGATACTTGGTGCGATCCTCTTCCAATGGGTCGGAGTTGTTTTCTGTGGAGTTGTTCGCTGCTTGTGGGAACGCAGCGGCAACGTTCTTGTCGCCGGGATCGCCCGCATCCTGGTCAATCGGTGATGAGTTCGCCGAGCGATTGGTGGCACCTTTTTGTACAGTTTGTTGTGATCCACCGGCTGAAGTGGATGCCTCTTTAGATGGATCGTTCAGAGCAACGGCTCCACGCCCAGCGCCATCGCCCTCGGCTGGAGCATCTGAAGAACACCCAGTGCAACACAGCAGTGCCACGAGACACGGCAAACAAAAGCAGGAATTGACCTTCATGCTATTCTCCAGCGCGGAAGTTCTTGTCATCAGGTAGTCATCACCATCGTAACGGATCGCTGTGTAAAGTTCGACTCAATCGGAGCCACCTCGATCATTGCTTGGCTGCATCCAATTTCGACTCGTTCACCCCTGCTGGCTTAGACTTTTCCTCGGATTGCTGAATGTCCGTATCTTCCGCGATCGGGGGCCGGCACGGACTTCCTTTTTCGTATCGCATGAGGCCGGCCTTGAGCCGTGTCGCGATCACCGTGTTTTTGATTCGCTCTGCTTCGGCGATGAGCTTCTTCTGTACTTCGGCGGCTTCATCACAGCGACCCGCTTCGGCCAACGCCAGGGCCACCGTCTCGAGATGTTCCCAGCGATTCGACGCGGCATGTGCTCTTTGGGCCAGTTCGACGGCCAATTCGCCGTTTCGAAACTTCACGTCCGGGCAAGTGGCCAAAATCTTTGCCATGGCTTCCAGGGTCAGCGGTCGATCGGGAAACTCATCCAGACCAAGTTGCAGAACGGCGATCGCTTCTTTGTAGCGTGCTTTTCGATTGAGCAGATTCGCCAGGCTCAGCGTCGAAGATTCATCGTCCGGTGCCATTTTCAAAACGCGAGCATATTGGGGAATCGCATCGTCTTCACGCCCCGCGCTGACCAACGCCTTGGCAAGCTGCCGGTTGGCGAACACGTCTTTTGGATTCTTCTTCAGCGCGGCGATCAAGTATTCGACCGCCTCTTCGTAGAGATGTTCGCCCATCGCGAGAATGCCGAGGTTGTAGTTTGCCGCGAAATTATCCGCCTGATGCTCGAGAGCCGTTTTGAAATGCGAAACCGCGCCGGCCGCATCGTCCACCATCGTCAGGGCCGTGCCGAGATTGACGTGCGCGCGAGCGCTGTTCGGATTGGCGGCCACCGCTTTTTTGAACGCCTCGACGGCCTCCTTGTATCTGGCTGCGTTGAAGGCCGATCGCCCATGAATCAAGTGAATGCGTTCTCCCAGCGTTTGTTCGCGCAGTGCGTCCACCAACGGGTCGATCGGACGAATCCCGACTTTGCCATGTTTTTCCAAGTGCTCGTTTGCTTTGTCGACTTGACCCAGCCCGCGGTGTGCCATCTCACATTCCGCACATCTTGGATTGGTAATTCTGTATTTTCTTTGTGCTCAC
>CAYFJO010000089.1:0-30770 GCA_964343305.1 uncultured Pirellulaceae bacterium | reverse complement strand
GGTGTTGGTCGCCGAGCGCGGCCGGGTCGTTGACCGGGTACAGATTTCGCCGGAAATGTGTCACGCCTGGTTGAAGTATGTTGCGCCGCTGTTGGCCGATGCAACCGTCGCGAAGGGCGAGTTTTCGATGGATTTGGAAAGTGCCAAGATTCCATTGATGTCGCCGACAACCGGCAGCGTGCGCGGAACACTCGACGTGCATGGTGCCCAGGTCGGCCCCGGTCCGTTGGGACAACAGATCGAAGCCATCGCTCGCCAAGTGATTTCGCTGACCAAGGGACGCGGGTTCGATCCGTCGCAACTCGGAAGTTCGCGCGAGTGGCTGACGTTGCCCGAACAGAAAATCAAATACCAGTTGTCGGACGGGCGCGTGTACCATGATGGTCTGCAGATCATTTCCCGGGAAGTCACCATCGTTACCAAGGGTTACGTCGGCCTTGATCAAAGCTTGTCGCTGACGGCACAGATTCCCATTCGCGACGAATGGGTTGCCGGAAACAAGCTGCTAGCAAGTCTAAAAGGGCAGACGTTGGAAATTCCTATCCGCGGCACGCTCAGCCGCCCATCTGTCGACAATCAAATCTTCACAAACTTGGGCAAGAGCATGCTTGGCGGCTCGGTGGAGAATTTAATCGAGGATCAGTTGAAAAAAGGGTTGCAAGGGCTGTTTGGACCTCGCGACTGATCAACGTTCTTTGTTCCTTTGCTTGGTAATTTCGAGGAGAATTCTTCTGGGTGTGGCAGAAGTATCTTGACCATCGAGAGGTGGCAAGCGAAAATGTATATCCCGCCCAACTTTCTTACCACATTGACACGCACTCTTTCAAATCTCTTGTCGAGTGGTGACAGAGTTACCGGAACAGATTGATCTTTTTACAACCACATCGCTCGATCAGCGTTTGCCCGCTGAAGTTGTGTAGCGACTGCGAAAGGTCATGGATTCTCCAAACAGTGGATATGGAGTTGGCAATGTATTTTTGAGTACTGATTGCGAACTTTCGCGTTCTAGATTCGTCAGAACCACCCGACGGGAATGATCGCGGGATTGAAAGGAACAGATATGAGAAGCAACAGAACATTTTCACCAGATGACTTTCAACTTTTGAGCCGGTTCGAGGCCGCGCAGAGCACGTTGCTTCAAAAAACCTACGAGGAACGCTTGGAAAAGCCGCTTGGTTATTGGGCTTTGCCGAACGATCGGCGGTTGCCATTCGTTTTGCTAGGACACAAGCTGCGCGAGTTGCTGCACACACCGTTCGACGAGTTGTTGGCGACCCCCGGCATCGGCAAGAAGAAAATAGAATCGCTGGTGATGCTGCTTGAGCGAGCCATTGAAGACGATACGTTTGGGCTGCGGAATCGCCCCAAGAACAAGACGGCCACAAACGATGGAACGAACGGCTCGACAAACGGGAACAAACGACTCGACAGCAGCAGCGTGTCGGAAACGCAGTGGTCGCAGTGGTGCAATCGCATCGGCGGTCATGGGCTCGGCTACGAACGCCTCGGGCGTTTGGTGCCTTCCTTGCAATCGGTGCCGTCCGTCATTTGGAACACGCCTCTGGACTTCTATCTGGAGAAGTCACTGGCCGACATCCGATCGCTGAAAACACACGGCAAAAAGCGCGTAGATGCTGTGGTGCAACTGTTTAGCCAATTGAACGAAGTGCTGTCGAAGATTGAGGATGGTGGTGCTTTGGCATTGCGTCTGGTTCCGCGATTGATCGCTCGTGTTGATGATTGGTTGAGTCTGGCCGTGGAAGACTCAAACATGTTGAGCGAACAAGAGATAGAAAGTTGTCTGGCCATGCCGCTGCTGAATCAAATCGAAATCGACGCCGGACACATGGTGAGGGACTTGGCACAAGGTCGTCTTGGGATTGGCGGCCCATCTGAATCGATTCGGACTGTGTCGCGGAAGCACGGCGTCACGCGGGCACGCATCTATCAATTGCTTGACGATTGTGCAACGATCCTGCAAACACGCTGGCCCAATGGCAAGAGCCAATTGCAGCGCCTGATCGAGAAACTGGATGGTGACGGTTTGTATGAAAGCCGCGACCGTTTGGAAGCCATTTGCGATTTTTTCTATCCCGTGAAAACATCGGTCCGCGAAATCGACACCGCGGCGATGGTTGGTTAGTCGGCAAGACAGCTCGCCGCAACCGGGCGTTCACGCCGATTGGCGTTTGTCCGCCGTGTGGCTCGCCGTTGACGGTTGATGGCAGTGGGGCGACTCGACGCGATGCCAGGCGGATTGCTCCGCGGGTTCCGTCGCTGCCAACTCTCGCGGCTCATTGCGATACGAGCGGATGTCCAAGCACGCGGCCGCTCTTCCCATCAACTTGCTCCAAGTCGCGGGCATCCAAAAACGGCTCGCGGTCTCGAGCCCGACCTCCCATGCATGCAGCGTCAATGTTTTCAACCAGCCCGTGTGTCGCAGCACCAGTTGCTGAGCATGGCGGCCATTTGTAAACGCACTGTCTGGCGTGGTCTTCACCGCGGGGCCACGAACACGGCATTCCGGTTCAAAGCGTCCCACAAATCCCAGCGACAGCAACGTCAATGCGAGGTCCAGGTCAGCATTTGCATCACCCGCTCGTTCGCTGAATCCGCCACATGCTTGGATCGCCGATCGGCGATAGAACGCGGCCGAATGTGTCGGTCCGGAAGGGTCCAATGACGGCCGCAATCCGCATTGATAAACGCAATCTGTGCCGCATTCGATCCGCTGGCCAGTGACCGACATTTTCACGCCGGCGGATGCCAGATGGTTTCCCGATGTGTGTAATGGTGTCACCATCCCAACCCGCACGTCGTCGAAATGCGCGATGGCGGGTTCGACCCAGCCGTCGTCCGCTTCCATGCCGCAAGCAAGCAGATGAATGACGTCTCCCTTGGCGATCGCAAAGGATCGATTCACTGCTTCGGTCATGCTGGCGGTTGGCGCGGCGTGCACAAACCGTACTTCCTCGGCAAGATCATAAGGATCGTCGTAGCGTCCACGATGAACGACGATGACTTCGCTGTCCTTCGGGCGGTTTGACAGGACGGAAACGAGAGTTTCTTCCAACGGATCGTCGGACGAAAGAAACGGGATTACGATGGATACTCGTGGCATGGCTAGACCTTCCATGGTCCATACCGATTGGAGTGCGCTAGGGAGCCCTTGACGATCGGCCCGGTGGGTCTCTAACGCATTATTCGGCTATGCTGATCACCGATGTTCAGCAATTCTCAAGAAGGCGTAGCAAATCCTCGAATCGTGGGTCTTGTCAGGACGATCGATCCTTGAGAGTACGCGATTTAGTTCGTGAAGCGGCCCAGAGGGATCTTCAAAAAGTGGACGCCGTCGCGGTTCATGAACACCGTGCCAATGTGATCGTCATCGAGTTGCACGGTGCGGCCGGAATAATATCGCGCGGCCACGTCCGTGTTAGGTAGCAAAGTGATGGTTTTTTCGTTCCAGGTCTGTCCGTCGTCCGGCGAATAATTGTAGCGCAGGCCTTTGTTGCCGTGCCCGACGCCCCACGTCACCAACACACCGCCGTCGGAAAGCGCGGTTAGGTGGCGTCCTTCAAGATTGTCGCGGCTGGTTGCCGCCGCGGGAAAGGTCTTGATATCCGTCCAACTTACGGCTCGATCTGTAGAACGGAGCAGCACCGGGCCCATCGCCAACAACGTTCCCTTGGCGGTTTGAATAATCTGTTGGAACTCGTGTTGTTTGCCGTCGGGCCCAGCCAGCGGAAAGGCCAGCAAGTTGCCCGTCTCGGGATCGAACGTTCGAGGCATTCCCACACGAAGAGGCAACAGCCAATGACCTGCGGTTGTAGGCAGCACATTGTGACGCACCGCACCCAGGTGCTTTCCATCGATCGGCCCGATCAATTGCTGGTCGCTCCAGGTCTTTCCGTCGTCTGCGCTCAACGTGTAAAGAAGCGCTCGTTCGTAATAGCCGTCGTTTGCCTTGTCGTCCGCGATGTAGTTCCAGGTGACGAGCACACGGCCGTCGGGCAGCGTATCGGCCGTGCCGGGATAGACTTCGAACTTTTGAACTTTGCGAATCACCTCCGGTCTCTCGGAAGTGGTCGCAATTGCAAGGGGTTCTTCCCAGGTTTGTCCGCCGTCGTTGGATCGCGACCGACTCAGCGCGTTGCCAGTTTTGAAGACGACGATCAACGTGCCTTGCGTTGTCTTGCAAATCGATGGATGAATATGACCGGAAATGCGTTTAGCGAAAATCGAGACTGGATTGTCGGCTGCGATGGACTCATGGTCGAATACCGCAAACCAACACAGAACGACAATGCTGGTGAGGATTGAAGGTCGGTGTTGCATCTTATTCTCCTGATTTATGTGCAGTGACCAAACGTGTCCGTTGAACCCGTAGAGTTTGTATGTGGTTAATTGAAATCTTGGGAGAATGAATGATGCAACAAATCCTACGAAAAGCAATGCAACAACCTGATGATTTGGTGATTCAACTCGATTACATCGACTCGCGCGGGGTCGAGAGCCGGCGGGTTGTCAGTCCGATTCGGTTTCTTGCGTCGAATCGTTTTTTGGCTCTGTGCCTGTGTCGCGAAGAACCTCGTCAGTTTTATTTGGATCGTTGTCGCAACGCTCAGCTCCAACCGGCGGCGGAAGTGTTGATGCCAGTGCCAATGCTTTGTTTGTCTGCGTCTTAGTCACTCAGTTTCTTAATTGGTGTCAGCGTGATCTTGCGGAACTCGACCTCGGAGCCTTCGGCCTGCAGGGCGATTTGGCCTTGGGCGGCCGTGCAGTTGGTGCCGTGATTGACCAGGTCGTCGTTCACCCAAGCTTTGACTTCCGCGCCGACGCATTCGATCACCATCGTGTTCCACTCGCCGGGTTTGTTTTCCGAGCCGTCGGTCAAGTTGTGGATGCGACGCGCCTTGCCTTCGGTAATCCCCCAGTTCTTTTTGGGGCCGCGGCGTTTTTCCATGTTGGGAACCGTGATGTCTTCGACAATGCACCAAAAGTCGCCCGCGTTGCCGCTGAACATTTGGACTTCGATCGACTTGGGAAACATCTTGTAAAGGGCGCGCGGCGTGGATGCGTGGACCAACACGCCGCAGTTGCCGGGCTTGGCGGCGAAACGATATTCGACGTGTAGACGGTAGTTTTGAAACTCGGCGTCGGTGATCAAATGGCCGTTTGGATTTCCCAAACTGACGAGCATCCCATCACGCACAATGAAGGGGCTCTTTGCGTCTGGATTCTTGTCCAAGCGTGGCACATCAACGTGCCAGCCTTGGAGATCTTTGCCGTTGAACAGGCTTTTTGTCTTGGCGTCTTCTGCATGGACAGGCATCCCCGTTAGAAGTACGAGTGCTGCAACGATGGTGGCTTTCAGGTTGTTGAACTGCGGCATGGGATCTCCTCAAATCGGGCTAAGTGTCTATTTCGTAATTCGCCTCGCTTGTCGAGCGCTGGGTGGATTATATTTCAACGAGCGTGTCGATGTGAACTCAGCCGTACAATATTGCTCATTCTGTCTCGCTTCGAATTCTCTTTCAACGAAATCTGGTCGCCGCGCGTAGTGTAAGATAACAGGCCTGAGGAAACGCGGCATGAAGCACGGCGACAAACCGGACGAATGGCTGATGGGCCAGGTAGCTCTTGGAAAACAAGAGTTTCTTGAGCCATTGGTGCGCCGGTACGCCAGTTCGTTGCTCACCTATATCCAGCGAATGACAGGCGACGCGCATCGTGCCGAAGAACTGTTTCAAGAAGTGTTCTGGCGCGTGTGGACGAAGCGAAAGCTGTACCGGTTTCCAAAGTCGTTCAAACCGTGGCTGTTTACGATCGCGACGAATTACTGCCGCAGTTCGTTTCGAAAGAAGCAAGTGGCGACGGTTTCGATGGAAGGAGACTTGCCGCCCGCGGCCGTCAGTTCATCGACGCCGGTCGAAGCAGCGATCGACACCGAGACGGCCACGATTGTTGAAACCGCCGTCGCTCAATTGCCTCACCAACAGCGCACGGTCGTAGTGCTACGCACTTGGAACGGACTGTCGTACGCCGAGATTGCGGAAATTGTCGGTCGCAAGGAAGCCACCGTGCGATCCAACATGCATCACGGATTGGCCGCGATGCGGAAATACCTGGAACCGAGGTTGTAGAAATGAAACATCGATTCTGTATTCCCTTGTTCGGTTTGTTGATGTTTGTGTGGTCAGTTTCCGATGGGGCCGCGAGCGAGAAGAGGCTCGATCGTCGCGTGGCGAAACTGCTCGGCGGTGAAAAAGGCGTCAAGGTGATCACGACGGCGGACAAGGTTGAAGCCTATCGCATCAAACCGGAATACGGCGCGGGCGACGATGTGAAAAAGATCGCTGGTTTCCCGCTCATCAGCGGTCCGCACAAAGTCGACGCCGGGCACGCTCGCGTGCTTCGGCGTGTGTTGTTTAATTCGAAGACGTACATGTTTGATGTGGCGAAGGCCTGCGAATTCGAACCGGGGATCGTCATTCGTTTCTCCGGCAAGTCCGGCATGATTGACGTCGTGTTTTGTTTCTCCTGCGAAGAACTCAAAACTGAATTGGATGGCAAGCGGGTTGGTTACGAAGACTTTGACCGGGCGCGAGGCATCTTGGTGCCCGTGATGAAACAGATTTTTCCCAAAGATGCAGAGATCCAAGAATTAACTCTCAGCGGTAAATGAGGTTTTCCATTGTGTGCCACTGCCAAACAAATTTGGATGTTAGTGGAGCAGATCCATGATCAACCCTAACGAACATGTCGACGAGTGGCTCGATGACTTTTTGCACGATGTGCTGTCGTCGGACGATGCCGTTGCGGTGCGCGAGCATTGCGACGATTGCAAGAGTTGCGGCCCCGCGCTCGAACAAGCTCGTCAGCGGTTCGAAGCTTTGCAGACACTTGCGGCAGCCGAAGCGAGCGACCAGTTGGTCAAATCCACTGTCGAGGCAATCGATTCAAAAGCGATCAACCGCCAAGTTTGGTCGCGGCGCGCGTCGTGGGTCGCTGCGGCTCTGACGACCGCTTCAGTCTTGATTATTGGCAGTTTTCATCTGCGATATGCGTTACTGGAACCGACACCGCATGACTTGCAAGTTCAAGGCCAAGGCCGTTTTCTCATTGGCACGACCGGCTCGTTGGATGTTGACGTCATCAATACCCACACAAAAGACCTTCCGGACGATGTCCAGGTTGGAGTTGTGTTGTCTGACCTTAACTCTCGACGGACGGTCACGTTGTCGAGTTTTAAGACGCGTGGCAGCCAAACAAATAAGACAAAGTTTGCGATTCCCGATTGGCCGCCTGGTTGGTACGAACTGACGGTCGAGGCCGAAATGAATGGCGGTACCGAAAAGGTTGCCCAGAATGTGGAACTGCGCAGCCCGTTTGATTTGCGAATGCCTGCTCAGAGTCAGTTCATTCCTGGATCGAAAGCATCGATTCGAGTCGGGTTGTTCCAACATCAAGCGGACGATGTTTATCCGGATGTTCCCGTCGATGTCACGCTCGTCGAAGAACAACGTGGGCGCAAGGTCACGTTGGCGAGTTTTGTATCGGGACGAGACACGATCTCGCGACCACAGTTCGAGTTGCCGGATTGGGAGAATTCTCGATGCGAACTTCACGTCACGGCCAAACTCGGCGCGGCCTCGCAGACGATCGTGCAACAAGTTCAATTGCGCCGCTCGTGGAAGCTCATGCTGTCGACGGACAAGCCGGTTTATCAGCCGGGGCAGACCATTCATGTGCGTGCGCTTGCGCTGGAAAAACCACAGTTGAAGCCGATGGCAGGCGAGGAAGTTGTCTTTTCCATCACCGATCCCAAGGGCAACGTAATCTTCCGCCAGCGGGAAGAAACGAGTGAGTACGGTATCACATCAACGGACTGTGTGCTCGCTCGTGAGATCAACGAAGGCTCATATCGAATCGAATGCCAGGTGGGCGACGTGGTGAGCCATCAGACCGTGACCGTCGAAAAATATGTGCTGCCGAAATTCAAGGTCGACGTCAAGCTCGACAAGCCGTTTTACGCACCGGGCGAACAAGTCACCGGCAGTGTTGTGGCGCGTTACTTCTTTGGCAAGCCGGTTGCGGGCGCGGAG
Organism: uncultured Pirellulaceae bacterium; assembly: GCA_964343305.1. Classification (GTDB taxonomy): domain Bacteria; phylum Planctomycetota; class Planctomycetia; order Pirellulales; family Pirellulaceae; genus CAYFJO01. The sequence goes on along the minus strand of CAYFJO010000089.1, from coordinate 22,662 downwards.
TTGAACATCCATGTCCAGGCGGCGGGATTTAGCCAGCAACAGATCGCAACGATCGAAGAGGTGACGGACGCCGAGGGCAGATTCGCTATTCAATTCCGGTTGCCCGATCGGCTGGTGGGCCGCCAGCAGGATGACGGCGATGCGAGGTTTTTTGTCACGGCAAACGTCCGAGACGCGGCGGGACAAGAACAGACAACGAGAGTCTCGCGAGTGGTGGCGGCTTATCCCATCAAAATCGCGGTCATCCCACAGTCAGGTGCGCTGGTGCGAGGCGTGCCGAACACGGTCTATCTGTACGCGAGCTATGTTGACGGCCGGCCGGCGATAACAGACGTCCAAGTAAACGGCGGTGATGACAGGCTGCGGACCAACTCATTTGGTGTGGCGGTGCTTGAATTGACACCCAACCAGTCAACTGTTGGTCTGACGATCACAGCGACCGACGAGGAAGGCCAGCTCGGCCGTAGGCATGTGGATCTTCCGTGCGGCAATGTCGGGGGTGATTTCGTCGTCCGCACTGACAAGGCCGTGTATGACGGCGGCGAGACGATGATGATCACAGCGCTGGGCGGTGGCGTCGAGCCGGTGTTTGTCGACCTGATCAAAGACGGCCAGGTCATGCTGACCGAGACGATTCGCATGAACCAGCGAGATGAGCCTTCCGCGGTGGCGATCGATTTGCCGCCGGAATTGTTTGGCACGGTACACGTCGAAGCGTTCCGTTTTTCCAGCGGTGGACACGTTGTTCGCAAGACGCGGCTGGTCGTTATTCGGCAGGCAGGACAATTGCAGATTGAAACCGCGGTCGAGGGCGACAAGGAAACTCATCGACCGGGCGAGACCATTCGGTTGAATTTCAAGCTGACCGACCAGCAAGGAACGCCGGTGCCAGGAGCGATCAGTCTGTCCGCCGTGGATGAAGCAGTCTTCTCCGTGCTCAATCAAGGTGCCGACATGGAAACGGCTTTCTTTTTGCTTGAGCAGGAATTGTTGAAACCGGTCTTTACGATCTATCCGAGCTGGCAACCGATGAAGGCAACAACCAGCAACGATCGCGTCGAGTTCGATCAGGCGTTGTTGTCCAACACGGCGGCCGCTGAACAAGGTTTGAACACGAAGTTGCTGAATCGCACCAGCGGTTCGGCCGTGCAAGCTGAGCCACTTTCCTTAAGAAGTTATCCGACAAAAGAGAGCAAGATTCGCTGGCAGCGCGAATCAGGAATCGGCAGAATTGTCGTCGCTTGGATTATTCTCGGTACGGCATTGTTGCTGTTTGGTGTAGTCTATGCGTCGATTCGAGCCAATGAACCCTTTTGGTATACAGTTCTGTCCTGCTTCGTTGTTGTGTTTATCCTGGCGGTGCTCATTTCGTTGTTGCTCCCCGCAGTACAAGCAGCTCGAGAAGCAGCCAGTTTTGGTTCCGCGGACGGGGCCGACATGGACACGAGCAGCGAAGAACCTAACGGTGCGTACACATCGTTAGACGATAGTCCGGAGGATGCTAGTGAAGTTGAAACACCTCGTCTGCGGCAGCGTTTTCCAGAAACGCTGCTTTGGCAACCACACTTGGTGACGGACGAGACCGGCCAGGCATCGTGGGAATTGCCGTTGGCCGATTCGATCACGACATGGCGATTGTCGGCCAGTGCGGTTTCGGGCGACGGGCAGCTTGGCGGCAACGTGACGGCGATCAACGTGTTTCAGCCGTTTTTCGTCGATTTCAACTTGCCGCCTGTGTTGACGCGCGGCGACGAAGTGCATGTGCCGGTCGTGGTTTATAACTACTTGGACGAAGCACAAACGGTTGAACTCGATTTGGCGGCGGGTGAGTGGTTTCAATTGCTCGATGCAGGCACGGCCAAGCAATCGATCGACGTTCCGGCGGGTGAAGTTCGGTCGGTCCACTTTCCACTGCGGGTGGAAAAGGTTGGGCAGCATCATTTGCAAGTCACCGCGCGAGCCGGCGAAGAAAGCGACGCCGTGCGACGGCAGATTGAAGTGGTGCCCGACGGTCGTCTCGTCGAGCAAATCAAAAGCGGACGACTCTTCCAGCCGGTCGATATGACGCTCGACGTTCCAGAAAATGTCATTGAAGGCAGTGTGCGAGCGATTGTGAAGCTGCATCCGTCGAGCTTCAGCCAATTGGTCGAAGGTCTCGACGCGATCTTCCAAATGCCAAGTGGTTGTTTCGAACAGACTTCGTCCACGACCTATCCAAATGTGCTGGCGCTCGATTATTTGCAACGAACCAAGTCGTCCGTGCCAGCCGTGGAAGCAAAGGCTCCCCAATACATTCACGTCGGATATCAGCGGTTGCTCAGCTTTGAAGTCACCGACGGTGGTTTTTCGTTGTACGGTGAAGCACCGGCAAACGTCGCGCTCACCTCGTATGGACTGATGGAGTTCCAGGATATGTCGCGCGTGCATGACGTTGATCCAAACCTGATTCGCCGCACGCGAAACTGGTTGCTCGGCAAACGGTTGAACGACGGTTCGTGGGAAGATCATTTCCGCGCGTGGAGCGGAGGCGATCGAGAAAGTGGAAGGCTCGGTCCGACGGCGTTTGTTGCCAGTGCGGTTTTTGCTGATGGCAACGCGAGCGAGCACGCTGGCACGACACTCGATTTTCTCCTTTCGCATCGGCCGGAATCAATCCGCAGTCCTTATGTTTTGGCGCTGGTCATCAACGCGATCGCGTCCATGGATCCGGCCAGCAATGAATTGAAGCCGTTTGTCACCCAGCTTGAAGCGATGCAACAAACAGACGACGACGCACGCGTCTCGTGGACGCAAGCGGACGGCGAGCGAACGATGTTCTACGGAGCAGGGCTCAGCGGCAACATCGAGACTACGGCGATGGCCGCCATCGCTTTGATCAAGGCCGGCGGCAGTAAAGCGTCTGTGCGCGGTGCGCTCCGTTGGCTCGTCGAGCAAAAAGACTCTCGCGGCACGTGGCATTCTACACAAGCCACTGTGTTGGCGTTGAAAGCGCTCCTATTGGGTACGGACCAGCCGCTAGGTGCTGACGAGCTGCGTCGAGTTGAAATCGCGTTGGGTGGCGAGGTCGTCAAGCAAGTTGAAATCCCTGTCGAGCAAAGCGACGTGATGCAACAAATCGATCTATCCAACATGGTTACCAGCGGCGGACGATATCACCTCTCTGTTGCCGACAAATCGGAGATGGCGACTGGTTATCAGATCCAGCTTCGGTATCACGTCGATGAAGCACCGAGTGAGCAGTCCCGCGAGCCGCTTTCGATCGATATTGCGTATGATCGCCAACAGCTTCAAGTCGACGAAACGATTTCCGCCCAGGCGACGGTCAAGAACAACATGTCCAAATCGGCACCGATGGTGATGCTCGATCTGCCGATTCCAGGTGGCTTTGCCATTCAAGCAAATGATCTTGAGAGATTGCGAGACACTGGCAAGATTGCCAAGTTTGAAGTCACACCACGACAAGTGATCGTCTATCTGCGCGGTTTGACCGCCGGCGAAGAGTTGAAATTGGATTACCGACTCAAGGCCACCATGCCTGTAAAAGTCGTTGCCCCACCAGCGCAAGCCTACGAATACTACAACCCGGACATCCGCGGACGAAGCGCTCCCGCCCGGTTGGAAGTAAACGAGGTTTGAGCGAATCAGTCCTTGAGAGGGGTGTGAACCTGTGGGGGCTAATCTTGTCGACCAAGTTCGCCATCTTAACAACCGCGAGTCCGAGCAAATTTGCCACCCGACCGCCCTTGTACCAATCGTCCTAAACAACGTATACTCAAACGCTTTCGATTTTGCAAAAATCTTGTAGAGAGAAACGATGAAGGTCCGAGCCTCGGTAAAACGTATTTGCGAAAACTGTAAAGTGGTGCGACGCAAGGGCCGCATTTACATTATTTGCACCAACCCCCGCCATAAGCAACGACAAGGCTAGATGTTAGGGCCAATCGATTTGGCCGCGGCATGGGTTTTTCGGTTGCTTCTCTTTCCGAACTACAAAACAGATTTTCAGCGGTGAAATTACAGACATAGTTGGAGTACGGTCGCATGCCTCGTTTGTTAGGTGTTGATATTCCCAATGATAAAGCAACGGAAGTCTCGTTGACTTATCTATTTGGCGTTGGTCCCAAGGTTGCCCGCGAGTTGTGCTACAAGGCAGGCGTGGAGCCAAGGAAAAAAGCGCGGGATTTGGGCGACGAAGAAGTGAGTCGTTTAGCGACCATTTTGGAACGCGATTACACGGTCGAAGGTGCTTTGCGACGTCAAAGCCAGCAAGCCATCACTCGTCTGCGCGACATCAAGTGTTATCGCGGTATTCGTCATCGCGTCGGTTTGCCTGTTCGTGGACAGCGGACCCGCACCAATGCACGTACTCGCAAAGGTCCCAAGAAAACCGTCGCCGGTAAAAAGGGCGTCAAGGATCTTCGCTAACGAATTCAATTTGTAGGACGGATTGCCAATCCGTTCGTTCGAAGACATCCAAGAAAGATAGACGGATTGGCAATCCGTCCTACCAATGAACCCCTACCATTGAATTATGGCCAAGAGCAAGAAGAAAAAAGTTCGGCGCAACGTTTCGCACGGCATCGCCTATATCAACGCGACGTTCAACAACACACAGATCACGATCACCGACAACAAAGGCGACACGCTTTGTTGGGCGAGTGCCGGCACGGCCGGTTTTAAAGGCAGTCGAAAAAGCACACCGTTTGCCGGCCAATTGGCATCTCAACAAGCGGCTGAAAAAGCAATGAAGTTCGGCATGAAGGAAGTGGAAGTCAAAGTCCGCGGTCCGGGCAGCGGTCGCGAAAGTGCGATCACGGCGTTGCAGGCCGCGGGTTTGAATGTCAAATCCATTGAAGATTGCACGCCCATCCCGCACAACGGTTGTCGGCCACGCAAGAAGCGACGCGTCTAGAAACAGGAAACAAACTCAAACTTCCGAAGTTTTCAAGACTTCGGAAGTCTCAATCTCATGGCGGGCACAGCCCGTCCTACATCTTTCCCGCACTCGTTTTTCTACGGAGATTTGCAATGCACATTCGATGGCGTGGGTTGGAACTGCCCAGCGTGGTTCAATGCGATGGCCAGACCTTAACGTCAACCTATGGCAAGTTTGTGGCCGAGCCGTTCGAACGTGGTTTTGGCACCACGTTGGGCAACAGCATTCGCCGCATCTTGCTATCCAGCTTGGAAGGCAGTGCCGTCACGCAGATCAAGATCCGCGGTGCTCAGCACGAGTTCAGCACGATTGAAGGCGTGCTCGAAGACATTACTGACGTCGTTTTGAACGTCAAGTCGTTGGTCGTCAAGAACCACAGCGATTCGATGTGCGTGATCACGGTCGAAAAGAACACGGCCGGTCCCATCACGGGTGCGGACGTGCAAACGCATCAGGACGTCGAAATCATCAACAAGGATCATGTCCTGGCCACGCTGACCGCGGACGTGCCGTTCATGATGGAAATGGTTGTGGAAAATGGCCGGGGATATGTTCCTGCCACGGAACACAGCACGTCTGATCACGAAATCGGAATTATCCCGATTGACGCGGTGTACAGTCCAGTGATTCGCGTTCGTTACGACGTCGAAGAAACGCGCGTCGGCCAGAAGACAAACTATGACAAACTGACCTTGGAGGTGTGGACCAACGGCTCGGTGAACCCCGAATTGGCCGTGGTCGAAGCCGCCAAGATTATGCGCAAACATCTCAATCCGTTCGTTCAGTATTCCGAATTGGGCCAGCAAGTCCATTCGCCGGCCCGTGCCAGCAGTTCTGGCGATGCCGTTCTGGAAGCCAAGCTGAATATGAGCGTCGCGGAAATGAAACTTTCTGTCCGTGCGACGAACTGCCTGGAATCGGAAAACCTCAACACGGTCCGCGAACTCGTTCAAAAGACCGAAGACCAATTGATGGAAGTACGAAACTTTGGCCAAACGACGCTGGACGAAGTCCGCGAAAAGCTGGACGAGTTGGGACTCCATCTCGGCATGCGAGTGCCAAGTATGCACTCGCCGGTTTAACACCGACCACAAACAAGCAGCCCGGCTGTTGCGAACAGCCGGGCTGCTAAACGTTTACACAAATTCAGCAAGAGCGAATTAGAACCATGCGACATCGAAGACGAGGCCGAACGCTGGGCCGATCCCCAAGCCATCGCCGGGCCATGTTGAAGAACCTGGCCAGTAGCTTGATTCTCACGGAACGCGACGCGGAGTACGACGACAACGCACCCAAGGTCAAAGGTCGCGTCACAACCACGTTGCACAAGGCCAAGGAAGTCCGGCCGCTGGTGGAAAAGTGTATCACCATCGCTCGAAAGTCTCTGCAACACACCTATGCCGCGGAAGAACTCAAAACCGATGCAAAACGTGGTTCCGATGAATGGAAGCAGTGGCGCAGTGGCGATCAATGGCAAGAGTGGAACAACGCCATCGCGCCGGTTTTGGCAGCTCGTCGGCGGGCACTTCAGTTGCTAGGTGACAAAGATGCCGTGCGAATCTTGTTCGATGTGCTCGGTCCGCGATATGAAGATCGTGACGGCGGCTATACGCGGATCCTACGATTGGCCGAAACGCGACTTGGCGATGCCGGCGTGAAAGCCATTTTGGAATTCGTGGGAATACACGACCGGGTCACCGAAGTCAGCGAACGTCCCGAGTTTGGCGACGACGAGGATGAAGTAGAAGATGACGTCGCGGACGATGAGGACGACGCGGACGAAGAAGATGAAGCCGCAGCGGAATCGGAAGACGCAGTGTCCGCGGAAGCGGATGACGATTCCGAAGATGAAACCGACGAAGAAGAGGAAGAAAAGAAGAACTGACCTTCCTCGCACTTTTCACATCTCCAATTCAAAATCGACCTCGACGCGCGAAGGGATGCGGACATGCCTCGTCGAGCGCAAACCAAATCTCGTACTCGAAGATCCGCACGGCCGCGGCCTGCCAAGGGATTCGACTTCACGGCTCGCATGCGCGAACTTTGCGAGGATCTTGTCGCCCGTCTCCCGGAACTCAGCTACATCGACTTGTCGCGTGTGGCTCTTTCCTTCACTCAAGCCCGTAAGCGCGTCAATCACGGCATCTTTGCCACGACGACGCCGATGCGATTCGAAAACGGTGCGCTAACCGGCGTGCGCCGCGGTCGCAAATATTCGGTCCAGCGACTTTACGATCCACAGGGCGTCGAGATGCTGTACATCATCAGTTTTTACTTGCCGCGATTCATGGACATGGGTTTTCGTGAAAAGCTGATCACGATCGTCCATGAACTGTGGCACATCAGTCCGAATTTTGACGGTGATCTGCGACGCCATGAAGGGCGCTGCTATGCCCACACCTATTCGCAAAAGGAGTACGACGCGGAAATGGGCTGCATGGTCGATCGCTGGTTGGATCTCTGTCCACCGCCGACGATTTACGAATATCTCCACGAAAACTTCGACAGCCTTGAACAAAGACACGGCGGCATCTTTGGCGTCAAGATTCCCCATCCCAAGTTGATCCTGGTGAATCGATAGTCAAGAGAACGGGCCGGGATCGGGTTCGTCGGTCGCCAAGCCAAGCAGTTGGCAGCAACGCCGTAATAGGACTCGCGGTGGTAGTTGCTGAAGCCGCGTTCTTTCCAGACATGATGGGACGTCGTGAAAATGGCGCTAATGTTTGAGCGTGTCTTTGCTCAGCATTGTTGGCTTACCGTTTTGGACGGTCGTGCTGATTCGTCCGTGGGTGTCGTATGGACCGACGCCCTTCGCTTTTAGGGTGTGATCCAATTTGCCACTGGTGATGTTGAATGCCTTGAGTTCAAAGTCCTGCCGATCGGCCGTGCGTACCATCATGTGGTTGCCGTGCGTTCTGGGGAGCAAGGTTACTTGTGGTTTGGACTGGTATCCCGTGACTTCCGTTCGGAAGATCAGTTGGCCATCGCTGCATTGTCGCGCAGTGAAGTAGAAACCTTGACCGGGATGAGGTTCGATTCCGAAGATTCGATCATTGTGGATGAACATGGAATGGATTGGGCGCGGGGTGGTGGCGTCCTTGGGGTCGGTGGACCAGAGTAACTCGCCGGAGTCGGCGGAGAGCATGTGGATTGCTTTTTGGTCGTAGTCTTGCTTCAAGATTGCTACGTGGTTGTCGCCGAGTGCGAATCGCAGGGGCGGAGTTCGTGTGGCGTCGTTGTTGTCGATTAGTCGCTTCCAGATGATCTGAAGGCGGTTCGCATCAATCAAGATGTAGTACCAACCGTCGGTGACGACGAGGCGATTCTTGTGATGGGCGACAGGTAGGGATTGTGGCCCGTTTTCCAGTAGTGGGTGGTCTTCCAGCATGCTCAAGTCCGGCAGGTCGAGGCGTCCGATAAGATTGCCTGTTGCTCGATAGCGGACTGCGACGTTGAACGGCAGCTCACGGACGCTGATCATGCGGTCGCCGTTCATGTAGGGCGGAATGTACAAATCGCCCAGCTCTTGAGTTTGCCAGGCGACTTCACCCGTCGCGATTTCGGTCGGGACGTAGAGTGCGATCGACTCGACTTTGCCGGATAGAAGCAGTAAGTCTCCGCTGAGCATTGCGCTGCGGATTTCAAAATCGAAAGGCACTCGATATCGCCAGCGGAGTGTGCCATCCTCAAGCGACAAAGCCAACACATCGTATAGCCCGTGAACCAACACGATGTCGTTCTGAACAAACGCGGTGAAGAAACCTGGCTCTTGGCCTTTGCCTTTCAATCTCAGTTCTTCGGTTTGCCAGACACTTTTGCCGATGTTCAGGTCGCGGGCGGAAACGATGAATTTGTTATCGAGGCGTTTGCGAACGCGCGTAGCGATGAACAGCAATTGCGGTTGGATCGACCGATTGCCGCGCCGTTCCATCACCAGCCGGGCAGCAGACTCCTCTTCATCGAATTCCACTTCACGCGGCTGTTGCGGCAATTTGATCGGTAGTTCTGGCGGAATCGTGCTCAGCGGGTCAATTCGCTTCCGTAAATCATCCGCGACTTTCAGACCTGAAACACGAGCCAGATCAGTCAGCCGCCACATTTGCAGGCGGCTTTGCGGAGTGTTCGACTCAACGGCGACTGTTAGCAAACGGTCAAGCGTTTGCTGAGCGGCGGGCGTACTGGGAAACTCCGCCAACGATCTCGATAGTTCGTCGTTCGGTTTTTCTGCCAATTCACCCTCGGCCAGTTTTTCAAACGCTTTCGCAAATTCACTCGATTGTTGCTTCATTCTTCGCAAACGAATCGCCGCGAGTTCTCCGGCTCGTAATGTCAACGACTTCGGCAACGGCGAAACCGTGCTCAGGTACAGCGGTAGGCTCCGTTTCATCAGCCCCAGACTGGCCGCTGTCTCTTTGGCGAACATCGTTTCCGAGAGAAACGCTTCATAACGATCAATGACACCTTCAGCGGCAGCCATGATCCGTTGGCTTTCTGCGGCAGCCACGTCGGAGATTGGATACTCGTGGTCTCCGTATGTGTTGATGATTGTTCGCAAGGCTTTGGCGGCTGCATTCAAATTGCCGCGCCGCTGGTACGCGTCTGCGACGGCGAACAGCGTTTCGATTTCTTCCGCCAACGTGCCGGCAGTGCGACTCATGCCGAGACAGTTTTGCAGTTCTTCGTCGTTACGTCTGGAGCGAATCGCCTGGCGAGCCAATCGCAGATGTACGCGATAGAGCTGCTGGTTGATGGCCGCGCGAAAGTCGAGGTCTTCCGATGAGATGGTATCGAGACATCGCTCGAGCAATTGAGCCGCTTCCTTCATCCGGCTGTCAGCGATCGCCAACTCCGCTTTTGCAAAGTCACCCGCTAAATCGTTTCGGCTTTGAATTGTTTTTCCTGCAGCATCGCGGTCGTAGGTCATGCTGACTGTACGTGCCGAAATTCGCAACTCGAACGATTCCCCAAATCGCTCCACCGTTTGTCGGGCAAATGGCAAGAACGGGCCGTGTTCATTTTGAGGAACTGTGTCAGCAACCACATCCTTGAGCATCTTGATCCGCGCGTTGGTCTTGTCATCCTTGACCGGGTTCGCGAGAAACGCCTTGAGTTCGTCCGGTCCATTTGAGTGGATGTCCACGTCGGCTCGCGCTAGGATCTCGCCGCTGTAGTAACGACGCTGGTCCAGAATCCTTCGTTGTTCAAGGTCCAGGCAAGCTAGGTTAGAGAAGTAGCCAAAAATCGGGTAACCGACGTATCGAAAACTACTCAAGTAGACCCGGCCATCCTGAGTCATGAATGGTCGGGCTGCCAATTCGAACCACGCATCGTCGCACCGGTAGTGCAGCGACGGCGACCCAAACACATAGTGGATCATGACCGGGTGCGTTTCCTTCACGGTCAGATCAGGCGATTCCCAAACCGTTTCGCCGGTTGCTGGATTAAGAAGATGAATCGGCGAAGGCGAACGATGCGCCGGAATATCCAGCTTTCGCCCGGTGTAAGCAACAACCAACTCACCGCCGCGCGACATCCCCAACAAATAACCGCAGCCCGATGTCCGCTTGGCCTTCGTCCAGACGACCTTGCCCGTGCGACGATCGATGCAGTAGATTGAGTTCGTATCGACCGGCGTTGTGAAAAGTCGCTCGCCAACCATCAACGGTCGCTGGTTGTACCACAGCATTGGATTCTGCGGTCGGAAATGAACTCGCGAGTACTTCACCTTCTCGCCGCCGCGGCCGAATTGCCGCGTTGCGTCGTGGATGCCTGGATAATACGGATAGCGGGTGAGCCATTTCACGCGGCCCGATAAACTGTCGAGTGCCGCGATCGCGCCGGCGTTGGTCGTGTAGTAAATCGTCCCTTGATGATAGAGCGGCGGACTTGCGAAACTGCGAATCCGATTCCGTCGCAACTCGGCCAGCCCGCCCGAAAATTTTCCCGGCGCAAGACGACAGATCGGTGTTCGCCACTGGATGCGGCCGGTGGTGCTGTCCAGGGCAACCACGCCGTATTCGGAATCCGTGTGTGTTTCGCCTTCGATGTTGTCCAGCACGTAACCCGTGTAGATCGTTTGCGGTCCGCCGCAGGGTGCTGATTCGATTCGCATCCGCACCTGCTCTTCGTCGGCCGCGGCCATGGGACCAAACGCCCATTTCAGTTGCCCCGTGACTTCGTCCAATGCGACGAGCGATGGCCCGGCCTTGTTGATCGCGGTGAACACGAGACCGTCTTGGACGAGCACGTCTTCTTGCGGGAACTGTCGCTCGAACCAATTCTGCCAGGTCGCTCGCCCGCCCAAATCGTTTTGCCAGCGGGATAGTCCGTTCAGGAGAGATCGGCAGTAGACAATGTTCTTGTGTCGATAGATGACGCTGTTCGCCGTGACGACCGGTTGGGTGTAAACAAAGAAATCATCGCGCGTGCCAGGCAACGGAATTTTCCAAACCGGTGCTTGGATCGCCAGCGGGTCCTGTGAAGATGCGGCGAGCGTATAGTCGTCGGTGGCGTTGTTCGGGTAACTGGTTTGTTGAGAATGAAACGGCGGCTGGTCATGACGAACGGCAGCGACGGCCTTTTCGAGACTGGCAAGTTGCTCTGGCATGAGGTTGCTTTTTTCACTAACCCGAAGCGCAAGCGAAGGATCGTCGCTTGCTGTGCTTCCGTTTCCCTCGCTTGCGCTTCGGTTTAATGCGGTTCCCAAAGACTTATGACAGTACGCGATCTTTAGCGTCAGCTCCGGCGTCTTCAATTCTTCATCTGGGAAGTAATCGCGAACCGTGGTGTAGTATTCCAGCGCCGCAAGATAGTGGCCTGTATCCAGCGCGGCGTTACCCAATTCCATGAGTGCCCGGCCACCGTAACTTGTCGCCAGCATGGTTTCGGTGATATCGGAAAGCCCCAGCAGCGAATATTGACGCTTCGCCTGTTCAAACGCCTCGCGTGCTCTCGCGTCATAAAGCTGACGGTAATGTTGCAAGTCGCTTGCCGGAAACAACAGAATTCGTCGCTGACAATACTGAGCGACCGGGACAAAAACGCCGTTCTCGGCAACGCGGTACAGCGTCTTGGGATATTTCTCTATGACTTGCTGGTAGATCTTGAGTGCCTCGCGAAACTGACCTTCGCGCTCCTTTTTCAATCCAGCTTCCACGAGCGCATCCGCGCGCGAATCTTCGTTCAGAATGTTGAGCGTAAAGAAACTTTTCTCTGACGACAGCTTCATCTGTTCTTCATCGCGCCGCCATCCGTAGTAAGGACGCTGCCAGCCGGCCGAAGTCATCTTCTGAATGAAGTCGGGCGTGTAATCGGTGTAAATGTCTTTGTAGGGATCTCGCGGCGGTTGTTCGCTGGGAATGTTTGTTTCGGCGTCCTGTGCGACGACGGATACCGGCAGCAATATCGCAACGACGATCCACAGACAAATTCGAATCGCTTGATGACTCGCCTTTCCTTGCGGCGCACCCATAGAGTCTCTCTCGCCCCGAAGGGGCATCAACAAATCAGCCCAGGGCAAGGCAACGCGAGTCTTGCGAGCGTGCCGCCGCCCTGGGTTCTGAGTCGATCGGAATCGAAGCCCTGAAAGGGCGAAACACACAATGCGATTTAACGCCGAAACTTGTTTCGCCCTTACAGGGCTACTGCCTTGGACTGACTTCCGTCCCAGGGCGGCGCTTCGCTCTGCCCTGGGCTGATATATTAATGCCCCTTCGGGGCGACCAACCTTGGTTTCGGTTCGCATTACGCGCGTCTCCTTCTCGCCTGTCGCAACGCCAGGAATTTCGACAGCGTCTCGTCCAAACGGGCATCGGTCGGCATCTCTTCCAGGTCAAACCCGAATCGAACCGCATCTTCGCGAACTCTGTCGAGATGGCGGTGCCGCGCTTCCAGGTAGGTGTTTCTCAGATCCCGCGGTTCGCAAAGTAGCTGACCTTCGTTTTCGGGACCAAGGAAAATCGTCTGACCACGAAACTGGAAATCTCGCTCCTGCGGATCTTCGACATGAAACAAAACGACATCGTGGTTGCCAAAACTGATTTGGCCCAATCCCAAACCCAATCGATCGAGATTGGAAACAAAGTCGCTGACGACGATCACCAGACAACGTCGTTTCAATTGCGGCGCGATGGCCATGAGCACCTCGGCAAGATCCGTTTCTTCGCCCGGTGAAACATTCTCCAACGTGTGCATCATGTTGCGAAAGTGTGCTTGGGAACCCTTCGGTGGCATGAATGTCCGTATCGCCTGGTCGAATAACACGAGGCCGAACACATCTTTCTGTAAACTCAAGAGCCGTGCCAACGTGCAAACCGTTGTCGCCGCGTATTCGAACTTCGTCATGGCGGCAGGCGGACTTTGGAAAAACATCGACCTACTCGTATCCAGCAAAAACACGACTGGCGTGTTTGTTTCGGCTTCGTACTGCTTGACGTAATACCGCTCCGTCTTGGCGAACACTTTCCAATCCAGATGCTTGGTTTCATCTCCCTGAACGTACTGCCGATGCTGAGCAAACTCAGTGCTGATCCCCAACAGCTTGCTCTTGTGCATTCCGGACATATAGCTTTCCACCAGACGCAACGAACGCATCTCGTAGCCTTTAATCCGGCTCAGCACTTGAGGATCGAAGTAGTCCGTCATAAAGCCACTTCTTTCAATAAATCGCTGACGATTTGCTCGGTTGTTACGCTTTCAGCTTCGGCAGCAAAGTTTGGCATGATGCGATGACCAAGCACCGCTTGGGCGACCGATATCACATCGTCTAGATTTGCTTCGTGGCGACCATTGAGAATCGCGGCCGCTTTTGCCCCGACGATCAAGTTTTGACAGGCGCGAGGGCTGGCACCCCAGTTGACCCACTTCTTGACGAAGTCGGGCGCTTCAGGCTCGCTGCTGCGCGTGGCTCGCACTAATCTTAAGACGAAATCAACCACCTCATCGGGGACCTGCACGCGTCGCACTAGTTTTTGCAGATCGACAATTTCTCCTTGCGATAGTTCAGCTTGGATATCTGGTTGGTAGCTGGCGGTCGTCATTGCCAGGATGCGGCGCTCCTCGTTCTCGCTCGGGTAGCCCACGTTCAGTTGGAACATGAACCGGTCCATTTGGGCTTCCGGCAATGGGTAAGTTCCTTCCTGTTCGATCGGGTTTTGTGTTGCCAGAACAAAGAAAGGTGCTTCGAGCATCCGGACTTCGCCCCCGACGGTGACTTGCCGTTCTTGCATCGCTTCCAGTAGAGCGGCTTGCGTTTTGGGCGGAGTACGATTGATCTCGTCGGCCAGCAAAATGTTGGCAAAGATCGGACCCGGCAAGAAACGAAAATGACGCTCACCGGTGGTTTTGTCTTCCTGGATCACTTCCGTACCTGTGATATCCGACGGCATGAGGTCGGGCGTGAACTGCACGCGGTTAAAGTTCAACGACAGGCTGCGAGCGAGCGTCGAGACCAGCAAAGTCTTGCCCAGGCCTGGCACGCCTTTTAATAGGCAGTGGCCCTGGCTGAAGAGGCTGATCATCGTCAGGTCGACAACCTCATCCTGTCCGACGATTGCCTTACGGATCTGGGTGATGATCTTGTCGTAGGCGTTTTTCAGGTGGGTGATCTTCTCCAACTCATCATCGTTCCAAGGAGCTTCCTGCGGAATTTCAAACTCAGTTTGGATACTGTTCATCATTACCTCATATTCATTGGTTGCAGCACATCTCTCGTCCAGCGCGAGACATCGGGCATGGTTCGTTGTTGCGCCGCGTCGAGCAGCGAGTTGATCAAGTCAATGCGGTTCAGGCCATCGGCCTGCGCGCGAAAATCAATTAGCAGTCGGTGCGTCAACACCGGTACCGCCACATCGATGACGTCCTGTCGAGTTACATGTCCGCGGCCGCGTGCGAGCGCCGTGACCTTCGCGCCTAACAGCAATGCTTGTGCAGCGCGGGGTGACGCGCCCAATCGCACCGACTCACTTAATCCTGTGGGGCTGTCCTTTTCGCCCGGCCGGCTGGCGCGGACGACTGCTAGAGCAAAATCACGGACGGATGGAACTACTGGGACCTCGCGAGCCAACGCCTGCATCGCGAGCACGGTTTCTGGTGTGGTGACTCGTTCGACCCTTGGCTCGTACGAACCGGTTGATTGACAGAGCATTCGCCGTTCTTCGTCGGCGCCGGGATAAGCCTGCTCGATCGACATCATGAAGCGATCGACTTGCGCTTCGCCGAGTCGCCAAATTCCTTCCGTGTCGAGCGTATTCTCGGTGGCGATGAGCGTGAACGGTTTCGGCAGATGAGACGTCTGTCCGCCCGCGGTGACTTGCCGCTCCTGCATGACTTCCAACAGAGCTGATTGCGTTCGCGTTGGACTGCGATTGATTTCATCCACTAGCAGCATGTTGCAAAACACGGGGCCTTCGAAGAATCGAAATCGGCGTTCGCCGGTTGCGGCGTTGTGTTCGAGTACTTCGGTTCCGACGATGTCGGTCGGCAAGAGATCAGGCGTGAATTGGAGTCTCCGGTATTCTAATCCAAGTACTACGGCTAACGTTTTAACAATCAGTGTACGCCCAAGTCCTGGCATGCCGGTCAACAACACGTGTCCGCCAGCCAGGACGGACACAAGCAAGTGCTCGACGGTTTCTTCCTGTCCAACGACGATTTTGCCTAGTTCACGACGAATCTGATGAAACAGTTCGTGGAATCGCTCGGCCGTGATTGGTGTTTCGGTCATGGTTCTTCACGTAGCACAGGCTGCCAGCCTGTTTCTCATTACCGAAAAAAACAGGCAAGCTGCCTGTGCTACTTCTCGCGTTCTCCGATTTCTTTGAACGACGCTGGTCGAGTTCGATTCGGTCCCTTTTCAAAAACGAATGTCAGCATCTTGCCCTCGAAGTGACGGTCGAACAGCGTCTGCGAAGGCGGGAAACAAATGCGTTCGCCGTTGACTCGACCATGTCGCGATCCGTAACCAAGAAAAACCGGGACCGTTCGATTGTTCGCGAAACCCGCAACGTGCTCGATGATGTTCCTTCCGCCTGTCTCGCCGCGCAGCAGTTCGAGCAGCACTTCTTCGTTGTCGAGAAACTTGATGCCGTACTTGTCGAAATCCTCGGATGAGAAGTTGATCCAATCGCAGTGATAGTCGCCCGACCGCCGGCCGCGATACCCGAAACCAACGCGTCGCAACGGGGCATAGCTCTCGAATGTCAGTTTGACTTTCATCCCCCGCATCATGTCCTTAAAGATCGGTTGGACCTGGCGGATTTTCTGCAGTTCAAGCGGCGTGGGTTCTTTGACGGGCGGGTCATCTTCCCGTTGAATATCGCGCTTTGGCGTCGCGACGGGCCGCAACCAAACCGTGATGTCCCCCGCCCGCCAGCGGCCCGACGAGTTGCTGACGGTGACCGGCTCCATGTTCACCTTGACGATGTTGTTTTCGGCGTAGTCCAGGTACGCGAGGAAGGGTGAGGCGTAACGTAGTTCGCTGATGTCGTCGATTTCGAAGACTGTGACAGATTCCCTGGCCCCGTTCTCGACGTCTTTGATCTCGTGGCTCTTTAGCTGAATGCCTTTACCCATATGTTTCATGCGATCCAGCACTGCTTGCTTGGTGAGCAGATCAGCGATCGTAACTTTGCCACTTTGATTCGCGTCGAAGTCCAGCAAGCGTTGCGAAAAGCGGACTCGTTCCGTGATCGTCGCACCGCCGTCGCGCCGCATCTTGATCGTTGTTTCTAGCTCGAAACAGCCGGTATTGCAGAGCGTAAGTATTGCCAAGAGTATTGATGAAGTCTTCATGTTGGTCCTTTGTCGTAGCAGGCTGCCAGCCTGTCTTGTTTCGAAAACAGGCTGGCAGCCTGTGCTACTTTGTTACACGTGCGGATCCCCAATTTGCGACATCACCTAGATCCAGGTCACCAGAGTTGGTCACCTGAAGCGTTAACCTTTGAACGCCGGCCACCGAAACCTGCACCTCGATAGGCTTTGGTTCACGGCCGGTTACAACCGAACTTCGATGAAGCGACTTGCCATCACCCAACACTTCAAACACAACGCTGCCGCGATCCCCGATGCGAGTGGCGATGCCGATATCCGCACGAAACTGCTGGAATCGTTTGCCCAAGTCGAACGTCAACCGGCTATCGGCGTGAACCCCGATCCCCCACGGATAGCGTTTTCCCGCGATGCTGATCGCGTCGCCCTGGCTGCTGCGGTCCATGCGAAACGGTTGTGGCGGCGCGAGCACTGTCGATTCTGTGACATCCACCGGATGCAACTGCGACAGATATTGCACACGTCCACCGATGACTTGCACCAGCGAGATTTCATCCACATCGATCACCAACGTCGATTGAGAATCCCACGCCGGCTGCACATTCCATGCCCCGAGATGAATCTTCTTCAGCGTGCCTTGAACGGAGCTTCCATCGCGGCCTTGGATTCGAATGCGGATGTCGCCTTGCCATTTCGGTTGCGGTGCACGAGTGGCGTCGGCCAAACGCACTCCGGCCAAATACGGAATTCGCACTGGCACGACCTGCAGCAACTCTTCATGATCCAGCAGCAGTTGCGTCAGTTCCAACCGGCGCACAACTCCTGGATAGAGTGAACCGCGACGATCCAAGACCATGTCAAGCGCCGAGTTCTCCGGACGTGACGGGCGCATCAGAAGCTCTTCGGCTTTGCGGCCAGAGAATCCAATCATCGGCAACGCGATGAACCCTCTGACATGGGCCAGATTCAATGCTATCGTTCCGGACAGCGCCGTCTTCACCGTGGCAAGATCGCCGTTGTTGTAAAGTATCTGCCCTCGCAGCGAGCTGCCATCGATCAAACGAAAATCCTGCATTCCGTTTTGCACCAATAGCGGGCTGCGGCCGAGGAATCGGATGGCGATTACGTCTTCCAACGCAACTTGCCGCTCGTCGCCGGTCGGTTGCAGGACGGTAATCTGCCCCGCCTCATTGACCTTTTGCACCAGCCCGTAGACTCGCGAATTGTCGTGCAGCCGGATTTCTTCCGCTCGTAACACAGGCTGCCAGCCTGTCAACGCAATGATCCAAACAGCCAAGCTGGCTCTGCTACGGTTTAACAAATGAAGCATAATACGCTCTCAATAATTCTCGATACTTCTCCGGAAATTTCTTTTCCAGCGAGCGGAGCATTAACTCGCGCAACTCCGGCGGCAAACTCGTTTCGTCTTTGAGTCGATCCGCCAGCGATTCACGGCTGGTCAACTTGGCAAACTCCTTTGGTGTGATCGTCGTTGGTTTTTCTGTGACGGCCAGTTCAACTTTCGGCTTGACGCGTTCTTCCAACAAGTCGCGTAACGACCCGATTGTGCCAATCAATGCCTGCTTTAGGTCCCCTAAAGCCGCAAGCTGTTCGTCGCTTACACTCTTATTGGCAATTGCATCAACGCGCGACGCAATTTGTAGATCGGCCAGGGCGCCGATCCCCGTATTGCGAACTGTCACTGCCGTTTCTTTCGAAAGTGAGCCAACTTGAGTCGCTGCGTTGTCGATCAACTTGGCCGCTTTGGCAAGTGCTTCCGATGTACGTTTCCGATTAAGCGTTTCCTGTAGCATGACAACTTCATCATCGGCAGGTTGTTCCTTGAATCGATTCAATTTGCGCAACGTGTCACCGAGCCATTGTCGCGCGTGGTTGATGTCCAGCGTCGTATTGACCACCACATCCAGATCTTGATCTCGCAGCACGTACTGTCGGCCAAAGGCATCCACACCACCGAGTCGTTTGTTTTCCGCGACGGCGTCTTGCACCGATTTTTCCAAAGCCATGAATTGCAGTAAGTCCTGCAATGTCGCAATCGCGTCGGCCTGAATTTGCTGAGTCGTCGGATCGACTTGCTTTTGTTCGAGCAGTTGACGCACCTGCGAAAGCTCAGTTACTACCGCTTGCAGGATGCCTTCGACCGGCTCATTCTTTTGCGACTTCGCTTCGTCGATCGCCTTTCTTGATTGGGCGAGCGCGAGGTCTTGCCATTGCGCGAGCCGCAGCAGTTTCAACTTGACAAAGCGAGGCATCTCGGCCGGCGTGCTGTTCTTTGACAAGTATCGCGTACGAGCCAACACGTTGTCTTGCAGTTCGATCATCCGCCGAACCGCCGCCGACAGCGGATCCGTTCCTTCCGGCAATGCCGCGAGTTCCACTCGACCGGGATCGAGCGGAGTCACTTCGCCGGGCATTTCGTTTGGTGTTGCTTCGGCAACCTGTTCCGGCTTGATCAGATCGGGATCGAACTGACTTTCGTCGCTAGGCGTCATCGCAAGCGTCAGCGGTTCGTCCGGATCGACCTTTTGTCCGGCGATCACCAGACCGTCTTCGACCAACTGCAACGCGCGAATGGCTGCTGTCTGGTCTTTCAAAATCTGGGACGGCTGGTTGTTGTCGATCAGCTCGGCCGCGCGTTTCAAATAGTCGTTGACGCGCTGGTTCCGCAGATTCACCCATGCCGCTCGCAATGGCACGAGAATAGAACGACGCTGTTGCTTTTCGGCTTTGTAAGTTAGATACGTGAGTTGGTTTTCGAGGCCCGTTTCGGTGTCGAAGATTGCCCGCTGCTGTTTGCCCAACGTCAGCAACTGTTCTTGATCTTCGTCGGCTAGATCCTCAATTTCTTTGGCGATCGTTTTCGGGGCGAGTGTGGAAGTCCGCTCACGAACCTCTTCCTGCTGTTCGTAGAGCAACTTCGTCGTGATCGTGCAGTTCTGCAGATCGCGCCAGTCGTACAGTTTTCTCAGCATACGTTCCAGCACCAACACGGCCATCTTCTGATTGTCTTGGCCTTTGCCCAACACTTCGGTCCGCACTGTTTTCAGTCGAGCGGGTTCAGCTTCGCCGGCAGTCTTCGGCCGTGTTCGTTCCAAGAACGTGGCAATCGCGGCATGCTCTTGATCGGTCAAACGCGTGAGCAACTGAGCGATGACCGAAAGCCGACCGGCCATGAAGTCGCGGCTCATGTCGTTGCGTTGGTATTTTTCCGTGAGCGTTTCCAGATGAAACCGAATTTGCTTCGCGGCGAGAAATGATTTTTCCTGGGACGACTTCATGTTCGTCCACCGCTCGTCGTCCACCGCACCCGTTCCATCCCGCAGCCATTGGCCACCGAGTTGCCAGGCGTGCAGTTGGTTTCTCCAGGCGATACGAGCCTCTTCTTCCAAAAGCTTGGCGCGTTCGATCGCGTCGAGATGGAATTCACTTGGCTTGACCAGGCGGATGCTGGCCGGTTGCGTTTGGCGAACGCCACGTCCTGTCGGATTGTTGTCACTGACTCGCACGAAGAAGCTGAGCTTGCCTTGGTCCGGCAGTTCGTCTTCCATCCGGCGAAGCTGCCAAGTGAATCGCGAGTTGCTTTCGTTTCCCGCCTGAGCGATGGGGCCGGTGTAGCGGTCGCTTAGCACGTGCTCTTTTGGATCATCGTCAATTTGGTAAATGAACTGGACTTGCTTGAGCCCAAGTTTGTCGCTGGCCCGGAAAGCAACGTCGATCGACGCGCGACGAGTTTCCACCAGATCGCGGCCCGGCGAAAGCAATTCGACCTCTGGCGGGTCGTCCGGCGTCACGCGGATTTCGTAGACTTCCGGCTTGGCCTCGCGGTAGCCGTTTTTGTCGTACAACTCGACCGCGTACTTGCCATCGGACCGCAACATGAACGTGTGGCGGAGCTTCGTCTCGGATTCAGGCGCGAGTTCGATACGTTCGGGTTCGTCGTAGCCCAGGCTGCCAGCCTGGTCAGGCTGATCGGACAGGCTGGCAGCCTGTGCCACGAGCACGGCCTTCTCCAAGGGCATCGAGCATTCCATCTCAAGCGTCACTTGCGTTCCTTCGAGGCCCGAAATCTGGCCGCTGTTGCGAGTCGTATTCGGAATCCCGGCGTAGCGCGGGTAGTCATAGTGAGCGGAGATCTTCTGTATATAAGGCCGGCGGACAATGGCGATCTCGAATTGATCGGATTTGTAGTCGCCGCCTTCAAGATAGAATTCGATCGGCTCTCGCACTTCGGGAAAGGTGTAATTGACGGCGTGAGTCCTGTCTTGCTCGACGACTTCCAATCGCTCGCGAATCCAATAACCATTCTCGCCGCTGCGGTAAGCGAGCGTGACGCGTGAAGGTATCTCGCCGCTGACGGTGGCTTGCACATCGATCGACTCCAACTGCGGCACGGTCCAACCGTTCTCCGGTTGCTCGACCAGAATCTCGGTTCGATGCGGCCATCGCGCCCTGGAGAGCGGATTGAAAAGACGCTCCGCGCCGATGCGAACATGAGCGGGACTTAGAATGCCAACGATCACCAGCATCAAGCCAAACACAAATGCGATTGTCATCCATCGATTCGCTTTTTGGTGATCCAATGCACGACCGACCTGAATACGCTTCGCGAGTGCATCCGCCTGTGCCGCGGATTGCTCAGCGAGTCGCCGTCCGATTTTGGTTTCTGTCTCTTGGATCTCGTCGCCGGATGTTGACAGTTCGTAGTAGTCCAGCAGCATGCCTTGGCTGTTGGGAAGAACATTGTCCAAGTAGCCGAGAACATCCCGATTGGTCCAGCGGCGCAGCAACGGTGCAATTAACATCGACCACACGGCGAAAAGCACTGCCGTAGCAAAGGCGGCCAATAACACGAAGCGGACGACGAAATTCAGGTGCAATCGCCAGTCTACGACCGCCATGATCGTAAACAGCAGCACACCGAGCGAAACCGTTCGCGCCAGACCTGCTCTTAACAACAAGAACCGCAATCGCGTGCGAAACGCATTGCAGATTCGTTCGAGTTGTAAATGCGGTTTGTTTTTCATTCGCCTCTCGATCCTTGATTTCGGGTACGATTGTACCATAGCGAACCGCGGTGCGGTCGGCTCCTGTGGCAGTTCGGGAATGTGTATAATGGAAGAGCAAAAACTGAAACCGAGGTGAGTTATGCCGTCCCCATTTCCAGGAATGAATCCTTATCTGGAACGCCCTTCAGTTTGGCACGGGTTTCACGAGAGTTTTATTCCTCACGCCCAGGCCGATCTCAATCGCCAAATCAATCCGAGTTTCATCGCGAAAATTGACGAGCACGTTTTTATTCACGAACTGCCGGAAGATCATCGGGGCCGATTTGTGGGCCGCGCGGATTTGGGCGTCGCAGAAATTGCTGCATCGACTGATACGGAAACCGCAGTGATGCCGGCGCCTGCCGAAGTTCGCTTGCCGGGCGTGGATTTTGAACGCATCTCCTATCTGGAAATCCGCGATCGTGAAGACTGGCGGTTGATCACGGTGATCGAGCTCTTGAGTCCAGCCAACAAATACGCCGGCCCCGACCGCGAACAGTACCTGGCGAAGCGTGCACAATTGTTGCATTCGACCGCACACTTTATCGAATTCGACTTGTTACGAGGCGGGCCGCGATTGCCGCTCGAAAACTTGCCGGAGTGCGATTACTACGCGCTGGTGAGCCGCTGTGAGAAACGCCCAGTCGCGGATTTTTGGCCTGTCAATGTTCGCGACCCGCTGCCCGTCGTTCCGATTCCTTTGACGGCGGACGTTCCGGACGCGAAGCTCGATCTGCAATCGGTGCTCAACCGCGTGTACGATGACGCGGGTTACGAACATTATGTTTACCGAAATGCCCCAGAGCCGAGACTTGAAGTCGACGACGCGACTTGGGCCGAGCAGTTCGTACCCGTCGATGATCTGTAGCACTGCCAGCCTGTGCTACGGTATTT
>CAYFJO010000088.1:0-30823 GCA_964343305.1 uncultured Pirellulaceae bacterium | reverse complement strand
AAGCCTGCTCTCGGTCAGGGCCGAGGTTGTGTTGTTTACCGTCAAGGCAAACGTACCAGCGTCCACGAGATTTGCGAAACCAAGGTTTAGGTTGGCGTGCCATGAAAGAACCCTCCAGCAAAAAGTGTTTGAAAACACCCAAGGGAGCCGAAGGGTTCGCAGCCCCCGTGTTACAGCACGGGGGTACCATTCATTTACCGTGACAAATTCCGTGACAAAGTCAACCAGTGTCGTCGTAAGTCAAGTAGGCCCGGAGAGATTCGAACTCCCGACCAAGGGATTATGAGTCCCCTGCTCTAACCGCTGAGCTACGGGCCCAAACCATGTTGCAGTAACAATTTATCGCAATTGTACGTGCCTGACAGATCGCCTGGCTGACACCAGAGCCACCTTCTATTGCTTGGTCTATTAGGTGCGTTAGCGACATGGAATAGGAAGTCAGTACAAAGTCTACTCACCGCAAGACCATGAGGGTAGTCAGGTCGACCGTAGCCCCAACAGATCACTTACACCAACGCTCAATCGTCATTGCCACACACCCCTCGGTGGTGTTTACTTCTAGCCCTCTCGGCAAGCCATACATCTCTACCAGTAACGCTCTACCCGTGCCGCTCTGCCGAGGTAGACCAACACCATTGTCATTGTGGATAGACGATGGGAGTTTTTCTAATTATGCTGTGGAGTGTTATGAGATGGGGGAAGTGAGGCTCCCGTAATTGAATAAGGTTGATCTTGTGACAAAAAAAGCTGCTAAGAAGAAGGCACGGCCACAAAAAGTAAACAAGACAAAGGAGATTAAAAACTACATCCAGCAGCATGCTGGGGCACTCCCAACGGAAGTCGTCGCGGCTTTAGCCAAACGTGGAATCACAGTAAAGCCCGGATACGTATCAACGATCAAGTATGAACTCAAGAGGAGAAACGGTGGCGGACTTCGGGGCGGCAAGAAGGGTGTCACGCTGGATGGCCTCAAGAGTGCCAAGGCGTTTGCCGAAGACTGTGGCGGAATCGAAAACGCCCGCCAAGTGCTCAATGCATACGCGGAACTCGCAACATAGTTCAATCAATTGAATTGCAGCCCGTTCTCCTTTACCGAGACGGGCTGTTGTTTCTTAATCATCATTCTATGTCGAAGAGAGTCTTGCTCGGAAAAGCAACCGAGCCCCACTCAATCAGCAGCCCTACTCTTCGCGTACGAGCCGAGGACGACTAGACGAACGGTCTTCTTCTCCAGGGCAGCGAGGGTGCGCTTCACTTTCATCTCGCTTTCGAAACCCTCTAATTCAACGAAGAAAAGATACTCGTTCTTCAAGCCCGACATTGGAAACGACTCGATCCAGGTTAGATTCAGCCGATTGCGTTTAAAGATCGACATAGCGTCTGCAAGAGCACCTGGTTTGTGGGCCAACTCGAACATAATCGATGTCTTGTCATGTCCTGTTCGTGATGGCGATTGGTTGCCGATGATGGCAAATCGCGTGACATTGTTTTTATTGTCTTCGATGTTCGCGGCCAATACATCCAGACCATACTGGATCCCTGCCTCGCGACTGGCAATGGCGGCAACGACTTTTGACTTGCCAGCGGCCTCGGCGGCAGCCGTCGTGCTGGACGACTCGACGACCTTCGCACTTGGCAAATGATGACTGATCCACTCACGGCATTGAGACAGCGCCTGTGGTTTGCTGTACACCTCGCGAATATCGCCCCGACTCCCTTTTCCTAGCAGATAGTGATGAATCGGAAACTCAACCTCACCACAGATACGAACCGGCATCTGAGCGAACATCCCCAGCGTATCTACAATGCGTCCGTCAGTAGAGTTTTCGATCGGGACGATTCCAAAATCAGACTGACCGTCCTGCACTTCTTCAAAAACCGCCTTGATCGTACTAACCGGAACTATTTCGACGCTGGTACCAAATCGTTCACAGGCAGCCAAGTAACTGTAGCTGTATTGCGGTCCGAGATAGGCAACACGTTGGAGCGCGACGAGTGCTCGTGAACCGCTGTTGAGTTCTCGTAGAACAGCTCGCACGCACTGGCTGTCGAGCGGTCCTCTATTGGCGTCGACCAGTTTTTCGATCGACCTAGATTCCTTGTCCAAATCGAACATCCGAATCCGCTCCGCGCCGTCCAGAGATTGGTACAACTTTGCGCGCTCATTCGACAGCTTGACTAACTCTCGGTCGAGCTTTTCGATTGCTTTCTCGATTTTCGCGGCGTCGGACGAAGCGGATTTCTTCTTTGTTGTTCGCTTCGCCATTTCATCTCCTTTTCGCAGTGCAATGCTGGATGACGCAGCGGCCATGTCAAAATGACAGTTCACCGCTAAATCAAATCGATCTTTACCAAAATGTCAATCGCTGAAGAATATATAAGGATATATAAGTTAAAGGGTTACGCAATGCGAATCAGCAGCGGCATATGGATGGCACGGGCTTTGCTTTCCCTTGGTTCGCACACATTCACCTGTCCACAGGGTGGGCATTGCATCGTGCAAACTACAAACCAAACCAGGGCCGCCGCAACTAAGCGAGCTGGCATTTCGAGACAGATATCCGCGTAGAAAGGAGTTCCTCATGGCTCAAGGCGAAAAGATCATCGGCATCGACTTAGGCACCACCAATTCGGTGGTTTCTGTGATGGAAGGCAACGAACCCAAAGTCATTCCCAATCCGGAAGGCAATCGTTTGACGCCGAGCGTCGTCGCATTCACCGAAAAGGGCGAAGTGCTGGTCGGCGAACCCGCTCGTCGGCAAGCCGTGACCAACCCCAGCAAGACCGTCTATTCCGTCAAACGGTTCATGGGCCGCCGGCACAACGAGGTCGAGTCCGAAGAAAAAATGGTGCCCTACAAGGTTGTTGGCAGCCCGTCGGACTACGTCAAAGTTGGCATCGCCGACAAGGAATACACGCCGCAAGAGATTTCCGCCAAGACGCTGGTCAAGCTAAAGGAATCCGCCGAGTCCTATCTCGGACACAAGGTCAACAAGGCCGTGATCACCGTGCCGGCTTATTTCAATGATTCGCAACGTCAAGCGACCAAAGACGCCGGGCAGATTGCTGGCTTGGAAGTCGCACGAATTATCAACGAACCGACGGCCGCAGCGATGGCTTACGGTCTCGACAAGAAAAACGAAGAGACGATCGTCGTGTTCGACTTGGGCGGTGGAACGTTTGACGTCTCCGTGCTGCAAGTTGTCGAAACCGAGGGCGACGATGGTGGCAAGAAACAAGTCTTCCAAGTCATCAGCACAAGTGGCGACACACACTTGGGCGGAGACGATTTTGACGAAGAGTTGATCAACTACGTCGCGCAAGAATTCAAAAAAGAAAACGGCATGGACCTGCGAAAGGACCAGATGGCGCTGCAACGTTTGCAAGAGGCATGCGAGAAGGCCAAAAAGGAGTTGAGCACGCTTCCGCAAACCGACATCAATTTGCCGTTCATCGCACAGGACGATGAGAAAACGGCGAAGCACCTGCAGATGTCCGTTACCAGGGTCCAGTTCGAGAAGCTGATCGATCCGTTGATCGACCGTTGCCGCAAGCCTGTGCTTCGCGCTCTTGAAGATGCCAAGCTCGACCCCAGCGACATCGACGAAATCGTGCTCGTCGGCGGTTCGACCCGCGTGCCAAAGGTCCAAGAAATGGTGAAAGCCGTTTTCGGCAAAGATCCTCACAAGGGCGTGAATCCGGACGAGGTCGTCGCGGTGGGAGCCGCCATTCAGGGCAGCGTCTTGGCCGGCGATCGCAAAGACGTCCTGTTGTTGGACGTGACGCCGCTGACACTCGGCATTGAGACAGAAGGCGGTGTGTTGACGGCGCTCGTCGATCGAAACACCACGGTTCCTTGTGACCGTAAGCAGACGTTCAGTACGGCCGCGGACAATCAAACTGCAGTGACTGTCAGCGTATTCCAAGGTGAGCGGAAGATGGCCAGCGACAACCGCTTACTTGGTCAGTTCAATTTGGAAGGCATTCCGCCCGCGCCTCGAGGCATGCCAAAGATCGAAGTCAAATTCGATATCGACGAAAACGGCATCCTCAACGTCTCGGCGACAGATCTTGGCACGGACAAAGAGGCGTCGGTCAAAATTGAGCAATCGGCTGGTTTGTCGGACGACGAAATCAACAAAATGCAAAGGGATGCCGAAGACCATGCGGCCGACGATAAGAAACGCGTCGAGTTGGCCACGGCTCGCAACCAGGCGGAACATATGTGCTATGAGTTGGAAAAGCTGATGAAGGAGAACGACGAGAAGTTTTCCGACTCCGACAAGGAGCCGCTCAAGCAGGCGATGGAGAAGGCACGCGAAGCCGCCAAGGGAGAAGATTTGCAGGCGATTAAGTCTGCGATTGAGGAACTTGAACAAGCATCGCACGCGTTCAGCAAGGCGATTTACGAGCAAGCAGGAGCCGCTGGTGCGGAGTCGGCTGGCGAAAACGTCGAAGAATCCGCCAGCGACAAGGTGGACGAAGACGCCATCGACGCTGAATTCGAAGTCAAAGATTCGTAATGAAATTGTCGGACGGATTGCGAATCCGTCCGACGTGGGTCGGATTAGGCAATCCGACCTACATCATGCTTCGTCGCGACCCCAATAGTCCCGCCGCGGATCGTCGGGACTACATTTTGCGCTCAACGTACGCGCAGAGGAGAATGAACGATGACATTTCGATTCGAAAAACTAACGGTAAAAGCTCAAGAGGCCGTTGCCGCGGCACAGGCTCTTGCGACCGAAAAAGGCCATCCACAAGTTGAGACGTTGCACTTGATAGCGGCACTGCTGAACGAGTCCGATGGCATCGTCAATCCAATGCTCGACAAGATCGGCGTCAGTCGTTCACAACTGGGCAGCGTCATCCAGTCCGAATTTGAGCGACGGCCTTCTGCATCGGGAGGCTCGACGCCACAACCAGATCGCGATCTGCAACAGACTCTGCAGTCCGCCGCAACCGAAGCGGGCAATATGAATGATGAGTTTGTATCGACGGAGCATCTGCTACTGGCAATGACCAAAGTCGATTCGGTCGCCAAACGGTTGCTCGAAATCAACGGTGTTCGCGACGACGACGTCATGTCCGCGATGCAAGCGGTCCGAGGCAGTTCGCGTGTAACGGATCAATCGCCGGAAGATAAATGTCAGGCACTCGAACGTTACGGCATCGACCTTGTCGAAAAAGCGAACCAAGGCAAACTCGACCCGGTCATTGGCCGCGACAATGAAATCCGCCGTGTCGTCCAAGTGCTTTCGCGGCGCACAAAAAACAACCCGGTTCTGATCGGCGAGCCAGGTGTCGGCAAGACCGCCATCGCAGAAGGATTGGCACTGCGAATAATTCAAGGCGACGTTCCGCAGAGTTTGAAAAACAAACGCGTCGTGGCACTCGACATGGGAGCGCTGATCGCCGGAGCAAAATATCGCGGCGAGTTTGAAGATCGACTCAAGGCCGTGCTGCGCGAAGTTCAAGACGCCGGCGGAAGTGTCGTCTTGTTCATCGATGAATTACACACGGTGGTCGGTGCAGGAGCCGCCGAAGGTGGCGCGGATGCTTCGAATCTACTTAAGCCCGCGCTGGCCCGTGGAGAGTTGCGATGCATCGGTGCAACGACGCTGGACGAGTATCGCAAGTATGTCGAAAAAGACGCCGCACTGGAACGCCGCTTTCAACCAGTTTACATCGGCGAACCTTCGGTCGAAGACACCATCTCGATTCTACGCGGACTGAAACCTCGATACGAAGCCCATCACGGCGTGAAGATTAAAGACTCGGCGCTCATATCGGCAGCCGAGTTGTCGAACCGCTATATCATCGATCGATTCCTGCCGGACAAGGCGATCGACTTGGTGGATGAGGCGGCGAGCAAACTGGCCATGGAACGCGACAGTGTGCCCGACGAAATTGACGTCGTGCAACGGCGATTGACGCAGTTGGAGCTTGCCGCTCGCCAATTGGCCGAGGAAATCGAGACGTCGGCAAAAGAGCGATTGGCCGAAGTCGAAACTGAAATGATCGAGTTGAAAACGAAGTTGGCCAGTCTTCGCGAGCAATGGGAAGCCGAAAAGTTAGGCATGAGCAACGTGCAAAATCTCTGGCAAGATGCCGCCAAGGTCGAACGTGAATTCGGTCAGTTAGATGCCGCGATTAAAGAAAAACAGGCTGCCGGCGAGCCCGTCGGCGAGAAAGAATATCAGCAACTGTACGAATTGGATCAGCGCCATCAAATGCTGCAAAAGCAAATCCAGCAGCAGGATGAAGTGAAACCGGGCCAGGAAGAAACAACGCAACGACGTCTGTTGAGCGAAGAAGTGACCGAAGAGGAAATCGCGCAAGTCGTCAGCGCATGGACCGGTGTGCCCGTGATGCGAATGATGGAGACCGAACGAGCCAAGCTGCTGGTCATGGAAGAGCGTCTGCACCAGCGACTCATTGGCCAGGACGAGGCCGTCGAAGCGGTGTCGAACGCCGTTCGCCGCAGTCGCAGCGGACTGCAGGATCCCAGTCGACCGATCGGCTCATTTTTGTTCCTGGGACCAACGGGCGTGGGCAAAACGGAACTATGCAAGACACTCGCCGAGATCATGTTCGATGACGAAAACGCAATGGTGCGGCTCGACATGAGTGAATTCATGGAACGCCACACGGTCAGCCGCTTGATCGGTGCCCCTCCAGGCTACGTTGGCTACGAAGAAGGCGGCAAACTGACAGAAGCTGTGAGACGCCGCCCATACTGCGTGATCTTACTCGACGAAATCGAGAAGGCGCATCGCGACGTGTTCAATGTGCTGCTGCAACTGCTGGATGACGGTCGTTTGACGGACAACCACGGTCACACGGTCAATTTCACAAACACGATCGTCGTGATGACCAGCAACATCGGTAGCCAGTTGATTCAACAGATTTCGGAACGAGGTGGCAGTGAAGAGGAAATGCGCGAGGCGCTCGATGAGTCGCTCAAAGCAAACTTCCTGCCTGAGTTCTTGAACCGAATTGACGAGACGATCGTGTTCCATCCGTTGCAACGAGACGAGATCGAAAAAATCGTGAACTTGCAACTTGGCTCGCTCACTGCGCAGCTAGACAAAATGGGCGTGGCGTTAGACGTCACGGACGCAGCACGGCGCGCGATCGCGGCGCGCGGGTACGATCCCTCCTTCGGTGCGAGGCCGTTGCGACGAGTGATCCAGCGCCAGATCCAGAATCCGCTTGCGACCGAGTTGTTGAAACGAAAGTCCGACGAGTCTTCGGCCATCATTGTCGATTACGAAGACGGCGACTTTGCATTTCGAAAAGCGAGTGATGAAGGCAGACTAAAAGTCGGCTAGTTGCGTGAGCGCGTCACTCAACCTCATCGTTCCCGTTGAAAGACGATCAATAGACACTGATTGTCGTCTTTCGTGTTGAACGATGTTGGAATTGGATCGCCACTGTTCGAAAGACAGAGCGTCAATCTATCTCCCTCAACGGAATAGATGCCGTGGCAGTTGTCGTGAGAGATCTCCAGCCAGAATTCGATCTGATTGGGCGAATGATCCACATCAATTTCAAACTTTGCATTTCGATGATCTCCAGACAAAGAACGAATTAAAACTGTCTTGTTTTCGAGTGTCCATGTCCCACGACGAGAAATCCGGGTCCCTTGGATCGCCGCAAGATTCGTCGAGTAAGTCAGTTGATCTTGCGTGAACTTGATGCCAATCACCGTCGCCAATCCAGCAAATGCTACGAACAAGAATAAAAACCAAAGAGGCATTTGCCACCGGAACGGTTTGTGTCGACGGGCGATTTCACCTACATCAAGGTCCAATCGAATCACCTATATCTTATTGCATCAAATTTCGTTTATTTCTATCATCACGGGTGACCGATCCTCATTCTAAGCGAAAGGGAGCGGAATGCTTACGATCTACGATGGCCAACCAGTTAGCCGACGGAAATTCTTGACAATTGGTGGCCTGGGGCTTGGCGGGCTTTCCTTGACGTCGTTGCTTGGCACCGATGCCGTGGCACGACGCGATGGCAAGCCAGTGTCTGGCAAATCTGTGATCTTTCTTTTCCAACAGGGCGGTCCCAGTCAACACGAAACGTTCGACCCCAAGATGGATGCGCCCGATGCCGTGCGAACGGTGACCGATTGTGTGCAGACCAGTTTGCCGGGCGTGACGTTCGGTTCGACGATGCAACAATTGGCCAAGCTGGCGGACAAGTTGACGGTGGTACGTTCTTACCAGACTGGCAACGGCGGACACAACATTCAGCCGCTTGTCGGCGCGGAGTCTCACGAGGCAAATATTGGGACGCACTATTCAGCATATGCCGGGGCGACGCAACCGCGGACCGGCATGCCGACCAACGCGGTTTTGTACCCGGCATCGGTTTGCGACGATGTGCCGCGACCACAAGCTCGTGGCGATCTGCGATCGACGGGCTCGTATGGCAAGGCGTATCAACCCTTTGTGCCCGGCGCCGATGGCCAGCTTCAAAAAGACATGAAATTGAACCTACCGCGCGAGCGATTCTTTGACGATCGGCGACAGGTGTTGGCGGCGCTCGATCGTTTGAACCGGGACGTCGACGCAAGTGGTCAGTTGGAAGCGTTGGATGAGCTTGAACAACAGGCGTACCAGTTGTTGTTAGGCGGCGGAGTTTCCAAGGCGTTGGACTTGTCACTGGAAGATCCGAAAACCATGGCAAGATATGACACAAGCCATTTTGTCGAATCACATAATTGGAACCAGGCGAGTCGAGGTCGTGCCGGGTACTACACGGCGAATGCCAAGTCATTGGGAAAACTGCTGCTGTTGGCGCGGCGGTTGTGTGAAGCGGGCTGCGGATTCGCAACAATCCATGCTGGTTATGCCGGCGTTTGGGACATGCACGGGGACGGCAACAATCTTAATATGGTGGACGGGATGCAAGCGGTAGGTCAGGCCTACGACCACGCAGCCGCGGCGTTTGTCGAAGACTTGGAAGAGCGCGGCCTGACAGACAAGATCATGCTTGTCGCCAGCGGCGAGATGGGGCGCACTCCGCGGATCAACAAACGTGGTGGACGCGATCATTGGGCACGATTGGCCCCGCTGCTAATTCACGGTGGCGGCACTCGTAGCGGTCAGGTCATCGGCCAGTCGACACGCGATGGCGGCGAACCGGCGACCGAAAACTTGACACCAAAACATCTCATCTCGTCGATCATGCACACGTTGTTCGATGTCGGCAAGTTGCGTATCACGCGCGGCGTGCCATCGCAGTTGGCTCAGATCAGTCAGGAAGAGCCGATTCCTGGCTTATTCTAAGACCGCACGCCGCCGGCTTGATGTCGGGGGATGATGCTACCGGATCAGAGTGCTTATCTGCTCGGTCGCCTGACAATTTCCGCGTCGTAACCGATCGATTTCAACTCCGCAAAGATCTTGACGGTTGGCACGCGGCTTCCTCTTCGCGTTCCGATTGTCGCTTGTCCCGCTTCGAAATCCACTTGCACTGCCAGCACACCCGGTGCCGATTTGATCGCCGCTGCGGCTTTCGGCGCTCACGTGTGTCACGTCATGCCCTCGATCTGGATCACCGTCCGCTGCATGTCCGCGGTGAATTCGTCACCCGATGCAAAAAGGCCGGAGACCGCTTGAGGAAAAAACAAAAACACGACGGCAACCACTGTCACGGCCCATAGCATCACCTTGTTCGCAGCCATCAGCTTAGAGGTCGGTGTTCGCTGCTCCGACTCGTTCGCCGCGCCACGTCGTGGACGATAGGTCAAATAAAAAGCGGCTCCCAAGAATCCAAACGTGACGGCGATAAAAATGGGCCGATATTGTTCGAGAAATGTCGTCATCCCCGCACCGGAGATGCCGCCCAAGATCAACAAGGGCGGCAGCCAACATCAGCTCGAAGCGATGAACGCCGAAAGCAAGGCTCCGAAGTTCGCGACCCGTTCCGCGCGATGACCTTCGTCCGGTTTGTCCGTCGCACCCGGCGACTGAGGTGGCTTCGACGCTCAGCAATCCGCCGCCGGCGCAGGATTGTGGCCGTTCGATTCGTTGTCCATCGCGCCCGGCGACTGGGGTTGCTTGGACGCTCAGCCAACGGCCATGGGCGGTGCGCCGGGTTTGGATTCGTCAGTCATGCTAGTTGGCCGGAAAAGGGGTCTGACCCTTTTGAGTGAAAGTTATTTTTCCTTTGTGATCGCCTTGCCCGGAGAGGGTCAGACCCCTTTTCCGACCAAGCCTAATCCTTCACTTCGGCTTTGAAACCATGTTCTTCGATCTTCGCGATCAACTCTTTGACTATCGTTTTATCGGAATAATAGGCGATGAACAACAGATCCAGATCTTCATCCGATTCGATCTCGCGCGTCCATTCGTCTTCGACCGACTTCACACCGTCAAGCTCTACCAGAGCTTGTTTGACCTTGTTCGGTCAGTCGCCTCACAAGATCTGCAACTTTTGATTCATGCCGGGCAGGCACAAAGTGACGTGGGCCAGTTCATTTGGTTTGGTTGGCTGATCCGTGCTCTCGTTGGGCGTGACGTTGGCGGTGCTTGGCGACCCACAGCCTCCGATCAACATCACGACGAAACACAACAAACCGGTTTGCATTCGCATCACGACATCACTCCCCAGCAATCTCACAAACGACACGGAATCCATTGAGACGATACTGTGTCTTGGGCATGGTGCGGAACCGGTATGCCGACCGGCATGCCCGGCCATCGTCCACCCAGCTTCCACCGCGAACCACGACAAAGAAGTTTTCCTTGCCGTTATTGGTGAACTTCGTCGGCACGACTCCCAAGGGCGGTCCGAGAGGATCTTCATCGGGGCTGTCGAAATAGTACTCTGGATCGAACCAATCGATACACCATTCGGCGACGTTGCCATGCATGTCGTACAAACCAAACGCGTTAGGTTCATACGACCCAACCTTGCTCGTTTTCCGCAAATACGGCCCCTTTTCACCCTGGCCCGCCGGATAGTTGCCGTTGAAATTTGCCTGGTGGGACGACAGCGACTCGCCCACGTTGAACGCGGTGGTTGTGCTGCCACGACAAGCGTATTCCCACTCCGCCTCGGTCGGCAGACGGTACCTTCGTCCAGCGTCCTTTTCTTCGTCGCGACTGGATAGCCGCTCACAGAAGGCTTTAACCTCGATCCAATCGACATTCTCGATCGGGTTTTCCTTCGAGTCCTTGAACACGGCTCGGTTGTTTCCCGTCACCGCGTGATATTGCCCTTGTGTCACTTCATAGACACCGATGTAAAACGGCTTGGTGATGGTCACCTCGTGACGCTCTTCTTTGTCGTCTCGTTCGGTTTCGGACCTCGGAGAACCCATCATGAAGGTGCCCGCCGGAATGCGAGCCAGTTTCATTCCAATCGAATTCGTGATCGTCTGTGGCGGCGCCGCCAGCGCGGGCCATGCCATCACGGCGACAAGCAGTATTAGAACAACAAGAGGCGATTTGTAAGTCATGGTGTAGTTCGTCCTATCCTTCAGCACGGTTTCACGTGCCGCTGGTCTTCCAAAATACTCTCCGCCTTTTTCCGGAGCCTCATCAGATGGATCGCAGAGCCATCGAAAGCAACTTCGGCCGGCAACGGGCTGCTGTGAAACAGCGAGGGCGACGACCACAAGCCATAAGCACCGGCATGAGAAAATGCCAACACGTCGCCGACGGCTAACTCTGGCAACGGGGCCAATTCGAGCAAAACATCATCGGGCAAACTAAGGCATCCCAAGACCGACGTTAGCGCGAGTGTCGAAGATCTGTTCACCAAAACATGCGGCGGATTCTGATTCGATCGCAGGCAAAGGCCGCACATGTCGGCTCGTTGGTGCACACCACCGTCGACGATGACGGCGGGTTTCCCTTGAAATGTCTGATGTCCTACGACCGACGTCAGATACCAACCGGCCTCGGCCACCAAATACCGACCGAGTTCGAGTACCAACCGGGCAGGCGCGGCGCGTGCGGCAAGATTCGTCAAATCCGCGCCAACGCTCGACAAGTCCAGTTCCTGGTCATTGGCCCCGTAGGGAATTCCAAAACCACCGCCAAGGTTGATGTAGGTTGGTTGGATCCCCAGTGTTTCGGCGGCACGCAACGACAGATCGAGCGACCATCGCAAATGTTCGTTAAGTTTTTCTGCATCGAGGACTTGCGAGCCAGCGAAGACGTGAAATCCGATCACCTCCAACTTGCAGGATGGCAGCAAGTCGCGGCAGTGTTCCAGCGTTTCACACGTGAAGCCGAAACGTGATTCGCTGCCCGCTTTGACCACCGCACACGAACTGAAATCGGGCCGCAAACGCAGCACCGCTCGATTTTTCAAACCGGCGTCCGAAAGCGCGGTCAGTTCGCTCGGAGAATCGACCGACACGACTGCGCCAGGATTCTCGCGCAACAGGTCAATCGTCTCGGGCATCTTAAACGGACCGGCAACAAAGATCTGATCCGTCGCGAAGTCCGCGGCCAGCGCCGTTAAAAACTCACCGGCCGAAGCGACGTCGACACCGATTCCACACTGGGAAAGCACATCGCAGATTCCAAGCGAGGCATTGGACTTCAATGAATAAAGCACATCCACTTCGTCAGGCAGGTGAGACCGCAGTTTGTCGACCTGCAATCGCAATCGCCGCACGTCGAACGCGTAGGTCGGCGTGCCATGCTGTCGCACAACTTCGCTCAACGCGGATGCGGTCACTTCATCCAACTCGGCGGGGTTTTCTAAAACGGATTCATACATTAATTGGTTGCCGTGTGAAAGAGCCACCGCCATGACCAAAAGCCGATCACAAGCAAGGTGACAATCCAGGTTGTTAGCATACTGAAACGATTACCACGTCGGAGGAAAAACAGCACATAATGCGCTCGGCCCAGCAAGACTACTGTGAGACCAATCATTACTGGTGTTAACCAACCGACGATGCACGCGGATGAAGCCCCCGCTAACCCGAGCAGGGAAAGAACTCCGGCGCCAATTCAGTTTGGCACTGCGGCGGCCGCGCCAATTAACGCACCGAGGTAGGTCGATTTGTTGGTCGTGTCTTCTGTGCTCATTGGATCGGAACTCGTTTAACGACTGCTCCGTTGCGTTTGGACTATTGAACCTTTACGATTTCGAAACTCGATACCAAAAGTCGTCGAGGTTTCTCTGGTTTCTTTTTCAAAACGCTGGGCCAGCGTCCCATGTAGTTGTCGATGCGACCCGTTAGTTTCACAATCTTGTCGTTGGGCAAGCCTTTTAATTTGTCGAAAACCGAAGCCAGCTTTTTGTCTGAATGTTGACCGATCGCAAATTGGGCGTCGGAACCGGACACCTTCAGCATTACTTTTCCATCCGACTCAACCAATTGGCCGATCGCCGCAACGTCCAGGCTGACCAGTCCGCTGCGAGTGCCGCCGGACAACCGAGTCGCCCATACGCTTTCGTGCAACTTGTCCAGATCGATCAGCTTGCCTTCGCGGGCACGAAACGTGACCGTGCCTTGATCGTACTTCGTCGTCTTTTGAAGTTTTTTGAATACAACCGAATCTTCGTCCACGTCATACAGACGTGCAGTGGCGTCACACGCCACACCCGCTCATCAGTGCATTTCCGCGCCAGTCACGGTCATCACGCCACTGACGATCTGAGCCTTCACCGATGCCCCGGCGAGCAGTGTCAATGCGACGGTTGCAAAAGCAAATCGTGTTCTCATGTGGGGATCCTTGTGCAGGTCACGCTTTGCGTGACGAAATGTGGTTTGTTTCATCAAAACAACTTGGTCATGCAGTGCATGACCTACATTCTATGCCAAAACGCAACGATTGGGAGACTACATAATCTTGCTTAAAGGGTCTAACTGACCCTCGGTTGGTTCCGCTCAGCAAAACCACGATTCGGTCATACGGGGGGCACGTTTTCGATCCGGAGGTAGCGAGCAGATGACGTCGACCGGCGAACGTCCGCAAGCCAGTTCCTTGACGCGGAAGAACGTCGCCGCCGCATCTTCGTTGGCCTGTGCATCTTGTTCGACCAACTTCGCCACGTCCTTTTGTAGTTGGTCCATGCGCGGATCGGGATGCTTCCAACGATAGGTAAACGCCGCTTCGTCCAGCGTGCCGCGGTGCGGTAACATCTCTTCGTGCTCGGCCAACCACGAACCGGGCGGCACCAGCAAGCGGATCGAGAACTGAACGGGATCAATATGGTCGATCAAGCCGTTTTCCTCAACGAACTGCAACACTTCGATGAAATCTTTCAGCCGCGTCCAGGGAGTAAACGTGACCCAAGTGGGACGCATCGCGATTCCGGCGGTCCGCACGTATTCCAGTGCGGCCACAACTTCCGCGCGCGTGTGTCGCTTGTCCAGGATCGTCAACACGCGGTCACTCAACGACTCGACCGCCGAGATGATGAACAAACAGCCGGCCTCGGCAAACTCCGGCAGGTCTTCGCCGCGTTGCAGAAGATGCTCGACCTTCGACGTGAAATCGAATGTTAGCGAAGGAAACTCTTCGTGCATCGCCCGCACAACCCGCAACGAGTGCTTCGGCCCGTTCAGGAAATCAGGATCGCCGAACGTGATGTGTGTCGCGCCGGCTTCGACCTGCCGGCGGATGTCTTCCAAAATGATATCTTGTGGCAAGATAAAGAACCGGCCGCCGTAGACCGGAGGAATCGGACAGTGCGTACACAGATGCAGACATCCGCGGCTGGATTCGACGTGGCCGGCGATGCGTGTTTCGCCTTCGTGTTCCAATCGTGCATATTGGCAGAGTGTCGGCAAAGCCTTCCTCGCCGGCGCGGGGAACGAAAGTTTTTCCAACACCGGCAAAGCCTGTTTGCCTTGTTGAATCACTCCTTCGACTTGCGCCGGCGAATCGGACTCAAGCGACTCGACTAGTGCGACAAGCGGCTTTTCACATTCTCCGCCGATACAGGAATCGCCACCGTGCTCCAGCAGATATTCTGAGTTCAAAGCTGCGTACAAACCGTAGAAACAAATGTGGCAATCTGGATTCAACTCGCGAATGCCTTCCGCGACTCGGACTCCCAATCGCAACGCCGTATGCATGGGCACGGAGATGCCGACGAACGACGCACGGGCCGCCTTGTCGGAATCAAACGCTTCCACCGCGATATCCAGGGCATCCGGCTGGAATCCCGCCCGCTCCAGAAACCCCAGTGGCAACGCCACACCCATTGGCTGGTGGCCAAGTTCATAGCAGGAAATCAGCAAAATGGATCCGGGTGACCGTAACTCCATCAATTCAATCCTCGACCATACAATGTCCGCTGGGGCTGTTTATATTCTAACGCAATTTCAACTAACGATGTGGTGTTACAGCACTTTCTCGACCAGACTTCCGAAGTTTTCCGAAACTTCGGAAGTCCAAACCAGTGGTCGACAGCGTAAGGAGTTGGAATTAGCTTATGAAATGCCTGTACAACTACAATATACAGAAAATGCGAGACTCAAGACCATGCTGAACAACCTAAGCCTCAGATTCGGATTCGCTGCCGCAGTTGTATCGTTTTACTTTGTCGCTGGGCCACAAGCTGTATCGGCCGCGCCACGGCCAAACATCTTGTTCATCATCGCTGATGACCAGTCGCCACTGGATCTGAAGATCTACAACGACAAGTCAGAGCTGGAGACGCCCAACATCGATCAATTGGCCGCGCAAGGAATCGTTTTCGACGGAGCATATCACATGGGTTCTTGGTCGGGCGCAGTTTGCACACCGTCGCGGCACATGGTGATGTGTGGCCGAACCGTTTGGCATCTACCGAACAAGCGCGGCAGAAAATCGAATCCAAACGCCACGAAGCCGTCACTGGTGCCAACGGATTTGGCCGAGAACACATTGGCTGCCGTCTTCAACCGCGCGGGCTACGACACGATGCGAACCTGCAAGAACGGCAACAGCTACGCGGCAGCTAATGCGCAGTTTACCGTTCGTCACGATGCAACTAAGCGAGGTGGTACGGCCGAAACAGGTAGCGCGTGGCATGGTGACCAGGTGCTCAATTATTTGAATGACCGTGAAGCGGCGAAAGACAAAGATCCGTTTTTGATTTACTTCGGTTTTTCTCATCCGCACGATACGCGCGACGGCACGCCCGAATTGCTGGCCAAGTACGGTGCGGTGAATCACAAAAACAAGAATGAGTTGCCGCCGGCCAATCCGAAGCAACCTGCGCTGCCGGTGAACTATCTTCCCACTCATCCATTTCATCACGGCCATCCGAGACTGCGAGACGAAGTTTCCGTCAGCGGCGTTTGGGAACGGCGCGACGAGCGCACGATCCGCAACGAACTCGGCCGTCAGTTCGCTTGCAGTGAAAATATCGACATCCAGATCGGCCGCGTGCTGAAGAAGCTCGATTCGATGGGCGAGTTGGAAAATACCTACATTGTTTACACGGCCGACCACGGCATGGCCATTGGCCGCCACGGACTGCAAGGCAAACAGAACTTGTACCAGCACACTTGGCGTGTGCCATTTATCATCAAAGGCCCTGGAATCAAAGCTGGCACGCGAGTCCAAGGAAACATCTACTTGCTCGACGCCTTGGCGACGCTTTGCGACCTTACTGGCGTCGAAACACCGAAGTCCAACGAAGGCATCAGCTTCAAAACCGTTCTGGACGGCAAGCAGGAAACCGTTCGCGAAGTTCTGTACGGAGTTTATTGCGGCGGCACAAAGCCGGGAATGCGATGTGTAAAGAAGGGCGATTGGAAGTTAATCAAGTACGATGTGCTAGACGGCGAAGTCCGAGAAACACAACTCTTCAATCTCGCCGAAAACCCGCATGAGTTTCTTACGCAACACGCCGATCCCAAAGTTGCGGCCCTCACCGGCCAACGTGCATCAAAGAAACAGGTCAACCTGGCCGCCGACCCAAATCACGCCGACAAGCTGGCCGAGATGGAAGCATTACTCCTCGCCGAAATGCGCCGGCTCGACGACCCGTACCGCCTGTGGAACCAACCCGACGACGGCCTGATGCCGCCAAAGACTTCGGCTCCTCCCAAAAAGAAGAAAAAGAAATCCCCGTGAGCGTCATGCCATCGCAGTGGTTTGGATTAGGCAGTCGATATTGATAAGGAATGCATGAAAGCAGGAATGTTTCACTATCACTACGACTACCTTTCCTGCATTTCTGCATTCTTTATCATTTCTTCGCCGCCCCATGAACCTCTGGCACTGTCACTTGAATCTTGGACCTTTCGCGGATTTCGTGAATCCAGAAAACATGACCAGGGGTTCGCTCGATAAATTCCCACGCAAGGAAAGGCCCCATGATTCGATGGCTCACTATTTTTGCAACAGTTCTATTCGTGGAAACCTCTTATGGCCAGTGGACAACTGCGGCGGGACTTCCGGCCGAAGACAAGATCGATGCGTTTCTTGGTCAGCCAAAATTCGAAATGCAACAAGTGTTTCGCAGCGAACGGTTTCCCAACGTCGCGGTCGCGGTGGACGGTACGGTGTTGGCAACGTTTGGCAGTTCGAGCGTCCGCCTTCGTCGCAGTGAAGATGGCGGAAAGACGTGGGGCGAAGAAGTCACAATCGCCAAGCCAGGTTTTCAAGCCGGCGGATTGACCGTCCATGAAAAGACTGGCGACGTGATCGCGTTTTCGGAACGGCATCATCCGCCGGCCGAGATCAACGTCTTTCGCAGCACGGATCATGGCAAAACGTGGCAGCCGCTGGACGCCATCATCGACAAAGATAGCAAAGGCAATTTGCCGTCGATGCACATGAACGAGCACGGCATCACGCTGCGTCACGGCGAGCACAAAGGCCGTTTGCTGAGGCCCACTCGCTGGTACGCCGGCAAGAACGAGCGTGCCCGTTGGCCACAACATTACACCAACGCCATGTACAGCGACGACGGTGGCAAAACCTGGCAAACCAGCGATCCATTTCCCGCGTTGGGCACTGGCGAAGCGACCGTGGCCGAATTGTCGGACGGGCGGATCTACTACAACTCGCGCCGCCATTGGGCACCCGAAGGAGAAAACCCGCGCCGCCGCTGGACTGCCATCAGCGACGACGGCGGAGCGACATGGAAAAACTTGACGTTCTGCGAAGTCCTTCCCGACGGTCCCCAAGACACGAACTACGGTTGCATGGGTGGGCTCGTTCGGTTGCCTGTCGCAGGCCGCGACATTCTGATCTACAGCAATTGCGACAGCCCGCGCGGCCGCAACCACGGCACGGTCTGGGCCAGCTTCGACGGCGGCCAAACCTGGCCTATCAAGCGGCTCGTCTACGCAGACAGTTTTGCCTACTCATCCATCAACGCCGGCCGGCCAAAAACCAGCAGCGAAGGTTGGATCTACCTCCACTTCGAAGGCGGACCGAAAGGCGGTTCGACCGTGGCTCGATTTAATTTGGCCTGGCTGTTGGAGGGAGAAAAAACGGGCGACGGAGAGCGGCCGGAGTGGCTCAAATAGTCGTGATCAAGCCAAAAGTTCATCGCGTTTTGTCCTGCAAAGAACAACGGCAAACGTATACTTGCCAATCAGCTAGATTGGTATTGCTTTTGAGCTTCGCACTATGAATCGTATTTTCGTAATAATCGGCCTGGCCGTGATTGTCGGTGTGGGATATGTGTCCTATCGGTTCGGCTATGAACAAGGCGAGGACGCGGGGGGCAGCGAGGCGCGGGACCCATTTGCGGATTCCGGGAAAGAGGATGTTTTTGCGTTGGGCCGCATCGAACCCAAGGGCGGGATCGTCAATGTCGGCGGGATTCCGGGAGAGACGATTGCGTCACTGTGGAACGAGCCGGATGATGATACGGCCCAGAAGACGTCTTCGGAATCGAATGCGTCATCCGAGAATACCGCGGAAGAAGGCGAAGCACTAGCCACGCTTAAGGGATCAGAATTGGCCGCGGAAAACCTGCGGATCGCACAGGCCAATTTGGAGCGGTTGAAGGGATTGTCCAAGGATCTTATTTCCCCGCAACAGATCGAACAACAACAACTGGCCGTACAGCAAGCACAATTGCAATTGGATCGAACGCGAATTGCGGCACCGATTTCCGGAACGGTGCTGCGGACCTTTGTCCGTGTCGGCGAAATGATCGGTCGAGAGCCGGTTGCTCAGATGGCCGATCTCGATCACATGGTTGTGGTCGCCGAAGTGTACGAAATGCACGTCAAGCACGTTGAGGTCGGCCAGACGGCCAAGATCACCAGCCGTGCTTTTCATGATCCTTACGATGCCAATGGTTTGAAGGGCAAGGTCATCGAGATTGGCAAAATCATCGCTGCGCCGCAAATCAACACGTTCAATCCGCTGGCACGGGCGGACCGGCACGTTGTCGAGGTTAGAATTGAGCTGGACAAAGAGAGTGCCAAAGAAGCCGCGAAGCTGATCAACCTGGAAGTCGAAGTAGAGATTGAAACCGCGGGCTCCTAGGATGCGTGGAGTCACCCCCTGTAAAGGTGCGAGATGTAGGACGGATTGCCAATCCTCTTGTGAATGACCATGAAGACGCCTCTGGCCTGGCTTAATCTCTGGCACAACAAGTCGCGGACGGCTGTCGCAATCTCGGGCGTGGCCTTTTCCGTCTTGCTCGTGTTCATGCAACTCGGCTTTCTCGGCTCGGTGGCCAAGACGGCCACGATGAACTACGAGGAAATGGATTTCGACATCGTCATTCGCTCGCCCGAGTATCTTCAATTCATCGACATGCGCACGATTCCTCAGCAGCGACTGCGGCAAGCGACGATGGTCGAAGACGTCCAGTCCGTGCGACCGTTTTACTCGTCGGTACAAAACTATCGTCACCCGACGACCGGGCAAACGCGAGCAATTTTGTGCCTCGCGATTCACCCCGGTGAAGTTGTCTTTCACGACCCGGAGATTCGCGAGCAAGCGGCGCTGCTGGCTCAGCCCAACACGCTGTTGATCGACGGCCTGACGCGGCATGAATTCGGGCTCGTCGCGGGATGGCAGTCCGCGCAAGGAGAGGACGCAAGTTCTTTCGAGCCCGAAATTGGTGACCTCAGAATGAAACCGGTCGGACTTTATCGGCAGGGCACTGGCATGGCGTCCAAAGGAGCCGTGCTGATGGGTGAAGAAACGTTCAAACGGATGTTGCCCGGGTTGTATGACGGCAAAGTCAGCATCGGGTTGATCAAACTGAACCCCGGCGCGAACGTCGGCAAAGTGGTGGAGCAACTACGCGCCGAACTGCGCCGCAGCAGCGATACGGAAAAAAAGTCGGACGTCGAAGTGCTCACGCGCAATGAGGCCCTGGCCGTCGAACACCGGCGTTGGGTCGATAGAACTTCAATTGGCACGATTTTCAAAACAGGCGTTGCCATGGCATTGATCGTGGGCATTGCGATTGTGTATCAGGTGTTGTCCAGCGACATCGACGATCTCATGGCACAATACGCCACCTTGAAAGCCATGGGGTACAGTAACACGTACCTCGCAACCATCGTGCTTCAACAAAGTGCCCTGTTGGCGATCTTCGGGTTCCTTCCCGGCGCAGTCGTTTCCTGGGGGCTGTACCTCGTCATCGCCAGCGTCGCCTACCTGCCGATCGAAATGCCGATCACGCGCCTGGGGCTCGTGCTCGTTTTGACTCTAGTCATGTGTGCTTTGTCAGGCTTGGCGGCCTTGCAGAAAGTTCAGTCGGCTGATCCCGCGGATTTATTCTGATGAACATGTTTCAACGTACACCATTAGCCTGGAACAACCTCACGCACCGGCCTCGCCGGCTGATTGTGTCGTTGATGGGCGTCGGGTTTGGCGTGTTGTTGATGTTCATGGAAACCGGCTTTCGCAACGCGTTGTTCGATAGCACGGTCGGTGTTGTGCGGGCCATCAAGGGCGACATTCTGATCGTCAGCCAGGCACGTTACACGCTGACCACGAGCCAGGCGTTTGATTTCAGCCGCGTACAAATGGCGCGTTCCTGCGTGGGAGTCGCGACGGCCACGCCATTGTATATTGAGCCATACTTTGGGTTTTGGCGCGAGGAGACCCAAGGAAGCTACCCCATTCGCGTGTTAGCTTTTCATCTGCAAGACGATCTGCTTGACTTCGACGGGATCACGCGGTCTGGCCGGCGTCTGGAGATTCCCTACTCGGCACTGGTCGATCGCAAGAGCAAACAACAATACGGCATGCCGACGAACGATTCACCTTCGAGACGCTTCGAATTGAGCGGTCGCGCCCTGCGCGTCGTGGGGAGTTTCGAAATGGGAACGGATTTCGTCAATGATGGCAATCTCATCATGAGCGCCGAAAACTTCGAACGTTTTTTTCGGTATCGCGGACGCGGAGCGGAACCGTTGACGGGGGTCGACATTGGCGTGGTTCGCGTTGAACCGGGGGCGAATCCGCAAGAGGTCAAACGGTCACTCAACAACCTTCTGCCCGCGGACGTGACGGTG
The DNA here is from genome assembly GCA_964343305.1 of uncultured Pirellulaceae bacterium. GTDB lineage: Bacteria > Planctomycetota > Planctomycetia > Pirellulales > Pirellulaceae > CAYFJO01. Next base: position 9,396 of record CAYFJO010000088.1, on the reverse strand, counting down.
TTGACAAAGCAAGAGTTCATCGATCGCGAGATCAAGTTTTGGGAAAAGAGCACACCGGTTGGATTCATCTTCCTCGTCGGCACGATTATGGGATTTCTGATTGGGGCGATCATTTGCTACCAGGTCATTTATTCGTTGAACGAAGATTACATGAGCGAATTTGCCACGCTCAAAGCGATGGGCTATCAACCTGCGTTCTTCATCCGTCTGGTGGTTTTGCAATCGCTTTACCTCTCGATTCTGGCGTTCATCCCAGGATTCGCCGTGAGTTGGCTGTTGTTTCGATTTGTCTCGCATGCAACCGGATTGTTAATGGCCTTCAACATCGAGCGAGTAGCCGTCGTTTTGGCTCTGACGGTCGCGATGTGTTTGCTCGCCGGGACGTTGGCGATGCGCAAAGTACTGGCTGGCGATCCCGCGGAACTTTTTTAACAGGATTTGACGATGATCACCGACGCACAAACCATCGACCAAACTTCCAGTGACGATCAAGACACGGACCTTGCGATTCGCATCAGAGGCTTGAAGCATTATTTCGGCGAAGGCGAGTTGCGCAAGCAAGTGCTGTTCGACAACAATTTGGACATTCGAACCGGCGAGATCATCATTATGACCGGTCCCTCGGGTTCGGGAAAAACGACGATCCTGACACTCATCGGCACGCTGAGAACGGTTCAAGAAGGAAGCCTCCAGGTCCTAGGCAACGAACTTTGCGGCGCGACCACGGATCAACTCGTCGCACTGCGGCGTAATTTGGGTTTCATTTTTCAAGCCCACAATTTATTCGAGTCGCTGACGGCATTTCAAAATGTCCGCATGGCAATGGAGTTGTTCGGCGTTTCGCCCGCCGAGATGAAAACACAAGCAACCGAAACGCTCGAAACACTGGGACTCGGTCATCGCTTGAACTACCGTCCAGGCGAACTCTCCGGCGGACAAAAGCAACGCGTGGCCATCGCTCGTGGCCTGGTCCATTCACCTAAGGTCATCTTAGCAGACGAGCCGACCGCGGCGCTTGACGAAAAGTCCGGCCGTGACGTCGTGACCTTGTTTCAAAACCTGGCATGGGAAAAAGGCTGCACGATTCTGATGGTCACGCACGACAACCGCATCCTGGACGTGGCCGATCGAATTGTGAATATGGTCGATGGCCACATCAAATCCGATGTGCACATCCAAGAATCGTCGCGGATCTGTGAATTCCTGCAAAAAATCGCAGTGTTCGAAAAGCTCACGCCCCGAACGCTCACCGAAGTGGCCGATAAAATGTCGCTCGAGAAATTCGACACGAGCGAAACGGTCATCCGCCAAGGCGATCCTGGTGAGAAATTTTATCTCGTATCGTCAGGACAAGTCGACGTGCTGATCGACAACAAGAGCGTGGCCAAGCTGGGAACGGGCGACTTCTTTGGCGAGCAAGCACTTTTGACCGGTGAACGCCGCAACGCCACCGTCAAGGCAGTCGAGCCGGTCGAAGTGTACGCATTGGGCAAAGACAATTTTCAAGCCGTGATCGACGCCAGTGCCTCCTTCCACGAAGAGCTACGCAAAGCGTTGTTCGATCGCCAGTAACTGACGAATGGCCCCAACGAATTAAGAGTCAGCGAATACGCTCATTCGCTGACTCTTTAATTAGTTGGGGACTCCCTAAGGTTGCCGTCGTCGCCGGCGGGCTTTGGCTCGCTGAGTACTACGGTCGCACGGTTGTCCACATTGGATGCTGTGACGGTTGGCAATGTTGGCAGCCTCAAAATTCGCCGCACTGCGAAGGTTTTCATCCTTTGCTGGAACCAAAGTCCAAGGTATAACGTCAGTTATCTATATTTGAAATGACTTTGCGCCGACTCCGCGGCCCTTTTCAGAGCAACCCACCACAACTTCCTTATAGGACACCACCACCATGTCCCGCACTCCACTTCTTTGTCGCTGTTTGTTGCCTCTCGTTGCGCTGGCCGTTGCCGCTGCACAGCTCCATGCCGCTGAAGCCGATGTTCGCAAGGAGGCTCAGACGGCTCAAAAGAACGGCAACTTCAACGACGCGTACCAAGGGTTTCGCAAATTGTGCCTGGACAAGGACACCGATCCCCGACAGATAGCGAATGATCTTCAGGGAGCGGTTGAATGCCTCAACCGATTGGGGCGGCTCAAGGAACTGGACGAGTTGGTGGAATCGACGGTCGCCGTTCATGCGAAAAACTGGCGGCTGTTGCAGGGCGCGGCGGTTCAATACATGGGGACTCAACATCAAGGCTACATGATTTCGGGCAACTTCGAACGGGGGCCGCATCGAGGCGGCGGGCGTGTCATGAGTTCGTTAGAGCGCGATCGGGTTCGTGCTTTGCAATTGATGCAACAAGCGATGCCGCTGGCAATCGAAGACGATGACAAAGGGGCCGTGTCAAACTTCTTCCACCTCTTGGCCAACCACTTACTTTACAACCGCGGCTTTTACGAATCGTGGCGGCTGCAGTACTTGACCAAGATCGAGGAACTGCCCGACTACGAAGAAGGCTATCGATATTTCCGCGGCGCATCCAGCGCGCCGGTCGACGAGGACGGCAACGCCGTGTTTCACGAATTGCCAAAGTCATGGAAAGACGCCGAGACTGACGGACAGCGATGGCGATATTGCTTGTCCATGATGGCGGAGTACAACCCGAATCAACTGAACTATGTGCGTTGGATACGAGCGGAATTTCAATGGCAACAGTTTGGCGTGCAAACCATGAACAACGGCCGCTTCCGCCCATTCTTCCGTGGGCCGCAAGTGGACGATGGCGACGAAGATGAAAGTGGCACGTATGCTCTGCACACGCTCAAGGAAGGTGAGACGATCGCCAAGCTGGCGACCGGCATTAAGCGATTCGAGATCCCCGACGAACACAGTTTCATTCGGCTCTATCAAGCCATTGCCGCCAATCGCAAGCAATCGTATGGCGAGAACTCGCTGAACAAACTCGCGCAGATATTTGAAAACCGCCGGCAATACGCAAAGGCCGCCGAGTATTGGGAGCAGAGCATCGAAACGTACGGCGCGGGCTCGAACCAGTGGAAACGCAAGCGGCTCGACCAGATCATCAAGAACTGGGGCCAGTTCGAGCAAGTTAGCACCCAGCCCGCAGGCGAAGGCGCGACGGTCGAGTATCGTTTCCGCAACGGCAAGAAGGTGTCGTTCACGGCTCACGAGATCAAAGTCGACAAGTTGCTCGACGATGCCAAGAAATATCTCAAGAGCGATCCCAATCGCGTTGACTGGCGGCAGATGAACATCGCCAACATCGGCTACCGGTTGGTGACCGAGAATCAAACGCAGTATGTCGGCGATGAAGTTGCGTCGTGGAACTTGGACCTCGAGCCGCGCGACAACCATTTCGATCGTCGCATCACCGTGACCACGCCGCTGCAAAAACCTGGCGGCTATCTTGTGTCATCTCAGATGGACGGCGGCAACCTCTGCAAAATTATTTTGTGGGTCTCCGACACGGCGATCGTCAACAAGCGATTGTCTGGCAAGAATCTATACTATGTCGCAGACGCCGTGACAGGCGAGCCGATCGATCGTTGCAACCTCGAATTCTTCGGCTACAAACAAGAGCGGATCAAGAACACCAACCGCTACCACGTCCTCACCACGAACTTCGCCGAACGAACGGACGAGAACGGCCAGGTCACACCTGATCCGCGCGACTTGAAAAACGATCACCAGTGGCTGATCACCAGCACCAAGGGCGAGCGGTTTGCGTACCTAGGCTTCGCGGGCGTTTGGACGAGCACCTACCACGACGCCGAGTACAACGCGGTCAAAGTTTTCACGATCACCGACCGGCCCGTTTATCGGCCCGATCAAAAGGTGCATTTCAAACTGTGGGTCCGCCACGCGCAGTACGACAAGGAAGACGTGTCGCAATTCGCCGACAAGTCGTTCCCGGTCGAAATCTTCAACCCGAAGGGCGAAAAGGTCTACACCAAGACACTGTCGGCCGACAAGTTTGGCGGCATCGTCGGCGAGTTTGATATCGTGAGCGACGCGACGCTGGGCGTGTACCGCATTCAAGTGCGCAAGCAAGTCGACCAGCGCCTGTGGGTCAACGGCGGCAACACTTTTCGCGTCGAAGAATACAAAAAGCCCGAGTTCGAAGTCGCCATCGAGGCACCGACCGAGCCCGTGATGCTCGGCGAAAAGATCACGGCCAAGATCAACGCCAAGTACTACTTCGGCTCGCCCGTGACGCACGCCAAGGTGAAGTACACGATCAAACGTAGCGATCACAACGACGAGTGGTTCCCGATCATGCCGTGGGATTGGTGCTACGGCCAAGGTTACTGGTGGTTCTGCAAAGACATGCCGTGGTATCCCGGCTGGCACAATTGGGTTGGCTGCCGGATGCCCGTACCCTGGTGGTGGCATCGCGGCCCGCAAAATCCGCCCGAAATCGTCGCCGAGCGTGAAGTCCAAATCGGCGAAGACGGCACGGTCGACGTCGAAATCGACACGGCCATCGCCAAGGAATTGCACGGCCAAAAGGATCACAAGTACACGATCACGGCCGAAGTTGTCGACCAGTCACGCCGCACCATCGTGGGCACGGGTGAAGTGCTGGTCGCTCGCAAGCCGTTCAAGGTGTTCACCTGGATGCACCGCGGCTACTACCGCGTCGGCGACGTCATCCATGCCAACTTCAAAGCCCAAACGCTCGACAAGAAACCGGTCAAAGGCAAGGGCACACTGACGCTGCTCAAGATCACTTACGACAAAAACAACCAACCCATCGAGACACCCGTCCGCCGCTGGGACATTGACACCAATGTCGAAGGGATTGCGGACAAACAAATGATGGCGTCGGCCAAGGGCCAGTATCGTTTGTCGTACGAGTTGACCGATTCGAAAGACCACACGATCGAAGGCGGCTATCTGTTTACGATCATCGGCGACGGCTTCGACGGCAAGGACTATCGGTTCAATAACGTCGAGCTGATTCCTGATCGCATGCAATATGGCGCGGGCGACAAGGTGCGGTTGCAGATCAACACCGACCGCGTCGACAGCACGGTGCTGTTGTTCGTCCGCCCAGCCAACGGCATTTACTTGCCGCCCAAGACGATCAAAGTCGAAGGCAAAAGCACGGTTGAAGAAATCGCGGTCGTCAAAAAGGACATGCCGAACTTCTTCGTCGAGGCACTGACCGTGTCCGGCGGCAAAGTTTATCGCGAAGTCAAGGAGATCGTCGTCCCGCCCGAGAAGCGAATCTTGAACGTTGACGTCGAACCGTCGGAAACGGCATACCTGCCCGGTCAAAAAGCGAAGGTGAAAATCCGCCTCACCGACCACACGGGCGAGAATTACGAAGGCCAAACCGTCGTCGCGATCTACGACAAGAGCGTCGAGTACATCAGCGGCGGCTCGAACGTGCCTGACATTAAAGAGTTCTTCTGGAAGTGGCGACGTCGCCACAATCCGAACGAACAATCGAGCCTCGCCCGCTATTTCGGCAACTTGATTCGTAAGGGCGACATCGGCATGAGCTTCATCGGCGTGTTTGGATCGACCGTGGCCGAGGAGTTCGATGCGATCGAAACCAAGACGGCGGCGGTGGGTGGCCGGGGCAAAAACGGTATCGAAACGGCCAAGATGGCACGTCGTGGTGCGGCGGCGGATCCCGGTGCGCCGCTCGCGCTTGCCGCAAATGGACAGGTGGCCCAAGCCGGCTTTGCGGCGGCTGATTCGGCTGACAGCAGCGCGCTCCACAGACAAGCAGACAAGAAGGGCAACGCAGGTGGCGGCGGCGGAACTGGCAAAACGGTCGAACCTGAAGTCCGCAAAAACTTTGCCGACACGGCGCTGTGGCGCGGCGTGCTGATGACCGACAAGACCGGCGTGGCCGAGGTCGAATTGGACATGCCCGAGAACTTGACCAGTTGGAAGATCAGAGTCTGGGGAATGGGCCACGGCACCAAGGTCGGCTCGGGCGAAACCGAAGTCGTCACCCGAAAGAACATCATCGTGCGTCTGCAAGCTCCGCGTTTCTTCGTGCAGAAAGACGAAGTCGTGTTGTCGGCCAACGTGCACAACTATTTGAAGAAGGCCAAGTCGGCATCGGTCGTCCTCGAAGTTGATGGCGGCACGCTTGGCCCGATGGATGGTGAAGTGGACGGCGGCAAATTCACGTTGTCCAAGAATGTCGAGATCCCGGCTGGTGGCGAAACGCGCGTCGATTGGCGTGTCAAGGTGACGAACGAAGGCACGGCCAAGATCACGATGAAAGCCCTCACGGACGAAGAGTCCGACGCGATGCAAATGAGCTTCCCGTGCTACGTTCACGGCATGCTCAAGACCGAATCGTGGGCCGGCACCGTGCGACCCGAAGAAACGGCCAACAAGCTGACGATCAACGTCCCGGCCCAGCGCCGCGTCGATCAATCCGTGCTCGAAATTCGCTACTCGCCGACGCTGGCCGGTGCGATGGTCGACGCCCTGCCATACCTGGCCGACTATCCGTACGGTTGCACCGAGCAAACGCTCAACCGCTTCCTGCCCAGCGTCGTGACGCAAAAAGTGTTGCTCGACATGGACCTCGATCTGGCCGCGATCAAAGAGAAACGCACGAATCTGAACGCTCAGGAAATCGGCGAAGACGTCGAGCGGGCCAAGCAGTGGAAGCGTTTCGATCGCAACCCGGTCTTTGACCAGAACGAACTAGACCGCATCGTCAAGGACGGCGTCAAACGCATCACCAACATGCAAAACGGCGACGGCGGCTGGGGCTGGTTCAGCGGCCGAGGCGAACGAAGCTGGCCACACACGACCGCCGTTGTCGTGCACGGTTTGCAAGTCGCCCGTCACAACGACGTCGCCCTCGTGCCCGGCGTCCTGGAAAAAGGCGAAGCGTGGCTCAAGCGATATCAAGCACAAGAGACGGTCAAGATTCGCAACGCCGCGAACAAGATTCGCCCGTACAAAGTCAGCGCCGACAATCTCGACGCGCTTTGTTACATGATCCTGGTCGACGCCAGCCAGGACAACGAAGAGATGCGTGGCTACTTGTACCGCGACCGCAACAACCTGGCGGTTTACTCGAAGGCGATGTTTGGCCTCGCGCTGCACAAGCTCGAGGACACCGACAAGCTGGAGATGATCATGAAGAACATCAGCCAGTACCTCGTCCAAGATCCCGAAAATGAAACCGCCTATTTGAAACTGCCTGCCGACAACTACTGGTGGTACTGGTACGGCAGCGAGACCGAAGCGAACGCGTACTACTTGAAACTGCTCGCACGGACCGACGCCAAGGGCATCACCGCTCCGCGGCTCGTCAAGTACTTGTTGAACAATCGCAAGCACGCGACATACTGGCGATCGACCCGCGACACGGCGGTGGCTGTCGAAGCATTCGCCGACTACATCCGAGCAAGCGGTGAAGGCAAGCCCGAGATGTTCGTCGAAGTCTGGATCGACGGCCAAAAGAAAAAGGAAGTCGAGATCACGGGCGAAAACCTGTTCAGCTTCGACAACAAGTTCCTGCTCACGGGCAAGGACGTCCCCGACGGCCAACACGAAGTAGAAATCCGCCGCCGAGGCAAGGGCCCCGTCTACTTCAACGCCTACCTGACGAATTTTACTTTGGAAGACGACATCAAAAAGGCCGGCCTGGAAGTCAAGGTCACTCGTAAGTTCTACAAGCTCACCAAGGTCGACAAAAAAGTAAAAGTCTCGGGCAGCCGAGGCCAAGCTTTGGACCAAAAAGTAGAAAAATACGAGCGCACCGAACTAGCCAACCTCTCAACTCTTAAAAGCGGCGACTTAGTCGAAGTCGAACTGTCGATCGAAAGCAAGAACGACTACGAATACGTCATCTTCGAAGACATGAAAGCCGCCGGCTTCGAAGCCGTAGAAGTCCGCAGCGGCTACACAAGAAACGGCCTAGGAGCCTACACCGAGTTTCGAGACAACCGGGTAAGCTTCTTCGTCCGCCGCTTGGCGCGCGGAAACCACAGCATCAGCTACCGCCTAAGAGCCGAAATCCCCGGCAAGTTCAGCGCATTGCCAGCCCATGCTTACGCAATGTACGCTCCCGAACTAAAAGGCAACTCGGACGAGTTGAAGCTGAAGATCGAAGATTAATCTCGTCACACGTAACTGTTTAGGATCGCTTGCAAACCTGATTCGAATCGTTGAATGCTTTCGTCGGTTTCAAACGAGTCCGTACCTTGAACGAACGAACGAGCCACTAAAAGACAAAACAGCCGTCCAGCGAGAACGCCGATCATACTGTGCCTAGTTCGTCTACTTGATCTAGACAATTCCAATAACGTCGCCCCTTGTTGTTCGTCACTGACTTCAACGAGGAAGGCGGTGAATTGCTGATACTCGTGACTAGGATGCTCTTCTGGCCGTAGTCCGGCACCAATCGTTGCCCCACCCGTGATTGAGTTGATGGCTGTATCAAGTGCAACGTCGTCATCCGAAGAAAGCCACACGGGTGGAAGAGTTGTGGCATATTCCACTCTGCCTGCGGTGTATTTATCTTGTTCAAAGAATTGCCTAATTTGAATTGCGATCTGTATTAGATCGTAGTCGGGTGCGTACGGCTCGTAGTCGCGACCGACAAATCCGATGCCATCTTTCGATTCATATTCGCCATACCCCCATGCTTCCAATTGCTGATCTTCATATCGACGCTTCGTAAACGCGACGATCATTTCGGCCATTTCTGGCTCAGCAAGATCTGCGACCGCTTGGAACACACTGTTCGCGTCTGAACCATTCGCTGAGATAGCGTGATGTAACAAACCAAGGTTTATCAAACCATCGCGAAAGTCGATTCGCTGAACGTCAATCATGCAAATCGCTCGTAATCCATCCACGGCAATAGCATTGTCTTTTTCACGACGCGCGAATACCGAACATCGCTTGGAGAACGATAACAACATATAAAACTCATCCATGCTGATTGACTGCCGTATGGACTCTCGTTCTGCTGCCGCCTTCTCAGCAAATTCCTGACATAGAACTCGCAGTTGATTGTCAAGACCTACCGGCTTTGGATTTAAAAGACCGTCCCCACAACTGCTAGTGTTGTATTGAAGATTAAGGAGCGGCGATTGATTTGCATTTCCTTTTGATAGCCGGCGTTTTTCGGCAGCACGAGCGTCTGCAAGCTGTTGCCCTAAAACGATTGGTTCTGAATTTGATTCACGTTCAGTCATCAAAACGCTCTTTTTTGAATTGCTGCAAGAAACCAAACCAACGTGCGATTATCAAAGGTTGGCGATAGCATTCTATGTGGATGAACGGTGCGGTCAACTCTACTGCGGCTGTATTTTGGGGTCAGACCCTGTTTTCAGGAGTTCGAGGATGCTGAGTTGGATCTAACAATATCGGGACAGGCCTAAACGACG
>CAYFJO010000087.1:25701-30840 GCA_964343305.1 uncultured Pirellulaceae bacterium | reverse complement strand
CAGTTCGCGCCAGTCCTGGTACGGACGGGCCTGAGGGAATTGCTGAGTGGCTCGGCGCATGCGCACCGTGTCGACGTCACACACCGCCGCGATCACGACCTGGGGGTGCGACGCGAACGCCATGACGTCGGACCAACCCTTTCCGCCTACGCCAATCGCTGCATGGTGAATCTTGCCGTTGGGTGACTTGCCCGGGGCCGTGTGCGCCCAACTACCGGCGCAGATGCCCGCAGCCATTCCCTGTTTCAGGAAGTTCCGGCGGTCGCTCTGGTGGCTCATCGGGTAACTCCTTTGCGTTCGGCTGTCGAGATTGATCGGGGCTGATGCGAGTCATTGTCCGCTGAGCAGGAGTCTCTGCCAAGGACCTTTGGGACGGGAAGCCGTGCTGGAAAGCCGTCATGCCGGAGGTTTCCTGAATCCACATGCGTTGGTTCCCTTCGCGCCCACTCATCGCGTGATTGATAGCCGCGTCTCCTCTCCGGCCGACAGAGCAACATCAAGGCCCGCGTGGAGTTGCTTGCCGGTGTAAGACGTTTCGGTTCCGTTGCTGTGGTCTTTCACCACATATTTGGTGTCTGGCTCGACCGTGAACCATTCGGGCATCGTGTTCATCCTCGGCCAATCATGCTCGAAGCCCATGATGAGCCGATGTCGGGGAACGTCGAAGAGCAGTTTCCCCGACCAGGAGTTTTCGGCCTTCAAGACCACCGCCAGCCCCTCGTTCGTCTCGCTGGCGCCGAGCGTCAGGTCCTGTCGCCAGGGGCGCGCCCGCAGACCTCGCGTGTGCATCAGGGCGTGCATGATCGTGGTTCGCACGCCGTTCGATTCGAGTTTCATCGTGCCCCAGAGCTTGGCCGTCTTCAGCGGCTCGGTCGAGCGGGCCACGTTGGCGGCTATTTCCTGGTCGGCCCAAGCGAGCCCCTCGGCCACCGGCAGCCGATTCATCAGATAGAGCCCGCCCTCGATCGAATCGGCATAGCCGTCGATCGAACGCCCTTCCCAGAGGCGATTCTTGTATGCCGGTTTCGAGAGGTTGCGCAACGTCTGCTCGACATGCTTGCGATAGACCGGCTTACCCGCAACCGTGTCGTAACAGAGATACGCCACATAGTTGTATCCCCAGCCGTCACTCAGCCGGCTGTTGGGATTGCCTAGCGTGTCGAACATGATGCCGTCCGCGTTGGTCCCCTTTTCGAGGACGGTATCCATCATTTTCTTCATCAGCGGCAGATAGACCTTGGCCTTCTCCGGGTTGTGCTCCGACTCGACGCCCAACAGCAGGCCAAGCCCGCCGATGATCTCGCAGCCATGGTCGCGCAGCCGCGTCGGCACAAAACTGCCGGGCAGCAAATAGTAGTCCGCGAGTCGCTCGGCCCACTCGAGATACTTCTTCTCGCCGGTCATCGTGTAGAGCCGCGCCAGCACCTGGATCTGTTCGCCGTTGATCTCGATGTTGGTCGAGGGGATCTTACCGTATGGCGTGTCGATCGTGGGGTGGGACCAGATATCGTCCTCGATGGCCTTCATGCGATCGAACCATTCGTCTTTGCCGGTCACTTCGACGATCGCGATCAGGCCGTCCTTGACGTATTCACTACCGCCGAATGCGTTCTTGGGATCCTTGAAAAAGTCCTTGTCGCAATGCTTGATCTCCGCGTGCAGGGCTTTGCGAATTGGCCCGTCGAGCGCCTCCTGGTCGGTGGCCCAAGCGGCCCAGAGCAGAAACGGATAGCAGTCGGCCCAGGCATCCTGATAGTTGAAGCGACCGTCGGGATGATAGAGACCGGTGTCGGGTTCAATCTTCTTCAGGGCGACTTCGTGCAACCAGCGTTGGACTTTGCTTAGCGAATAGCTGGCGATCCGCCCAGACTCTCTCGCTTGCTGCCATAGGGTGTCTTCCGCGCAGCGCCCCACCGTGGCGACGGAGTTGAGCGCGAGCATTAGTAGTAGTAGACCGATTCTTTTCACAGTTTTTCTCTCCTATTGACTCGACCGCGAGACGTTCTCCGCCGGCTTGCCTCCATTCATGTCCATGCGGGCGCGCTCCGCGAGTTCTTCGGTGACGGTACTAAAGGTGGCCAAAATCGTTTGATAGTCTGGATCTTCTTTGTCGGCGAAGACGGCCTTGCCGCATTTCTCGTTGCTGCCGGCGCCCCAATCGGGCGGCGTCAGCTCGACGGGCGACATGGCTGGTTCCTTGCATTTTCTATACAGGGATGGGCGGAGGCCATAATACTCATTAAACACTAGCGTGTCTAACCAGTTTCTCTCTCGCCGCAGAGACCCATCCGACAGTGTTATTTGGGCGTGCTAATAGCGCAGTGGGCGGGCCGGTAACCTCCGCCAATCGCGCCAGCTAGTTTGCGTCGGATCATCGCGCTGACGCTGTCGGCTGTACATCCTAACGAATGTAGCGATTCGCACGAGTTTCCACGTGATCGCCACCGTTGGCCAAGAGCGATGAGCTAGATTATTGAATAAGTTGTGTGGTCTTGACGATCGGAGAGAGTCCTGATGATCGACGTTACCGATTTTTGCAAAGCATATGATTCAACCATCGCCGTGGCTCATTTGTCGTTCCATGTTGAGCCCGGCCAGGTCTTAGGATTGGTAGGGCCAAACGGCGCTGGAAAGACCACAACGCTGCGAGCACTGGCTGGGATTATTCCGGCCAGTTGCGGCGAATTGCGTATCGCCGACTTGGACTTGGAAATCGATCCGATTGAAGTGAAGCAGCGAACGGCATACGTACCCGATGATCCGCAGTTGTTTCATGATCTGACAGTGGAACAACATTTGGCATTCACCGGCTGCGTCTATGGCGTCGATCAGCCGATTGAGAAGATCACCCATTTGCTAAACGCATTCGACCTGGAGGCCAAACGCCATACCAAGGCCGCGGACCTTTCACGTGGAATGCGACAGAAGTTAGCCATCTGCTGTGCCTATATTCACGAACCGCAAGCTCTGCTTCTGGATGAGCCCATGACGGGCCTCGATCCCCGAGGCATTCGCGTTCTCAAACAGTCGATCGCAGAACACGCCGAAAAAGGTACGGCAGTGATTATCAGTTCGCACCTTTTGGCCATGGTCGAGGATATTTGCACTCACGTTTTGATCATGGACGTCGGACGCAGACGTTTTTCCGGGACCATTGAAGATCTTCGATCGACGTTTGCAGGCAAGCCAGATGAGACGCTTGAAGACATTTTCTTTCAAGCAATCGAAAGTGACACACCGTCGCTAGAGTTATCTCAGCATGCGATGGCGGGCGAACCTTGTTCATAGTTTGCGCAGTCGTCGGCACAATACTGAGTTGATAAATCGACATTTGACCTCTAAAGCAACAACGCAAATCCTTCGATGAACTTCTTCCGACTACATCCGGCAGTGTTGAAACTACTGCGCTATCAAGCCGCAGCAAAACTGGCCCGTATTGTGCGTGGATTCGGCAGACCGCGACGAATGGTCTTGTCAATCGTCGCCGTACTTCTCACAGTTGTCTGGTTAGGTCAAGCTGTTTTAGGTCTGCTACTTCGCGAACCCGCTGATGCGGAGAAACTCCAAGTTTGGCTACCACTCGGTTTGCTGGCATACACGCTATGGCATGTGCTAAAGATCGCCTGTCGTGCACCAATTGTACCTTTCGAGTGGACAGAGACGGAGAAAGAGCTGCTGGGAGGTGCACCGTTATCCCGGTGCGAACTCGTCATGTATCGTCTGGCCTCCATCGGCTTTGCGGCCGTGGCGAAGGCAGCATGTTTTTCGCTGGTGATGTTGCCAGACTTGAGTATCTGGGTAGCTGGATTCTTGGGCATGTTCATGGGGCTGATCTTCGTGGACCTGGTGCGAATGGTCGTTGAAATCATGGCCTACGGATTGTCACGAAGTGCGTTTCTTCGTTTTCGCGTGGCGATACTGACGATCGCTGGAGCATGCGTGGCTAGTGCGCTCGTGAGTTCGCTTCTTTTTGCTGATCGATCGAGCTGGAGTTCAGGTCCCGCCTCGCTAGTTCTATTGTCACGATTTGGCAGTTCGCTGGCGGATCTTCGTATGACCTGGATTGGCATCTTAGCCATGCTGCCCTTTCACGTATTTGGCCAGGTCATCCTGGCAACGACCGTTTCAGTCGGATCGATCGGCTGTTCGCTGCTCGCTGGTTTGTTGGTGTTCGCTATGGTGAAGGTGGTCGTTTGGTTCGACCGGCTGTTCTTGCGAAGACGAGTTACCGCGGAACGTGAACGCTTCCAGCGCTTGGATACTGAAACCTGTAAGGACGTACGGACCATCCGTGACAGCCATCGATCAATTCGAATGCCCTATCGATTTGGGGGTGCCGGTATCTTGGCGTGGCGTCAATTATTGGGAGCATTTCATTACCGAACGTCGGTTGCGATTTCGCTGCTCCTACCGGCAGTCCTGTCGTGCATCACGCTGCTGACTCCACAAAGTGGAGTGGTCATGTTGATTCAGATTCTCGGCAGCCTTATTTTCTACACCTTCGTCCTGCTCCCGACCGCGCTGAAATTCGATTTCCGGCGGGACGTCGACCGGCTGAGTGTCATCAAATCGCTTCCAATCAGCCCGACCGCTGTGACCATCGGCCAGTTGGCGGTTCCCGTTCTGCTCAGCACCCTATTTCAAATGGCGGTGTTGGTCGCAACCATGTTAGTGAAACCATTCGATTTGTATTTCTTCGTAGCAGCGCTAATCGTATTAGTGCCGATCAACGTATCTGTGTTCGCTTTTGAGAATTTAGTCTTCATGCTCTATCCCTATCGCATGAACCAAGAAGGACTCGATGTATTCCTACGGTCTATTCTGACGTTTACCGCCAAAGGAATATTATTCGCGGTCTCCCTCGCACTCTTTCTCGGGTGGGCTCTGGTTTCGAAACATCTTGCATCGTACTTAACACCTGACAATGTCTGGACGTGTTCAGCCATTCTATTCGTCACGGGAACATGTCTTGCGACCTGCGCGGCGGCCGCAGCCACAACCTTGCTTTTGGCGCGCGTGTATCGCGGTTTTGACCCCAGCCAGGACGTACCAGCTATGTCATAGTGTTGACTGGCTTTTCTTGCGACGCAACGAATTATGTCTAAACGGCAAAACCGTGGCGGCCACGCGTTATAATTA
>CAYFJO010000087.1:0-25601 GCA_964343305.1 uncultured Pirellulaceae bacterium | reverse complement strand
AATTGTACGCATCGATAACTACGGAGTTACACCATGTCCAAACAACACAGGCGTCAGTTTTTGCAAACCTCCGCGTCCGCAATGACAGCGATCGCCGCTTCCTCGCTGCTCGTTGCTCAGGAGAAAAGAGCGAGGCAACCCCTCTACAAAATCTCACTGGCCCAATGGTCTCTCAACCGCCGTTTCTTTAAACGTGAAGAACCGCACCTGGACAATCTTGATTTCGCCAAGACCGCTCGCGGTTTCGACATCGATGCGGTCGAGTACGTTAATCAATTCTTCATCGATAAAGCCGATGACCAGAAATATCTTGCCGAAATGAAAGAACGTGCGGCCGACGAAGGCGTGCAGAGTCTATTGATCATGATTGACCGCGAAGGCAATCTTGGTGAGCAGGAAAAAGCCAAACGTATGCAGGCTGTGGAAAATCATTACAAATGGGTCGAAGCTGCCGAGTTCTTGGGGTGTCATTCGATTCGCGTGAACGCTCGCAGCAACGCGAAACTCAGCTACGAGGAACAAGCGAAACTTGCCGCCGACGGTTTGCGAAAGCTGACTGAGTTTGGCGCCAAGCACGACATCAACGTAATTGTAGAAAACCACGGCGGACTGTCGTCTCACGGGCGGTGGTTGGTGGACGTGATGAAAATGGTTGATCACCCGCGTTGTGGGACGCTGCCCGACTTTGGCAATTTCGGCATCGATCGCAAAAAGGGGATTTGGTACGACCGTTACCTCGGTGTGCAAGAGTTGATGCCGTACGCCAAAGCCGTCAGTGCAAAGGCGCATGCATTCGATGATGCAAAACCCTGGTCCACCGTCGACAGCGACGGCAGGGAAACGGACTTTCTGAAGATAATGCGGATTGTGATGGACGCCGGTTATCGCGGCTGGGTAGGAATCGAATCGGAAGGCCGCAACAATCAAATGGAAGGTGTCAAAAAGACAAAAGACCTACTCGTACGCGTGCGAGAGAAGTTGCGGAACGAATATAATGCCTGATCGAAACAGAGGTAGGATGTCTAGGACCTGTCTTCGGCTTGTTGTGTTTGTGCTCACGGCCATTTGCAGCAGCGCCGTCGCAAGGCAGCCGAATATCGTCGTCTTGCTGGCCGATGATTTGGGCTACGGTGAACTTGGTTGCCAAGGCAATTCGCAGATTCCGACGCCGCATATCGACTCGATTGCCGCGGATGGAGTGCGTTTTACTGACGGCTACGTTTCTGCGTCGTATTGTAGTGCGTCACGCGCGGGTTTATTGACCGGGCGATATCAAACCCGCTTCGGTTATGAATTCAATCCGATTGGCCACCACAACGAGGATCCAAACGCAGGATTGCCTTCGTCAGAGCTTACGCTTGCCAAGCATCTGCACGATGTCGGTTATACGACGGCGTTGATTGGAAAGTGGCATCTCGGCGGACATGCGAGATTTCATCCCCACCGTCGCGGTTTCGACGAGTTCTTCGGGTTTATGCACGAAGGGCATTATTTCGTTCCGCCGCCGTATCGTGGAGTAACTACGATGCTTCGCCGTCGCTCGTTACCTGGTGGTGAGAAAGGACGCTGGACCAGTAACGACCAGCGGTTGGTCTACTCGACTCATATGGGATACGACGAACCGGCCTATGACGCGAACAATCCGATTTTACGTGGCGGACAACCAGTGGAGGAACGGGAGTATTTGACCGACGCACTCACGCGCGAAGCAGTGGATTTCATTGATCGAAACAAAGACCGTCCGTTTTTTCTGTATCTTGCGTACAACGCCGTCCATAGTCCACTGCAGGGCGCGAACGCGTACATGGAGAAGTTTGCTCACATCGAAGACATTCACCGTCGCATTTTTGCGGCGATGCTGGCGAACTTGGACGACAGCGTGGGAATGGTGCTAAAAAAACTTCATGATGAGAAACTCGACGAAAACACGTTAGTCTTTTTCCTTAGCGACAATGGTGGCCCTACGCGTGAACTTACTTCCAGCAACAGACCTTTGCGCGGCGAAAAAGGACAAGTCTACGAAGGCGGTATCCGCATTCCGTTCATGGTGCGATGGAAGGGTAAACTGCCGGCCGGAAAAGTGTATCGCCAACCGGTGATTTCACTCGACATCTTTGCTACCGCAGCAGCGGGAAGCCCGCTCCTGGAACGGCAAAAAATCGACGGTGTGAATTTGTTACCTTTCTTGACGGGCGATAAAAAAGGATCTCCACACGAAACACTTTTTTGGCGACTGAACAAGAAAACCGCGATCCGAGTTGGTGATTGGAAACTGTTGCGCAATCCGCAACGAGGTTTCTCCGACAAGTGGCAGCTCTACAACTTGTCCAAGGACATTGGCGAAACTCAGGATTTGGCAAGCAATCAGCCTGAAAAACTGAAGGAACTGTTCGCCCGATGGGAGCAACTTAACGCGGAAATGATCGCACCAATTTGGAACCCGATAACGAAGCCGACAAGTCGCTGATCCGAAGCGAGAACGAGAAACCTGGCGCAAGCGATTGGCAACTGACTCGCGTTCGCGTAAATGAGGGCAAATACCGAACGTCACTCGTCGAGGGCTACTGCTCCCACCAATCGGTTCCGGTAGGGGAGACATCGCGCATTTACGTTAGCACTGAACCTGCTATCGAGTGGTCGCCGACTTCTGTAACTTTGATATGATTAAGGCCGGCCAAACCCGATGGTCGCGATTTGCAGAGCTGCGGATGGCGCGATGACCGAAATACAGGAACTCGGATAATGGACGACGGACAATCCAACGATCGCGAACACAGAACGATGCGAGACCATTTGCGGTCCAACTCCGAATCGGTGGTGCTCGGTGTGGTCGCCATCATCATTGGCGTGTTCTGGTTGTTCCAAACGATGGACATGGCGTTCAGTCTTGGCTGGTTGTGGATCATTTGTCTCGCAATTGCCGGCCTGCTGTGTATTTACCTTGGTGGCGCGACGCGATTCAACGTCATCAATGGTTTGTTTTTGTTGAGCCTTGCGGTATTTGCATTTCTTCGCATGAATGGCAAGATCTCATGGGAAGTCGAAGTGCCGAGCATCATCGTGACCTACGGTGCGTTGACTTTATTTGTCACAATCGCTTGGTACGGTGCCAAGCAACCTGGTGACTGAGAGCGGTTTGCGGGACTTCGAGGAAGATCGCGAGGTCTTCTACAAGAGTTGGCTCACAGGCTTCGACTCGGCATCGCAAAGCGATTCATCGTTGGCAGTCCGACACAGCTTGTCGCGCTGAATCACCGATCGGAACAATCGGTTGTCATCGAATCGACCGATGAATGGCGCATCGGACAAATAGTCGAACAGAGTCGAAACCTGTTCGCGGCGACCGTGGATCGAAAGAACCTGCTGGTTCGAGCGAAGACCCCGAAGTTGACTCGGACCGTGATCCAAATAGCCGGACCATTGGGTTGCCATGTCACGATTGTTGATCCCAAACGTCTGAATGACGCCACAATTGTTGAGAATCGTTTTCCAACTCGTGGGATACCAGTGCTGAAGCTGCGCCAGATCTTGCCAAAACGTCCAGCACAGGGCGCCATAGCCGCGGCACAACGTAATGATCGTTTCCAAGAACGGAAAATGTTGAAGCTGCCCGCATTCGTCGAGCATGAACAGCGTTTTCTGTTCGGGAATGGACTGCCGACTGGTGATCGCTTTCAACAGTGCCCCGACCCAGAGTTTCACGACGGCTCGATGGCTCTGTAGTTTGTCAGGCGGGATGATCAAGTAAATCGACAGCGGTTTGCCATCAACCACATCTTGCAGATTGAACGACGATTGTTGCAACGTGCGGATCACACGATCGCTAAGGATCGACTTCAGATAGGAATTGGCGGTCGCAAGTACGCCACCCCGTGTCAGTTCGGGCATCTGCAAAAACGCGGCAATTTCATCGTGAGCCATCTTGTTCATCGTCTTGCCCACGGTATCCAGAACGACGGCCAGACTGTAAACCGTATCATCCGCCATCAACAGGTCGCGGACGGAGCTGAGCTGCCGCTTCTCCTCCTCCATCGTGGCGACGTGAGCAATTACACCACTTTGCAAAGCGCTGCCGCTCACGTCCCAAAAAGGCTCCTTGAATCCGGTCACGCCTCGCGACAATAATTCGGCCAACATTTGTGCATCACTTTCCAAGTCGACATTTTGTAGATTGAAAATGTCCAGCGGATTGAACGAATCGGACTCGCCATCGACGACACCAAACGGATCGAGCTTGACGACTTGTTGCCCCATCTCTCGCCGCCGTCGCGCGGTGGTGATGTAGTTCTCACCCTTGGGATCGAACACCACAACGGGGCCGTTGTAGGTCAACAGGTTGGGAATGATCACGCCGCGTCCTTTGCCCGCACCGGTCGGCGCAATGGTAATCAAATGCGAATCCCCGGCATAAGTGACGGGATTCTGATCCTGCGTGGTTGGAGAGAGTTGCTTGCCAAACCCAATCTTCGCGGACCGCTTCGACTGCCAACCAAGAATGATCGAGCGGCCCGATTCAAAAGATGGGTTTACGTGATCCGAGTGCGCGGTTTCCCGTTTCCGTTGCCGCATGGCTGCCGCCTTTCTGTCGAGAGAAGTAGAGTCGAGAAGGTCTACTGAATAGTAGGGACGGAGTCAAATTTGACGCGCCTTAACGTGGTCAAGAGGCACTGCGTTTCGAGAGAATCGCTTCGATATCCGCGATCCCGTGACAGTCGCAGCAAGTTGTTCCATGAGCTGTGGAAGAATGTCGATAGTCCCAGGTCGGCACTTCGCTTCAGTAGCAGTTCGACAATCTCCGCACGTCACCAGCGAAGCAGCCCACACATCGTTGCCGTTCAGCTTGTCGAGCCCGCAGAGGCAACACTTGGTCTTCATCGGCTCGGGCTGCGTCATCCGCGACGTGGCTCGACAGCCCATGAGATTCGACCGCTTCTGTGAATGCGACATAAGCGTCAATCGAAGTGAATTCCGACCGCTTCGCGCTCCCGGCTGTCTTCGATCTCGAAGTAGGACTCTGGTTTGAATCCGCCCATGCCGGCGATCAAATTCGACGGCACCATTTGCACAAGATTGTTGAAATCCTTGACGTTGCCGTTGAAATAGCGACGGGCTGCTTGGATGCGATCTTCCGTGTTGACCAGCTCTTCCTGTAAGGCGAGAAAGTTGCTGCTGGCTTTCAAGTCTGGATAGTCCTCCGCCACAAACAACACTTGTCGCAACGCACGTACCAACTGGTTTTCTTCTTGGGCCTGGCTATCCACCGATCCAGTCGATTCGACGCAACGCGTGCGGGCCTCGGTCAGCTTCTGCAACGTCTCTTGCTCGTGCTTGGCGTAGCCCTTGACCGTGTTGACCAAATTGGGAATCAAATCGTATCGACGC
Source organism: uncultured Pirellulaceae bacterium (assembly GCA_964343305.1). GTDB lineage: Bacteria > Planctomycetota > Planctomycetia > Pirellulales > Pirellulaceae > CAYFJO01. The sequence continues at coordinate 20,219 of CAYFJO010000087.1, read as the reverse complement.
TTCAACTCCGTATCCACGTTGCTCCACGCGTTGCGAATCAGATTCCGCAGATTGATCAATCGGTTGTACGTCAAAATCATCCACAGAAAGACGAGCGCAATCGGAATCACAATGATCAACACAGGTCCCATGAGAATCAACCTTTGTGTAGGTAATCGGGAATGAGTGAGACGAACGCGTCCGCCCGGTCGAGGCAATAGCCGATTTCGCGCTCGTCAAACGTACCAAGGCCATACAGGATCACGTGATTGCCAGACATCTCCCAAGTCAGCCGCTCGTTTTGGAGCAGGTAGTCCATCGTCTTGGAGTGGCAAATGTCGTAAGCGAATCGTTTGTCGCCCTGCACGTGAAACCTCCGGTTGAACTCATCGAATTCGAAATCGATGTCGTCATATCCCAAAAAGGCACCGATTTTATCAAAAAACGACTCAGGGCGGATGAGCAGGTAGTTGCAGGGAATGCCGACGTCCATGATCAACGCAGAAAGGCGGCGCGTCTTTTTGTCCTTTCCGCTGCCAGTGGTATAGCGATAATCGAACAGCAAAACGAAGCGGCCTTCGTAGTCGCCGTGCAGGCAATTGTACGCCCGTCGAGATCGCCCCGTTTGGAACACGGCAAACTGGTGATATCGCTGTGGGATGCCGAACGGGTCTTGTGACGAGTACCTCAGCCCATAACGTAGAGCCATGTCCTGCCAGAATTGCCTTCGTTTTTGCTCAAAGTACCATCCGGCAGCAAAAATAATGACGGCAAAGGCGATGAAAATCAGAATGATCAATGGAGACATCGTGTCGTTACTTCTATCGGTAGTGTACTCTACCGTGCCTCAATCACTGGCGGAAGCGGTTCGCCTGCGGCAACAAAACGCATCGAGACGGAATTCACGCAGTGGCGCGTATTCTTCGCGGTCATGCCTTCGTCCAGGAACACGTGGCCCAAGTGCCCGCCGCAATTGCGACAAACGATTTCCGTGCGATGCCCGTCGGCGTCGGGGGTTCGTTCGACCGTATCCGGGATCTCGTCATCGAAGCTGGGCCAACCGCAGTGGCTGTCGAACTTGTCTTCGGATCGATAGAGAGGAGCATTGCAACGGCGGCAGAGAAACGTGCCTGCGTCCTTCAGGTCCGTGTACTCGCCCGTGAACGGTCGTTCCGTTCCCTTGTCGAGGATGACGCGCGATTCTTCAGCATTTAGTTCGTTAAACATGGCGTTTCCTACTTCATTTTGACAGCAATTCGATTGGCGTACGGACGAAGTACAAGCCCGGTCCGCCTGGTTGGCTGGCGTCCAAGTCATAAAACAAAGTTCCCAACGTTTTGTCGTCGAGCTGAACCGTGCGCGGCCAACCGCGGCCCTTGATGGGACGACCGGGGTTGTAGATTTCGACCGCCTCGGTATCGTTCCAAGTGACGCCATCGTCGCGCGATACGATCAGTTCATAGCTCCACTCGGCATCGCGGCCGACGCCGTACACGATCGAAGTCAAAACAATCCAGTTGTTGTCCAACACCGTCAAGTCGTAACCGGCCACGCCAAAGTAAGGAAGCGCGTGCAGCGCGGTCCAAGTCCTTCCGCCATCGGCCGAACGCAATCCGCGTACGTTTTTGCCTGGCTTGCCGACTGGGACGGGCGCGGCGGCTTGCGGCGCGCCGCTAACGATCGTGCCCTTCTTGGTTAGCACGATTGGCACCATGCCGTGATTGCGCCCGTCGCCGAAGGGCTCGATTTTGTTCAAGTTCCAATCGTAGACGATCGTGCGGTCGTACAGCGGACAGACCCAGCGGCCCACTTCAAGTTCGAGGATCGGATGCCGCAAGCAACTGTAATTCGTGTGGTCGTCGATGGGCAGGTCTTGCGGCTCGCTCCAATTCTTCCCTTCGTCGCCGCTGACGCAAAACTGAGGCACTCGCCAGCGACGATTTTCTTCAACGTGATAGCACGACCAATGCAAAACGATACGACCATCGCCGAGCGTCGTCAACGAACCGGGATAGATCGAGCAGTTCTTGATCTCCGAAATGGCTTGCGGCTCGGACCAAGTCCGTCCACCGTCCGTCGATCGGCACAGCAACAGTTCTTTGCCGCCTCCGCCGCTCTTGTTGTAAACAGCCAGAATATCGCCTTGCTTCAGGGTCACGCAAACTGACGGATGGACGTGACCGCCAATCACGTCAGCAACGCGAAACGGCAGCGACGGTTGCGCCAGCAGACTAGCTGCCGACTCGATCAAAACGAAGGCGAGTGGCAAGATTGCTTTCACAACTAATTGCACCTTTCGCTAGGTCAAGGAGGATGAGCGTCGCGGCAAGCACGGTCAGCAGGCTGATGTAACGCGGTCCATTCATCGTTGGAAAGCGGGGTGACGTTCCGACGGCCAGTTTTCACGGCTTCATCATAGCAGGCAGCGGTGCGGTGATGAATCTCGAACGAGGGTTTTCGTTGAGTATGTTTGCCGGACACGCTAAACTGCGGCCAGTGTTGTTCACCCGATCGGCAATCCTTCAATGGAGAAAACCAAGATGAGGCAATCCATTTCATGTCTTTTGACTTTCACGGCAGGAATCGTGTTGGCTGGGCCCTTTACTTCGGCGGACGACGACTTGCAAGGCAACTGGACGGCCGAGTCGGTCCATTGCAGCGGCGAGGTGTGCGAAGCTGCGAGTGGGCTGAAGTGCGAATTCAAGAAGGACACAATCACCGCCAGTTATGGCGACACATCGCTTGAGTTTGAATACAAATTTGACACGACGAAGTCTCCCAAAACGGTTACAGTCACGAAAGCGACCGTCGTACTCTGGAAGGGAATCTATGCAATTGACGGGGACGAATTGAAAATGTGCGCCGCACCAGGGGATGCGAATCTACCCAAGGAACTGAAGACCGTCGAGGGAGACGGGCGTGTTTTGGTTGTGCTGAAGCGCGACTGACTTTTAAAGCGAGCGGCAGATGAGAATTCCACTACGGCAGGTAAGAACTCATCTGCCGCTCGCTTAATACGTCGCGATCGGATTCAGCGGCGAACCAGTCGCGCCTTCCACCGGAATCGGCGACGCCGTGATGAGGAACTCCCAACGCTTGAGTTTTTCACACGTTTCGCTGACCGCTTCCAGATCGCAGTTGTCGAAGATATGCACGCCCATCGCGTTGAGTGTTAACAAGTGAATCGGGTGTGTAATGCCGGGCACTCCCGAGGGAATGACGTCCATCGCCGCATCACTGCCGACCATCGCGACGTCACGCTCGCGAATCCATTTGGCGCACGACGCGTGCAAGCCTGCAGCACCTTTCTCTTGAACGCTCCACGGGCCTTTTTCCGCGCGGCATGCCCAACGTCCGGTGCGAAAGAAAACTACGTCGCCACTGGATACTTTGATGCCGGCCCGATTCTCCCAGGCAGTCAATTCTTCCGGATAGATCGGCGTCGCAGGTTCAAGATACTTGACGCCGCGCAGCCTCGGGATGTCAATCAATATGCCACGCGTGAAGATGCCTTGCTTGAGATTGTGGATGCTCAGTTGCTTGGTGCCTTGTTCGGAAATCTCTTTGACGGAGTAACCGTTGTACATTTTTCCGTTGTAGATCAGATGGCAAAGCGAATCGATATGCGTGTGGGCGAAGCCATGATAGGAGACGTTGAAATTGTCCATGGCCCATTGGTTGCCCGGCTCATTTCCGGTCTTGATCATCGTTTGTCCAAACGGCGACGGATTGTCAGCGGCTTCTTTTTCCTCAGCATTGCGTGCCAGCGAGACGGAGATTCCTTCTTTGACGAGCGCCGCGGCTTGTTTGCGCTTCTCGGCCGTGATCAAGTTCAACGTGCCAAGCTGGTCGTCCTTGCCCCAGCGACCCCAGTTTGAAACCTCCTCGAACAGTTTTTCCACGTCCGCCTTAGTCATCTTCCGTTGTGCATGAACGTTTAAGGCCAAACAACACGCGGACAGAGTGAACGCAATGACTGCAAGACGAAATCGTGGATCCATTCTCATCACATGACTCCTGGCGGTTGAATTCAGAGGAAGGTTCCGGGACTCAGTCTAGACTTGAGCGACAGTACTCACAACTTTTCAGGAAACCAAAATCTCATGCGAGTTGCAGATGGTGCTGAAGATTACGACGCGTCCACTTTGCGACAATACGCGACCTGGTCGGCGACTTCGGTGATCTCGTCACGCTTGGAGCTGCCACCGCCAGCGGATTCCTCGGTTGGCTCCGCGGCCGGAGCCGGGGCAGATTCTTCAGCGACAGATTCTTCGACCGCCGGTGCAGGTTCCGCGGCTGGAGCTTTGCCGCCACTCTTCTCGCCGCGCGCGGCTGCAAGCATTTCCGCGACAGACATTTTCGTTGGATCGAGTTTCTTTGGTGACGATGTGGATGGTGCCGGTGCGGATGGCGCGGGACTTTCCGGCTTGCCCTCGCGTTTCGCTTCCATCACTTGCGAGATCATCTTCTTTTTGCCTTCATCGCCCGCGCCGGAAGACTCGGCAGGTGCGGCTTTGGCTGCGGGAGCGCCGCCGCCACTTTTTTCACCGCGTGCGGCGGCCAGCATCTCGGCGACACTCATTTTTGACGGGTCGGTGCTGGCGGGCGCCGGAGCGGACTTTGCCTTGGGTTTCGCGGGTGCCTTGCCTCGCGCCGCGGCCAACATTTCTTCGACGGACATTTTACCTGGATTCGTCGGGGCGGCGTCTTTTTTGGGCGCGGCCTCTTTCTTCGCGGCTGGCTTCTTGGCTTCGGATTTTGCTTCCGTCTTCTCGGCCGGCCTGTCCACAATGCTCAGATAGTCGACGTCGATGTCGTACCAGCCGATGTTCAAATACGCGTCGAATTCGACCAGCGCTTTGCCGTTCATGTTGACCGTGCGCACGGTGCCCGTCATTCCCTTGAAGCGCCGCAATTCGGGACGTTCTTCGTCCACCACCACGAATTTGTCGGTGTATTCCTGCTTCAGCTTTTCGATGTGTTCGAACACCATTTGTGTTGCGCCTGAAAATCTAGGGGAATATGGGCACTCAAGACGCACATTCTCACTCCCAAGGCCCTCCGAATCAAGGCCACCGGACGCACCGATTCGCCGGCCCAGGAGGTGATCGCATTGCCAGTCGATGATAGAATAAACGGTTTGGCCCACGTATCGATTTGCTGGCCGCTTTGCCAGCCTCGGAGAAGAGCAATGTATTTTCAGTTTGCCTGCTCAAACTGTGGCAAAGGTCTGCGGGCCCGCGAAGAGCACATTGGGCGACGCGTCGTCTGTCCCTATTGCCGCACTCAGGTTGCCGTCGAGCGTCCGGTCGAGGAGCCACAGGTCGACGAAGGTCTGATGAATCTCCAGACCAGTGCCGCTCCGACCAGTGCCGCTTCCCAGCGTCCCGCCCAGTCCACGGCTGTCAAATCAACGGGAATCAAAACTAGTTCGACCGCCAGGAAGAGTCAGAGTTCGGGCGATCAATGGGTCGACGGTACTAACGTCAGCCTGATGACCAGTTGCGGCATGGGATTGCTGGCCACGGCGTGTCTTTCGATATTGATCGTGCCATTGTTCATGATGGACAACTTTGTTGGCAAGCTGTTTGTCAAACAGGATGCTAGTATCTGGGTCCCGTTTGCCACGATGTTTTTGCTGTTTTGGGCACTGTCGGTGCTGGTCTTGAAGTCCGGCAAATTAAAACGCCAAAAACAATCGATGCTGTTCGACTTGTTGCCGGAGGAATACGGGCAGGATATTAACGAAGACAACGTTGACAAATTTATCGCCTATGTCGGCGATTTGCCGGGCAATACGAAAGAGAGTTTTCTGATCAATCGCGTGAAGCGCGGTCTCGAACACTTTCGCGTTCGCAAGAACGCGTCCGAAGTGGCCACGATTCTGTCGTCGCAATCCGACATCGATGCCAATGCGGTCGAGTCCAGCTACACCATGATGAACGTGTTCATTTGGGCGATTCCGATTCTTGGTTTTATTGGGACGGTCATCGGAATCAGTGCCGCGGTGGGTGGCTTTCAAGGCGACCTGGACTCGGCGAACATGGACGCGTTGAAAGAATCGCTGGGTGCCGTGACGGGCGGTCTGGGCGCGGCATTCGACACAACGTTGATTGCGCTGGTGATGAGCATGATGGTGATGTTTCCCAGCAGTTCGATCAAAAAGGCCGAAGAGGACATGCTCAACTGGGTCGACGAGTATTGCAATGAGAACCTGCTCAAACGATTAAATGACGGCTTGGCCGGAACGGGTTCGTCCGGCGGAGACGCCACACCCCTCGATGTTCGCAAAGCCATCAATGCGGCCATGTCCCAGCATCACGCCGAACTGAAAACCTGGTCCAAGAAGTTGGACGAAAACTCAACATTGTGGACCAACAAGCTGGAAGCGGTCGGCAAAGTGCTCGCGAAACAAGTCTCCGGCAGCCTGCAGGAAGTCAACCAAACTGAAAAACAAGTGTTCGAAGAAAAGATGGGTCAGCTCAACGAAGTCCAACAGATGACCGCCTCGATGCGCGAGGCGGCTGAATCGCTGGGTCAGTATTGCGGCAATTTGCAAACGGGCTTAACGTCATTGAACCAAGTCCTCTCGCAACTTGGCCAACAACAAGTCGTCGTCCAACAAGTCGCCGCGGCACCGGCGAGCCAACCGAAGAAGAAACGCGGCTGGTTCTTCGGCGGCGGCCGCAACGGGGGATAGGTTGAATGACGAATGACGAAATACACAATGACGAAAGAAGTCCGAAAGAACGAATGGCGAAACAATTCGGTATTCGGGCTTCGTCATTGGGTATTTAGTCATTAGGATTTTCCCACCATGGCAAGACGTAAGAAAAAAGGCGGCGAGACGATTTCGCTCTTTCCGTTTCTAAGCATCCTGGCGTGCACAATCGGTGTGCTGACGCTGATGATCACGGCACTTGCGCTTGGCCAGATGGACAACGAACAAGTCGCTGAGATTGAGGTCATCGACCAGGCCGACAAGATGATCGAAAAGGAAACGCAAAAGAAGAACGAAGTTCAAGCAGAACTCGACAAACAGAAAAAGGACTTGACCAGTTCACAAAGCGAAGCAAGTGAATTGTTGAAGAAGCTGGCGTTGAAACGCGAAGAGTTGGAAGCACTGCTCGCGCAGCTCAAGGCGGAGCGCGAAAAGAAAAACAAGTTGAATCCCATCCAACGCGTTGACAAGGCGGCGCTTGACAAACGACTGACCGGATTGAAAGACGATCTGAAAACCACCAACGACCAGATCAAAGAACTCGAAGCAAAAGTCGCGGATCGGAAAAAACCTCCAGAAGAGGCAGAAGTACAAGTTCGTCCGGGCGGCAGTGGCGTCGATCTGGATCCAACGTTTGTCGAATGCGCGGCTGGCAGCATCGTCATCTTCGACAACGGCAAGGAACATCGCGTCCGGCGAGCCGACATTCCGAACGACGACAAGTTCAACGCGTTGTTGGACGAAGTCGCCAAGAAGCCCAAAGGCAAAGTGATCTTGCTGGTGCGAGACGACGGCTTGTCAACGTACCGCGCGGCACGACAGGCGGTCTGGGATCGAATCGAAAAACTGCCAGGAAAACTCCCACTGCTTGGACAAGGCAATGTTGATTTAAGTTTCTTTAAACCGAAGTGAGCGATTAGCATTCAGCGATCAGCCATCAGCCTCGCGCTGCAACGCTGACCGCTGACGGCTGACCGCTGAAAGCTCCTCATGGCACGACGAAACAAAGGTGGCGGTAGCGGCGCAAGCCTCGATTCGTTGTTGGACACGATGACCAACGTCGTGGGCATCCTGGTCATCGTGCTGATCGTGACGCAACTCGGCGTCGGCGAGGCGGTCGATCGCATCACGCAGGAAATGCAAAAGGACGAACGCTATACGCCGGAGAAGATCGAGGAAGCAAAGCAAAAGGTCGATCAAGCTCGCAAAGACCGCGAGCAAGTCGAGAAGGATCTCGAGACGCTGCTTGCTCAAATTCAGTCGATGGGCGACGACCGGGCAGCCGAAGGCCAGCTCAGCGACATGACCGGCCAAATCAGTTTCGCCCGCGACGAGTTGGACAAAATCTTGAAGAGACGCGCCGACGAAGTGGCCGCCCATAATACGAAGGCCGAAGCGGCACGCAAAGAAGCCGAGAAGTTCAAGAAGCAGGAAGACGAATTTAACCAGCAATTTAAAGCGGCGGAAGATCGGCTGGCGTCGCTCAAGGCAATGTTGGACGAAACGCCCGAACGCCCCGTGCTGGCTGCCAAAGTGATCAATCTGCCAAACCCGCGCAGCGCGCCCGAAGGCGCAAAACCCATTTACATTATTTGTCGCGACAGCAAACTCTATCCTTGGAACCGCGATCCGATTCGCGCCAATGCTCAAGCCGGCGCTGAACGGCTGGTCGTTGCAAGAAACTTGGCTGCCAATCCCAAAACAGGCATCGATCCCAAGCGGCTCATCCCCATGTTCGACAAACTACGGATCAACGACGATTGGTTCGTGATCAAAATGAAAGCCAACGGACGTCAGCCGCGCATCATTTTCGAACGAAAGGCAAATGCCGGTTACACGACGAAAGAAGTAGAAAACCCGCGTGGGCCGTTTCAACGCTTTTTGAAAACGATTGATCCCGCCAAGCAGTACATTCGGTTCATCGTTTGGACGAACAGCTACGAAGCATACCTGTCGGCACGTCGCGTCATCACCCGCCACGGTCTGATGGTTGGCTGGGACATCACGACCGGCGACAACGAATCCGAATACCACCTTGGCGGCAAAATCCTCTTTGGCCCCGAACCGCCGCCCATGCCGCCACCCAAACCCAATCCCAACGCTCCACCGCCGAAGAAACCGCTACCGACGAACACGGTCGACTAAGGAAAACATCCACCGTGACGAAGCATGCCCCTTGGACTTGCAGGCGATGTGGCGAACAGATTGAGCATTCGTTTCGTGTTTGTTGGAATTGCGGCACCGATGTCGACGGAAACATCGATCCGAATTTCCGGCACGCGGATGCCCGTACAGATCGAGACCTCATTTCCCCGTCGGACCTGGATTGGAGCCAGATTCGATTCTCGAACGAGATGCAGATTTCCAATGGCAATTTCGCCTTCGGATTGATCTTCTGGTCGTTGTTGTTCACGACAATTACACTTTGGATTTGCCTGGCATATTTCTTTGGATACATGACGCGGGATTTTGCCGAGCAGGCTTTTTTTGGGACATTTGCCGGCTTGATCAGCCTGGTAGGAGTGTACAACCTGTTTCAGTCGATTGTGACTTCGGTGATTTCCATCGACTTTGCCGATCGCATCAAAATCTGCAAAGTGATGGCAACGCTCGATTACAACTACAACGACATCGAGCGGGTTGAGTTCAGTCGCGATTTCCATGTGAGTTTCTTGTTCGTAAAGGTCGCACTTCTTTATTCGCTGTTTGCGGGCACACAAAGGCTTCTCACCCTGGTGATGAGCGATGGGGCTCGATTCATGGTCGCCGTTGACGCCGAGTTTGAAAGAAAACTGCGAGATGCCATTGGGGAGTACAAGTCGCTCTAGCACGCGGGCTGCTAATTGTAGAACAATTGTCCCAATTGTTCCGTGAGTTGTTCCGCGAGCAATTGGGACAATTGCTCTCCACTATTAACTCTCGCAACGAACAATGGTGTATCGCCAACGAATGGTCGAAGGGCAGGCTGCTTCTGAGCCGTCGACCTCGATTATGAATCCGCCTTCGCTTGCATGAAGGGTGTGCGTGGCGAAATCGGCTGCGTTGTCCACGACGACTGTCGCAAGATCTTGCATCGAAACCACGCCGTCAGACAGCAGCGGCTTGACCATCGCTCGATACGCGCTTCCTAATTTCGACGGCGGTTCTTTCACCCGGCAGGCCACATCAAAAGCCAACTGGCGATGTTCCGCGTTGGTCTCCACACTCAGCGACCAGTGGCTCGTACCCGCCATGCCGACAAGCAGGGCAACCCCATTTCCCCCGTCACGGTGTTCGACCGACAATTCCTGGAACGGTGGACTGTGTGGCCAGTCGTCCTGATCCGTGCCTTCGTCTGATGCCAGCAGCGGAATGAAACGGTCGCCATCGACCGCGGCCACGGTGTGGGCAATTCGATCCCCATGGCGAACGAATGTGACTCGTAAACCCCGGCCGTGCTTGTTGACTGCTTCGCAAAAAGAATTCATGGCGTGTCATCGTAGCAGGCAGATTCCCCTTGCCGTAACCTGGCCTGCTGCCACGGTCGATTTTTCTGTTCTGTGGCGTTATGTCGGGTGGTTTACTTCATACAGACGGGAGAAAAAGCCCCTCCAATAAAACGCCCGGAGAATCGACGCAAGTCAAATCATCTTAATACTTTACGATAGCCATCAGATTACCCTCATTGAAAGGAAATCAAGATGCGACGAAACATTCTCACCATCGCGATCGCAGCGGCTTGGATGTGCGGAACTGCGGCCTTGGCCTGTGGTCCGGAAGGAAGCTTGTCCAGCAACGGGTCCAAATTTGGCGCTTTTCCGTCCAGCGGAGTTCGAAGTCTGAACGGTTACGGCGGCTATGGCCAACAGCAGGTCAATCCATTTGGTGCGTTCGCCGCCGGACAGCAGGCCCAAATGCAACAAGCTCGGCAGAATTTCGCTGCCCAGGCGGCCGCTTATCGTGCCCGCATGAAGCCCATTCGCCAAGCCGCCGCGGCACAAAAGCGAATCGACATGCTGGCCAAGCGTGAACAATATCGGCAAATCCTCGCGGCCAAGTTGAATGCTCAAAAGATGCAGAGCCAAAGCCAGCCGGTTCAACAGCAGCCGATCGAGTTGGAATCGCCGTTCCGCGAAGTCACGCCGGCAAGCCAGCAGCAAGAAGCTTCGCAAATCGATACAAACCGGTTCGTCTTCACTTCGACAAACCTAAGTCGATAGTTCGACCAACAAGTGTCCCCTGAGTCCTGTTTTCCGTACCGCGACATTGGTTGTGCCCGATTAACCCGGATTGAAAACAAGACGAATCCCGGCTAGCCCGAAGCGAATCGACAAACCTTTGTCGCCCCCAGACTCGCCTCGGGCTAGTTCTACTGTAGGGCAGCCGACTTCCGAAGTTGCAATCCCGCGCCGCGAAGGTTATCGTGGCACTGAATTCTGTTGACCACCGTTTGATCCCTGGAGTGTAGTGTCATGACCCGCCGCACGAATCGCCGCGAATTTCTCGCCCAAACCGCATCAGGTGTCATCGCATCTGGTTTCTTTATCAATTCTTCTCCGGCAAAGGATTCGGATTCGCCAAACGAGCGATTGAACCTTGCCGCCGTGGGCGCGACAGGCCGGGCCGGCGCGAACATCTCCGGTTGCTCCAGCCAAAACATCGTTGCCGTAGCCGACGTCGATGCGAACTTGTTGGACAAGGGCTGCCAGAAATATCCCAATGCACGCAAGTATCGCGACTTCCGCGTGATGTTGGAAAAAGAAGCTGACAAAATCGACGCTGTGTTAGTCGGCACGGCCGATCATTGTCACGCACCAGCAGCCTCGATGGCGCTGCGATTAAAGAAGCACACATACTGCGAAAAACCGCTGACCCACACCGTCTTCGAAGCACGCACGTTGGCGAACCTGGCCCAGGAAAACAAACTGGTTACGCAGATGGGCACACAGATTCACTCGGGTGACAATTATCGCCGGGTTGTCGAGCTGGTCGAGTCCGGTGCCATCGGCGAAGTGCGCGAAGTGCATGTTTGGGTCGGCGTCAACTACGCCGGTCGAACCATCGTCAAAGATCGGCCCAAGCCGGCGCACGTCGATTGGGATTTGTGGCTCGGCCCCGCACCCGAGAAACCGTATCTCGAATGCAAAGCAGGCGACGACATCCTGCCGATCCATCCGTTCAATTGGCGTTGGTTCTGGGACTACGGCACGGGCGGTCTGGGCGACTTTGGCTGCCACTACATGGACCTCACCCATTGGGCCCTCGACTTGCGAAACCCGACCAATGTTTCTGCGACAGGCCCCAAACCGCATCCGGAATCAACAACCGCTGGTTTGATCGTCAAGTACGACTATCCGGCACGGGGCAAAAGACCGCCGGTGAAACTGACCTGGTACGATGGCGGCAAACAACCCGGGTTGCTGGAAGAAATTCGCAAGAAGGGACCCAAAGACCAAAACGGCAAACCAATGAATCTCGGCAGCGGCCAATTGTTTATCGGCCAGCGCGGCATGGTCGTTTCGAACTACGGCCAACACAGCGTACTGCCCAAAGGCGATGCGGCCATCAAACGCGCGGAGCCATACATCCCCAAGTCGATCGGCCACCATGCCGAGTTCTTAAACGCGATCAAGAACGGCGGCGAGACGACCTGCAATTTCAGCTATTCTGGCGCGTTGACAGAATCTGTCTTGCTGGGCGTCGTTGCCTACCGCAGCGGAAAATCCATCGAGTGGGACACGAAGAATCTAAAGATCACCAATTCACTAGAAGCCCAGCAATTGATTCACAAAGAATACCGTAAGGGTTGGACGCTGTAGCGATTCGTCGAAAACACCTAAGTCGGACAGTCGACATCGTCCCAGTCGGCGTTCTCGAAGCTCGTTAGCCAGTTGAGCGCCAAGCGGCGTTCCTGAATCACGCCGATATCAATATCTGTGCTGATACTCTCGTCGCCGTGTTCGGCATGACGAGCGAACCAGTGCAAGCGAAAGTACGTGTCCACTTCGTCCAGGATCTCGTTGGCCGGGCGCAAAGTGGCTTGCTGAATCATCGCCGGACCTTGGCGGTCGAGCATCGCGCGGCACCAACTCCTCGGCCACCCGCATCCAATCCGCCAAATCCAGGTGCGCCGCCTTCTTGCTCATCGGTAAGCTTCTCGTCTGTGTCGGACTCGCATGATGCGCACCACGTGATTCTCGTCGTCGATTTCGTACAGAACTCGATAGTCGCCAACGCGGATTCGCCAATCGTTGTCCGATCCTGTGAGCTTCTTGCAACCTTCCGGCCGCGGATCATCCGCCAATGCCTCGATGGCGGCGATTACCCGTTGAAAGATCTCAGCCGCTAATCGCCGCAAGTCCTTTTCCGTGCGACGTTCGAGGAGTATTTCATACACTAGGATCGTACTCGTTCAAGAATTCACTCAGGGGCCGAAATTTCAGCGGCTTCTTGCGCATTTCCCGAAGCGCTTCCAGGTCTTCCGCTTCCTCCAAACGATCAAGCAACTCTTCGTACTCGCCAATGTCGAGGATGACGGCAGTCGGTTTCCCGTCCTCGACAACAAATTGCGGCTTTCGTTTTCTTTGTACCATGACTTTGTCCTTATCTTCTTGAATCAACGGTGATTATAGCGTCGTTGGCGTCCCAGACGCGAATGGTCTTGACAGTGGATTACGACGCGACGAATCGTCCGCAGGACGAGTGCGAGGGATGACCACCAGCACCCCATCCGCCGAATCCACTTGTTTGTTGTCCATGATCTGATCGCCACGAAAAACTGCGGGCCTCGCAACATCATGGTCGCTTTTAACTCTCGCCATATTCCCACGTGCAAATTGGCCGTTGATTGCACGGACATCGAATTTTCCAGCCGCGCGTCACGACCCTACTTCTAGCGCGGACTTTTGTACAGCGGGTTCTCTTCGTGGGCGAGGAGTTGCTGGAGCATGTCGATGATTCTGTCGTGCATGCGTTGCGTTTGATAGACGACCAAACCGCCGGGCAGGGGCTCGATCCTTCCCAAGCCGGCTGATTCATGCCAACTGTCTGGTTCAACCGTGCTGACGATGATGCCTACCAGTTGTTCTGGCGTCATGCCTTGCAACCGGCGTGTTTCGTAGACGCGCGTTTCGAGCGTGACGGATGTTTGTTGGGCGGTCGTGATGAACAACACTTCTTTTTTCACGACGTAGTCCAATTCCAGATTGCCCAATATCAAATCCAATGCGTTGCGGAGCGAATTGCTTGTCAAATTTGCCGTGATCGGCGAATCGATAGTGATCTTTTCTTCGCCCAACGAAAGCGTGTCGATCGCGATTTCGATCCCGTGCAGATCTCCTAGAAATTCGACCACATCGCCCAGCGGTGTTTCGATAAACTCCAGCCGCGTTTGTTCGTCCAGTGCGGAGTAGATTCTTTCCGCTGCCGGACTGATCGATTTGTAGTCCCAGGACAGATGTTTGAGCTTCCACAAATCCTTTTCGCTTTTGACGTGGGGGTTCGCGTCGAGCTTCTTGATTTCTTGGGGATCTTCGTAACGTCCTTTCTTTTTGGTTGCTGGCTCCTGGCCGGCAGCGGAGTCCTGGGCGAATGTCACGGGAACGACGAGTAAGAGCATGAGTGCAAACATGGCGAGTTGGTGGCAAAGTGAACTGCGCTTCATTTTCGAAATCCTCCGGCAAAGCACCCCTGATTTCGCCAATTATAGCTGGATGACGGAATCATGCAAAAAGTAGGCGGCGAAGCGTGCCTAGCGCGATGAACGCTCGACGCGCAATCGATCTAAATTGCGTTGGAAAATGAGCGTGTTGGGATGATCGCTGCCGAACATGCGTTGCTGAGTTGCCAAGACTTCGGCGAAGAGTTGTTCCGCCTTATCGACGAGTCCGGTCTTTTGATACAGCAGCGCCAAGTTGTTCATGAAGACGAGTGTCGACGGATGTTGTGGGGCGTTGATGCGTTGCGTGCCGACAATCGATTCGAAGAGGCGGATTGCTTCGGTGTCTCGCTGCTGGGCTTGGAAGACCATGGCCAGGTTGTTCATGACGGTCAAGGTTGTTGGATGGTCGGGGCCAAGCACGTGTCGGCTAATCGTGAGGACCTCTTCGTTCCATTTCGCGGCTTGCACGTGCTTTTGTTGATGACGGCAAGATTCGGCCAGGCCCATCATGATGATCAACGTTTTCGGATGTTCTGGACCGAAAACACTTTGTGCTTTGGGCATTAGTTCCTGAAACAATCGCTCGGCTTGCGCGTGTTCACCTAGTTGTTGATGCAACACGGCCAAGTTGTTCATCGCGGCGATGTAATCGTGCTTATCGACATTTGTTTGACGCCGCAGCTTGTCAACGAGTTCGACGAAAACAGCCTTTGCTTTGGCGCGTTTGCCTTGTCGCCCGTACAGCAGCGCCAAGTTGTTCATCGCCGACAGCGTGAGTGAGGCGTTGTTACCCAAGACTCGCTGCGTCGTTTCAAAGCAACTCACAAGCTGAGACTGAGTTGCCCCATCGACCTGTCCCTGATCAACCGATAACCGGCCAAGTTTGACGCGAACTCCCAGCGTCTTCGGATGTTCATCGCCGACTGTTTTTCGCTTTAGGTGGTAGGATTCGCTAAGTTGAACTTCGGCAGATTTGAATTCGCCCAGTGAATGGTAGGTGCTGCCGATAGTCTCGCGAATGGCGGCCTCGACGTGCGGTTGGTCACGAAATCCTACCTTCGATGCAGCTCGATCGAGGACCTCGCGCAGTGTTATTTCTCGATCTGGCTCGTTGTTGGGATCCGCTTGCCCGAGTAAATCTTCTTCCAGAAATCGATTGACCGCCGTGGTAATCGCGGCTTCTCGTTCGGCGCGTTGTTCGGCTCTTGACGCACGGATTGACTCGTAGGTGCTCAGTGCCAAACCGGCGACCAGGGCAAGGACGACGGCCGCGGCCGATAGCAGCATCTTGCGATGCTTGGCGGCGAACTTGCGAAAATGATACGCGAAGGATGGACGGACGGCGGTGACCGGCTCACCATCAAGATAGTTTTGCACGTCTCGGCCGAACTCACGGGCCGTTTCATACCGACGTGTTCGATTCCTGGCCAGCGCCTTGATGACAATCCAGTCCAATTCGCCGGCGATCCGACGTCGCTGTTTGGAATCGGAGATTCGACTGCTCGGCGCGGACGGCTCTTGTTCGCGAATCGTACGTAACATTTCGTCGAACGGCAAGCGACGGATTTGCTCGCGGTCCAGCGGCGTTGTGCCGGCCAGTAGTTCAAACAGCAGAACGCCCAAGGAAAAGATGTCGCAACGTGTGTCGATGTCCAGACCTGTCATCTCGGCTTGTTCGGGACTCATGTACTCCAGCGTCCCCACGATCTGGCCGTGCTCCGTGTGAGGCGAAGCGTCGCCAAGCCGTCCGTCCGCGATCTTTGCAACACCAAAGTCGATCACGATTGGTTCGGGTTGCTGGTCTCTCAGCGTCACCAGAACATTCGATGGCTTGATGTCGCGATGCAGGATGCCTTTCATATGGGCGTGCTGAATCGCCTGACAGACGCGGATGAACAAGGACAGCCGCTCGCGCAGTGGCAAGTCATTCTGGTCACAATACTGTGTCAACGGAACTCCTGAAATCAGTTCCATGACAAAAAACGGTCGGCCGCTGTCGGTGGTGCCGCCACCCAGCACACGTGCGATGTTTGGATGGTCCATCCAGGCCAGCGCCTGGCGTTCCGATTCGAAGCGCGCCAAGACGGCCGCGCTGTCCATGCCTGGTCTGATAAATTTGATGGCCACACGACGACGCACCGGCTCGACTTGCTCCGCTTCATACACCTCACCAGCGCCGCCTTGCCCGATTTGGCGGATCAATCGAAAGCCGTCCATGTGCGGCAGAAAGTCAGAGGAAGCAGCGTCGCCAGCTTCGGATTTCGGTGGGCGATAGGTGGATGGCAAATCGATCGTGCCACCAACGGTCGACTTCTGGCGTCGTTCTACTTCCGTTTCAAGCCGCGATCGCAGTTGCGTGTTACCCGCACAGCTTTCATCCAGATAATCGCCACGCTCGGCCGGCGAGTCGATTCGAAGAGCTTGCTGAAGAATGGATTGTTCGTCAAACGGTGCGCGTGGCATCAGGATCCTGCCCCCAATTTGATGCGCGATAAGTTGTGAGAATTGTGATTCAGTCTACGGGATTCGATCGGAACGGCGTAAGCGTTTTTCGGTAGATCCTAGAAAATCTTGTTGGCTCAGCACCAATCGATTGATGCAAACCATACGATTGTCAACGCTTAACTTGTGGGCCGTACAATTGAATCAGCGCACGGGTGACGGCCTGTGCAATATGTTCGGCACCGCGCGCATTCGGGTGCAAGCCATCGTCGCTCAAGTGCATCTTTCGGCTGGTCCACATGCCGGGCGGTGCAAAAGGACCCCAAAGCACAAGAGAACGCAGCGTCGAATCGGCAATGAGTTGAAGGTCGTATCGGCGCGCCAGGTCTCGTTCCATCTCATAGAACTTGTCGGTGATGAACCCGCGCGGGATTTCGATCAACACCACTTCGAGTTGCTGCGAGAGTGAGAGCTTGATTAGCTTCTCCAACGAGGCCATCGTTTCAGCTCTTGACCGGACATTAAGATAGTTGTTTCCGCCCAATTCGATGACGATCGCTTGTAGTTGATGCTTCGGATGGTCCACCAGCCATTGCTCGAAAATGGCTAGTCCTTCTTCGACGGTTATGCCGGGCACTGACAAGTCGACAACAGGAGTCGTGAGCAGCCGCTTGAGAATGATCGGATACGCCGTGCCTCGACCAATCCCAGACGAGAGGCTGTCGCCGAGACAAGCGATCGGTCGCAGTGCATTGAATTTACGAAGATGACCTGGTGTGCCGGCATAGTATCGATCGCCGGCCATGATGATAAACGAGATCCACAATAGTAGGCAACTCATGCCTGTGAATCGACGGCTAATCGGAGCGTGCTTTACGGAATGGCGAAATTGTGCGACGGCAACCACCAGCATCGCGCCACACAAACATGACATGGAGAACGTCCAACCAACCCGTTTGGCAAACAAAATGGCGACACAAGAGAGAAGCTGAAAACGTGCCGAGCGTCCAGTCAGTACGGCCACGCAGTGCCACATCATCCACGTTGCGACCATCCAGGGGATGGCCGATGGAAATGTCATTAGCGACGCGACCAGAAGAAGAATTATCGCGGTTGTCCGAGCCACTAGGCCAAGGATCATCCAAGACGCTCTGCCTTTGTTGGGTTTCTTCACTCTAAAGTATGTCGACTAGGAAGTTGCGAATTCTCTGGCGCAAACCATCGTCGACGTCGCCGTGGAAGTGCAGCCGGTAGTGCCCTTTGGCCAAGGGCATTGTTCCTGGCCAAATCTGGTCGAACAATACATCGAATTATACAACAGAATTGTCGAAGAAGCTGCGGTTTTTGCAAGACTTCGCAGGTCGCAATGGCGAGTTTAATTGCGTGTTTTTTGGGCCGTCCGTGCCGTCGACTCCGTGATCTTGCCGGAGCGGACGTCCAAAACCGTCGCGTGATTGGATTCGTCCAACGGGCCATGTTCTTCCGCGTGTTTGACGAGCAGCGCAACTTTCTGCGCCGCCGTCGCTTCATCTGTCGATTCTTTGCCCGTCGCCTGTCCCCAGATCACTCGCACTCCCTGGCGGGTGTGGATCTCGTAGATGTAACTTGGCTCCATTTGTTCGATGTCTGTCACTTCGATCGCGACAATGCGGTACAAGCCCAACGGCTTCCACTTCGAATCCCACGCGGCGCTGATCCCCGCCGAATCCAAAACTCGCTCGTCGTCCCAGGGTGTTCCAACCACTCCGAACGATTTGACGCCGCGAATCGACAAACGCAAGTAATCCCTGGTTTGGTTCGGTGAAAAGTCAGCCGTTGGCAGGATCACGCCATCGCGGTCAACGGGGATCAATCCGCGCCGGCTATTGGTGACCACTTCGACCATTGCCACCGGACGCCGGTACTCCAGTTCGACGACGATTCTGTCCGTATGTTTTCGTGCCCGCCGCACGTCAGCAACCCACGAATGAATCGCAAACGCGTCGCCGACTTTTTGCACCAAATTGCGATCCAGGATCGACATTCTTTCGAGACTGCTGTCGCGCACGACTTCCGCTTTGATGTCCGAACGAATCCAATCGGGCGGAGCGGTGATCTCGATCTGGTCCGACGTGATGACCCACTTGGGGTTTTGCAGGATTTGGTCGCCGTACTTGTGCCAAGCGATGACCGCCGCGCCAATCACCGTGACGGCGACGATCACACAAACAGATACCGGTGATCGCAACACTTGAAGCGGACCGGCAATTGATTCTTTGAAACGGCTTAGTCTTCCTTGTCGCCTTGCCATTGCCACCTTCCTTAGTAGCTTTAACGATTTCGTTCTACTAGTTCTCGCTCTGTTGTTTTCCGGCGCGCATTTCTGTAGGACGAATTGCTAATCCGTCCGGGACGGAATAGGCATTCCGTCCTACGGTTTGGTTGTCGGCCGCAGGCTGCGCCGTTAAACCAACTGTGATAATCACCAAACTTCAATTTGGCTTTCCAATTCCACTCCCACTCGTTCACTGACTTGTGCTTTGATCAATTCGATCAGACGCGTTACATCCTTGGTGGTTGCATCCGCGCCAACCACGATGAAGTTTGCATCTCGATCGCTTACCGCGGCCTCGCCGAGACTCGTCCCTTTGAGCCCCGCTTGGTCGATCAAGTCGCTTGGGTTCATGCCGCCGGAGTCCTTAAAAATACAACCGCAATTTTGATCGCTTGCAGGCTGCCCAGCCTTTTTCACAATCCATCGCTTTTGCAATCGTAGATTCAGTTGCTTTGGATCCTCTTCTTCGAGTTCGAACTGCGCGTTGAGGATGACTAACTCGTCCAAACTGCTTTGGCGGTAAGCGAAATGCAAATCGTCTTGCCCGCGCGTGATGACTTCGCCGGTGCGAGTCACGACGGTTGCGCCACGCGTCCACTGGCCAATCTCGCCGCTGTGCCCGCCAGCGTTGCCGTGCAAGGCTCCGCCGACCGTTCCTGGAATGCCCACCAGCTCTTCCAATCCAGCCAGTCCTTCGCGCACCGAAGTCGAAACAAGATGGGACAGCTTGGCGCCACCGCCCGCCGTGATCTGTTGTCCATTGACCGTGATCTCGCCAAACGCCGGAGCCGACAAATGGATGACCAGCCCCCGAACACCGTCATCAGGAATCAGCAGATTCGATCCACCGCCCAACAAACGAACTGGCTGGTCGTTCTCGCGAAAGCGGCGAATCAACTCGGTCAGTTCATCCACGGCCGTCGGCTCAGCGAAATAATCTGCCGGACCGCCTAGCCTCAGCCATGTATACGGTGCCAGCGGTTCGCCTTCCCGCACAATATGTTCAAACCCGTCGATCAGTCCCATGCAACTAATTCCTCGTCAGACGCAACTTTGATTGAATAGGCAGGGTTCAAAAAAGGGGTCAGGTACCGTTGTGCCAAGCACCCTGCGGGCCGTTCCGG
>CAYFJO010000086.1:22351-31162 GCA_964343305.1 uncultured Pirellulaceae bacterium | reverse complement strand
ACCATTCCGAGATATCCACAAACGCCTCACGCTGCGCATAGAATGGGGAACTACCCCTTACCTGCACCATGAACGGGTTTGATAGTAGCTTCATCACAGGAGGAAATCAAGAAACAAGCAAAGCAAGAGCGATTTCGCAATCTGCAAGGACGATCAAGGAGTTGTTGGAAGTAGAAATCACGACCGTCTCAGATCACGCGTCCAAGCTATTCAGTGGCTTGCGCAGATGATTGACCCTCAGATGACTGACCATTGCCGTGGGGTGGCTTGTCTTGTCGGCGGTTTTTGCGTTTCCTTCGAATGGCCACGATTCGTCGGCCTTCGGTTCGCAGGTCGATGCGGTCGTCTTTTGCGACTAGATGGCGGATCAATTCCCATTGCGTGCGGAAGCCCATCCAGTGGTCGCGATGCGAATACCCGGCAAATTCCTTCAAATAATCGCGGATGTCGTGCGATGGTAGCTCGCTGGATGACGTGGCCCGATACAGCTTGGCCACCATCATCGGTTCTTTGCGGCCGATTTGTCGACGTTTTGACGCGTCGCTTTGTACGCCAACTGGTCTGCCGAACCGCGGCCGTGTTTGCAACCAATCAGGGTCCTACAAGACAGATTCGGAAATCGCATGATTGAGAATGGGACTACTCGTGCGCTTCGCGCACATCAAGAAATTAATAAAAGTGTTAAGCCGCCCAAGGTACGTGTCGAGATTGAAATCTCAGTAGACAGCACAGCCAGATTCTTGTCAATGTCGCTGTACATTCGCAGCCGCCGGAACCGATTCGATCATCGGAAGCTACTGACGACGAATTGATTGAAAGTGCCAGGTCTCGCGGGCCGGGGGTTGTGGGATTGCGAACATCGAAGACAACCAGTATCGAAGACGACCAGTTGTGTCGCGGGATCGACCACGTTTTGGGAGATTCGTGAAACACACCTATCATTACGGAAACTATGCTGAAAAACGGCCTTCATTACTGCGAGACCTTGAGGTATTGACCGCCATCGAAGGGCGACTTACGGAGATCACGAAGTGGGAATTAGAATTCTATTCTCTGGCAAAGTGAACGGCAATTGCGGGCTGCTCGCGGGCTGCGGAGTAATCGCGGTCGCAAACGGGTGGATGCCCCATCGGCCCGTAGCTGTCGAATTCGTCGCACTGGTCTTCGCCGGGAACGAATGTGACTTGGATTTCACTTTTGCTCACGTCACAACGTTGAAAACCAAACCGCGTGTCCGCATCCGGCCAACGTTCGGACAACTGTGCCGTGTTGCCTGCCGGTTGCGTTCGATAGATGTGAATGCCATCGACTGTTTGCACGGGACGGCCCGTATGGACGTGGCCGCAAAACAAGATGTCGACTTTGGCCGCTTGCAACAGGCCCCACAGCCGCTGGCGATGCGGTGGATCGATCGAAAAGTACCAATTGTCGTATTCGTTGCCGTTGGTGAGATCCCAAGCTGGTTCGTCGGGTTCTTCCATAAACGGCCAATAGTGCATCATCGCCACGTGATGCCGCGCGGGCGGCAGATCAGGCAACCGCTCAAACATGCGCCAAAACCGTTGCTCGTGTGGCAACCCCGTACCGGCCACCGCCGCGAAAAAGCCTGTGAAACGAACGCCGCGATGTAGAAAAGTCCAGTGAATCGGACCGAAATACGACGAAAACAAATCGAGCGCGGCCGCCGTCATGTTTAGATCCGGGTCATTCCAGCCCAAGCCCTGCGGATCCCACTTTGGTTTCACGCCGTTTTGTGTGGCATGCTTGTTGCCGACATCCATGTTGCCCGGGATGGCAAACGTTGGGAACGGCAAGGTCTCCAGATCCTCACGCGCCTGTTGAAGTTCAAATTCGTGCGATTCCCCGTCGCGAGTGAAATCGCCTCCGTGCAAAAGGAAGTCGGCCGGGATTTCGGACATCTGCCGCTTGATGGCTGCCCACCGCTGATTGATCGCCGGGCGAAAGCGGTATGAACGCGGAGTGCCCATGTGGCTGTCGTTGGCGTGCAGAAAAGTCCAAGATGTGTGCAAAGTTCACTCCTTGGTTACGGTCTCGTCGAGATTCAGGATGATGCTGGCCATGGTCATGTAGGCGGCAACTTCGCAGGGGTCGAGCGACTCGTCTGTCTTGGATTGTCCGACGGCAACAAGTTTCCTTGCCAATTTCGGGTTGTCCAAATAGCGGTCGAAATTGAACTCCAACCCGTTCATTAAGATGGCCATCTCGGCGGAACTGGGGTCGCGTGCCAGGACATAGCGGTAGGCGAGCCGGATTCTCTCGCTTGGTTGGGCATCGACCTCTTTGACCAATCGCTCGGCCAACACGCGGGCGGCCTCGAGATAGGTCACGTCATTCAACAGCGACAGTGCCTGTAGCGGAGTATTGGTCAGAGGCCGGCGGGCGACGCAGGCTTCGCGCGAGGGAGCGTCAAAGGTTGCCATCGACGGCGGAGAAACGGTCCGCTTCCAATAGGCATAAAGACTTCGGCGGTAGACGTCGGCTCCTTGTGCCACATCGTACTTTTGATCCGTGGCAATTTCTTTCCAGAGTCCTTCGGGTTGGTAGATCTTGACGGACGGGCCGCCGAGTCGTTCCGTCAACAGGCCGGCGGCAGAAAGGGCTTGATCACGAATCAGTTCGGCCGGCAGCCGAAGACGTGGGCCACGGGCGAGTAGTTCGTTTTTGGGGTCCTGATCGAGGAGCGATTTGTTGGCACGGGATGACTGACGATAGACAGCGCTCATCACAATCAACTTATGCATCGCTTTGACGTCCCAACCCGTGCGGATGAACTCGGTGGCCATCCAATCGAGCAAATCGGGATGCGTTGGCCGAGCGCCTTGAACGCCGAAATCTTCCATCGTGCTGACCAGGCCATCGCCGAAAAACATTTGCCAGTAGCGATTAACCGTGACACGTGCCGTCAGCGGATTGGATGGATCGACGAGCCAATTGGCCAGTCCGATGCGGTTCTTTGGTGCGTCGCTGGCAACCGGTGGCAGAATTGCGGGAACGCCGACTTCGACTGGCTCGGTTGGCTTGTCGTATTGACCGCGTTGGAGCACATGCGTTTTTCGTGGAGCGGTGTCCTGCATGATCATCAACGTGGGCATGCTTTCGATCAGGGCGTCACGCCGGCGTTGAAGCTTGTCGACTTCGGCGAAATCGGCCGCAAACCTCGCCTGGGCGCGATGTTTGATGTAGAAGTCGAGTAGTTTGGCTTTCTCGGAGGCAGTTCGTTCTTTGACCGGAATTGCGAGAATCTCGTTGATCGAGCGATGCGCGGAGACGATTCTTACGTCCCTCGGCGACAGGGGGCGATCGTAAATGCGGACGTCATCGATTTGGCCGGAGAAATCGGAATGGCCCGTGCCGATTCGTAATGGCTCTTCGCTAGCAAACGACTGGTTGAGGAAGTCGTGATTGACCTTTGTCTCTTGCGGCACGGCGTCGACGTAGACTTTGATGCCCTCGGCCATTCGCGACCCGTCATAGGTAACGGCGATGTGCTGCCAGACGTCCGAGGGCAACTTCTGTTTTGTTTCCACACGGATCGAATCATCAAGCCAGCGCTTGGTCAGATTGACTTGGATCACGCCGTTTTCGAGATGCACATAGTAACCGGCACCTTGCGGTTCGGGTGTCATGCGCGAGACAATCGTGCCGTCGGAGTTGGCTCGCACCCAGGCGGTGATGGAAAACTTGTCGAAGTAGCCGAGATCTGCGACATCCCCGGCATTGACGAACTTTCCGCCACTGAATTCGATGCCTTGGTTGATTTGGCCGACGACGAAGTGTGGCTCGCCGCCTTCCGACTTTTCTTCCTTTGCGTCGCCGACCTTGTTCTTCAGATCGCCATCGAATGGGTATTGAGCGATCAAGCCGTCCGTCACGGTCCAATCAAGATGTTTGCTTTCTTCAACATCATGGGCCCATTTTTCGAGGTCCGTGAAGATGCGCGGCAGTGAATCGTTGCACTTTGACTTTAGACTCCAGAGTTTTTTGTCGAGCAAATTCAGTCGCTCAAGTTGCTCCTCCAGCGGGGCTTTGATGAACGGCGGCGAGTTGCCCTCTTTCAACGCACGGCCATATTCCGGCACGTTGTTAAAATAGGCAAAGAGCTGGTAATACTCCTCCTGCGTCACCGGATCATATTTGTGGTCGTGGCAGCGGCCACAGCCCACGGTCAAGCCGAGCCAGGCGGTGGCCGTGGTTTCAACTCGATCGACGACGTATTCGACTTGGTATTCGGCCGGAATGATACCTCCCTCGGCGTTTCCCCGGTGATTTCGGTTAAACGCGGTCGGAATCAACCGATCGATGTACGACTGTTCTCGAATCACTTGTTCGCCCCGCATCCCGACGCTGGATTGACGGTGACCGAGCTTCGTGATCGGCGGGATCGTCAAGTCGCCGGCCAATTGGAGACGTGTGAACTGGTCAAACGGCATTCCGGCGTTGTAGGCGTCAATAACCCAGTCTCGCCAACGCCACATGTACCGCGGTCCATCGCTTTGATAACCGCTCGTGTCTGCATAGCGAGCCAGATCGAGCCAGCGAATCGCCATACGCTCGCCAAAATGCGGCGATTGCAGCAGCCGGTCGACGACTCGTTCGTACGCCCCCGGCGACTTATCGGCCGCAAAAGCGCTGACTTCGTCCGGCGTCGGCGGCAAACCGATCAAGTCCAGCGTCACGCGGCGAAGCCATGTCACGCGATCTGCCGCTGGCATGGGCCGCAGACCTCCTTGATCAAGCCGCGCGAGAATGAAACGATCGATGGGAGTTTGACACCACGATGGATCACTGACTCTTGGCAAAGTTGGACGCTTGGGCGGAATGAACGACCAGTGGCCTTCCCACTTCGCGCCTTGTTCAATCCACTGACGAATCAACGCGATTTGATCCTCTGACAGTGTCCGTCCCGAGTCTGCTGGTGGCATTCGCTCGCTGGGGTCGTCGCTTGTAATTCTACGGAAAAGACCGCTTTTTTCAGGTTTTTTGGGCACCACGATGTTGTGGTCGTCGCGGTCGGCGAACAGTCCCGCTTCGGTGTCCAGCCGCAGGTCCGCCTCGCGTTGGCCCTCGTCCGGCCCATGACATTTTGAACACACGTCGGAAAGGATTGGCCTGATGTGCCGATTAAAGCCGATGGTTTGTATGTGTGTACGATCGGCGTGCGCAATATCCGATAGCCCCGTGACGGATGGCCCAGCGACCAAGAACCAACGGAGCGACAAGATTGTCCTAGTGGATTGAAGGGTCGAGCGAGTGTCGGAACTGGTGCGGCGGACAGGAGTGTTCATCGAGTGAAATCCATCTGGTTGGCGTGGACAACAGCGACCTTTGGGTGGGTTTCATTCTAATCGATTCCGAGGCTCGTGTCCCGTCGCGAATGAACGGTCCGTGGGCTGTTGTGTTTGTTGTAAATCATTCACGGAATGTGTCTTTCACCATCGCCGGTTGTGCCGTAGAATCATCGAAACTGCTGCTATGATGGATCGAGTGGAATAGTCTTATGAAGTCGAAGAAGGGAAAGACGAAGCGGCATCGCTACAGTGCCGCTCGATGTTTTCTGGACGAACCTGAATGGGTTTCTTTGAACGACAGCGAGTTGCTGGACGTGCGTATTTGCGACTTGGGCGTGCGCATCGAAGGGACTCCTTTGGAAGAGCGCATTCAACGCTTGCACGATGAGTTGGCCGCGCGACACATCAGCTTCAAGCCCCATTTCTGGTTGTCGGACGAATGGTTTTCGCCCGATGGCATTCCCGGAATTGCGATGCCGTTTTATTTGGCGCATCCGCGGCTGTCACGTTTAGAAAAAAACCAAATGCTGGAAGTCGAAGGTGGCACGGATGAGTGGTGCATGAAGATTATGCGCCACGAAGCCGGGCACACGATCGACACCGCGTTTCAATTGCACCGCCGCCGCCGATGGCGCAACGTGTTTGGCAAGTACACCGAGCCATACCCGGAATACTATCGCCCGCGACCATATAGCAAGAGTTTCGTTTTGCATTTGGAACCGTGGTACGCGCAATCGCATCCGGCCGAAGATTTCGCCGAGACCTTTGCCGTGTGGCTCAAGCCGTATTCACGCTGGCGATCGCAGTACAAAGAATGGCCCGCGTACAAGAAGGTTGCTTACGTGGATGAGCTGATGAGTGAGATGGCTGACGAACGCCCCAAGATGTCGTCGCGCCAGCATATTGATTCCGTCCGCACGATGCGCAAGACGCTGCGTGAACACTATCAGGAAAAACGCAAGCGATATGGGATCGACGAAGGTAATTTTTACGACCATCATCTGAAGCGTCTCTTTTCGGATGCTCCAGAACATGCCAAGCGTGAAACGGCGGCCTCGTTTTTGCGAAAGAATCGGGCGACGTTACGACGGGTGGTGTCCGAGTGGACTGGCGAATATCAGTACACGATCGACCAGGTGTTAAAAGAAATGATTCAGCGCTGTCGTGAGTTGAAACTGCGAGTTCCGAAGCGGACTGCCCAGGCGCAACGCGACGCGATCGTGATGCTGACCGTCCAAACGATGAATTACATCCACGCCGGGCTTCACCGAATTGCTTTGTAGGGCAGGCGGATCGTCGGTTGTTTAACGGCACGGCCTGTGGCTGCAACCCAAAGGATGGGGCAACGAATTCAAGAAACGCAACGAATTCTTTGTGGCATTCGATTTGAGAATTCGTTGCGTTTTTTG
Organism: uncultured Pirellulaceae bacterium; assembly: GCA_964343305.1. GTDB lineage: Bacteria > Planctomycetota > Planctomycetia > Pirellulales > Pirellulaceae > CAYFJO01. The sequence continues at coordinate 24,444 of CAYFJO010000086.1, read as the reverse complement.
AATTCGTTGCCCGAAACACTTTTACCTACAAGAAATCCGAAACTAGTAAACCAGCGAAGACGGCTAGTAAATTCTCTCCTTTTCTGCACAATATGAAGCCATCGAGGTGCGTACGGATCATGCACCTTGCCATTCTCGCAGATACGAGTACTCGATTCCCGCCTGAACGGCCCCCCCGATGAAGAAACTACGTGTGCTGGTCCTGATGCATCAGGATTTGGTCCCGCCGGACACGATGGAAGGTGTTTCGGACCAAGAAGCATTGGAATGGAAAACCGAATTTGACGTGGTCAACACGATGCGAGAAGTTGGGCATGATGTCAGGCCGCTTGGATTGTACGACGATCTGGGGCCGATGCGCCTGGCCATCACCGATTGGAAGCCCCACGTCGCTTTCAACCTGCTTGAAGAATTCCACGGCGTCGGCGTCTACGACCATCACGTGGTCAGTTATCTGGAGTTGAAGAAACAGCGTTACACGGGCTGCAACCCGCGTGGCTTATTGCTGTCGCATGACAAGGCGTTGTGCAAAAAGCTCCTGACATTCCACCGCATTCCAACGCCGCATTTTTACGTCTACGAATTCGGCAAGCCGATCAAGCCGGGCAAACTCAAGAAGTACCCGTTGTTGGTCAAGAGTGTTAACGAGGACGCATCGCTGGGGATCGCACAAGATTCCATCGTCCATACCGACGAAAAACTGGTTGAACGCGTCAAGTATATCCACGACGAAGTGAAGACCGACGCGTTGGTCGAAGAATACATTGACGGCCGCGAACTTTACGTTGGTGTCATCGGCAACAACCGGCTGCAAACGTTGCCCGTTTGGGAAATGGTTTTCAAAAACGCGCCGGAAGGGATGGCGCAAATCGCTACGGCCCGCGTCAAATGGGATGTCGAATATCAAAAGAAACTGGGCATCGAAACCGAAGCGGCGAAAGACTTGCCAAACGGCATCCAATCGAAAATCGAGAGGATCTGCAAACGCATCTATCGAGCGTTGAATCTTAGCGGCTATGCAAGAATGGACCTTCGGCTGACCAGCGACGGAAAGATCTATGTGCTCGAAGCCAATCCCAACCCGAACTTATCTTATGGCGAGGATTTCGCAGAGTCGGCGGACACGGTTGGGATCAAGTACGAAGATTTGCTGCAAAAGATCGTCAACCTGGGTTTAAATTATAAAGTCGCTTGGGGAATCTGATCGCGGCACTTTCGCGGCGCGAAGACTGTGTCACCCATCGATGGTCTTCTCCGCTTCTCCAATTGCTTGCAGTGCCGCTTCTGAATCCTCCGACTGCCGAATCGCGGTCAACAACGCATCGTCCGAAATCAATCGGCTCAACCGGGCCAGGATTTTAAGGTGAGCGCGATCATCCGTTGAACAAATCAAAAAAAAGATGTCCGTCAGATTTCCACCACCAAATGGAATCCCTTGATAGGTGCGACCCAGCGCCAAAAACGGCTCAGCCAAGATCGACGTCATGGGACGCCGCGGGTGCAGCAGCGCCACGCCATTGTCCAGCGCCGTGGGATGCAACTCTTCGCGCGCCCGAAGTGCATCCGCCATCTTTTCGGCGTCCCACAACAATCCCGTGCCCGCGGCAAGTTTGGACATCGCGACAATGACCGAGTTTCGTGTGCGGGCATTCAGCGGCACCGCGACGGCATCGAGACTTAGCAGGCGGGAAATGGCAATCGTATCCGTCGCGGTATTGTCTCGCCGCTGCAGCACGTTTTCCATCTGGGCGAGTTCGTCGTCGTCTGACACACCGATGCGGTCTTCCAGCCAGTGGTGGATATCGGCCTGGGAAAACCGCCATTGACCGGAAACCTTGCGGGCCGGAATCTTGCCGCGATCGGCCAAACGAGAAACCTGGGCCGGCGTCAAATGGAGATACGTCGCCAGGCTGTCGATGTCAAAATCTTCGTAGGACATCAGTCTATTGTCGGCAGCACGGGGGCGACTTGTCGAGTGGACTCGCGCGTTACCAAAATAATGACCAAATCCCAATGACCAATGACCAGGGCTAGTTGGACATTGGTCATTGAAGCTTGGTCATTTCTTCCCCGGTCATTGAAGCTTGGTCATT
>CAYFJO010000086.1:0-22251 GCA_964343305.1 uncultured Pirellulaceae bacterium | reverse complement strand
GGTCATTGAAGCTTGGTCATTTCTTCCCCGGTCATTGAAGCTTGGTCATTCTGCACTGCCCGCTGGCCTATCTCGCACCCCGTTTGTTAGATTGAAGCCCCATGAAGCGAGAGGTTTGGCTAAAATCCAATCGGCGTGCGATGGCTTTCGGGTTGATACTACCTGCCGCCGTCGCATTGAGTGGCTGGAGTTTGATTGCTTACAGCGAGGCCGATACGCGACTGCTCGATTGGCTTGGCTGGGGTTTGATCGTACTTGGCGCGCTGATGTGTGGCACGTTGATTCACCTGATGCGAATGCCGCGGCTGGCGTACGACTCGGGTTCGTTGCTGGTGTTTCTCGAGTCCGGCGTCCCACGACGTGTGCCGATCGAACTGGTGGAAGTGTTCTTTCTCGGCCAGGACGCCGGAACGATGGGGATGCCGCGAGCGGACGAGGTCGAGGTGGCAACAATTGTCGTGCGACTGGCCGAGCGAGCGGAGGAGTGGCACGATCGCGATGTCAAACGCGCCCTGGGGCGATGGTGTGACGGCTACATCATTATCAACGGCACCTGGTGCGAGCCCATCCAACGTGAATTGATGGAGCGAATGAACAAGCGACTTGTGGAAGTCCATCGCGAGTTGCGCAAGACAGAGAGGACGAACACCTAAATGACGAGATTGCTCGTCAGTGTCAGAAACGTTGCCGAAGCACAGGCCGCGCTGCGCGCCGGAGCCGACTTGATCGACATCAAAGAACCGTCCGCGGGGTCGTTGGGCGCGGCGGCGCCCGAAACATGGCGATCGATCGCAGACGCGCTGCCGCAGCATGTTCCGCTGAGCGTTGCATTGGGTGAGTTATTGTCGCCTGAGTCGAAGTCGCAAGCCGGCGATCTGCAGAAACTCTTTCGGTTCAACTTCGCCAAAGTCGGTTTGGCGGGATGCGGTGCTCGAGACGACTGGCGAGATCTCTGGGCGGCTTTCAAGGAACGGTTACCCGCATCAACAAAAGCCGTTGCGGTGGTCTATGCGGACTGGCGACGTGCGCAAGCACCGAATCCCAACGAGATCCTCCAATTAGCCATCGACCAGGATTGTGCCGCGATTCTGGTCGACACTTACGACAAAACCGCCGGCACGCTCATCGACCATCTATCAGAAATCGAAATACAAACGCTGGTTGATATGGCATCGCGACACGAATTAATGACCGTGCTCGGTGGATCAATTACCATTGAGTTGCTTTCAAGAGTCATGCCATGCCAGCCTGATTGTATCGCCGTCCGGGGTGCCGTTTGTCGCCAGTCGCGTGATGGGCAACTGGACGAATCGCTTGTCCGAGAGTTGTCCGAGCGGGTGAAGTCGCGCGACCAAATTCTGTTGCATTAGCGCCGTTGATAATGACTTTTCGCCGCGCAAAGTTTTTTTCATTTTTAGGATTGATTTGCTTGACTTTGCTCTTCCGGCGTTTGATATTGGGGCATTCCATTCATTGCAGCCTGTCGATTGCGTGTTGATTGGAAAGTTTGAAAGCATTCTTTTCAAAATCTTTTGGTCGTTGGCGAAACAGGAGAAACAACTGTGCCCAATTCGGTGCTCGATGCGATTAAAGAGGGGATGTGGGACTACGAACCCGAAAAAACGGCGACGAACAAATACGATTCAACGGAAGCGTTGCCAGGAACGGACGCCAAGTTGGACATCTTGGCAGAACGCGTTCAACAGGGGCTTCCGCTTTGGCACCCAAGCGATCGCCGCACGTACGACGATAACGAGCCAGATAGCTAACCGGCCCGCACGCCTAAGTACGTGTCAAACTAACAAAGGTCGGATTCGGCAAGTAGCAAGAGTCGCAAAGACTTTCGGCAAGATCAATCTGCCCGGGACAATGATCGAGTTAAGCTGTCAGTGGCTTCAGTTGGTATTCTCCGCCTGCTTCACCCGCAAAGTCGATCCACTCGGTATAATCCTGAATGATTGTTCGATTGAGAGAGTTGACCTTATGAAAAGGACCAACCGATGAGCGACCAACTTCCTCGCGCCACGCGGAGGGAACTTCAGTTCGAAAATGGTACTGCGATTGGCACCAGCCAACGCTGGCAAGGCGGTCAGTATTGTTCGATTTTGACCCGCAGAGGTATCGTCGGCTGCGGCATCTACGATTTGAAAGTCGCGGAAGAATTCGGTCAGGCGATTGCAATCGCAAAAGGAACGCCAGAAAACCCGCTTGTTGAGCCAGAAGACCTATACGACGCAAAGATCGTTGGCATTACCGCGAAGGCTGCTGAGTTTGGAATTGAGATCGGTATGACCGGACGCAATGCCGTGCAGCGGATGCTGAGTGGTTCGACTCAAGGATGATGCTGCGATTCGGTCCGCGCATAAAAAAAGGCCATGATACGTCGCTCCGTCGTCATATCATGACCTCTATCCTGAAACGGGACGTCCAGTTGTCCCGCCCTCCCGGCTTGTTGTAGTTGTTGTATCGGCGCTGTCGAGCGTGGCACTCTATGGGATTCTAAGCTTTTTCCCCAGTTGGAATCATGATCCGATTGCGCAAGAAAAACGGGCCAGATTCACAGTGAATCTCGCCCGTTGTTCATTACAACCGGAAAACTCAAACTCGACTCCCCAGTGGGTAAGAGTTTGCCGAAGAATAATGTTTCTCTCAGAAGCCCAGAAACGATCGGAAGTCGCGAAGGGCCGATGTGCCGTTTGCTTCTTCAGGCATCGGTGCGACTTCGTCGTCGGTTGCTTTCGGTGTCGCCGACTCGTCGAGTTCCATGGGCATGTCAAGTTCCATTGGTTCGCCAGCGTCACTGGGCAGCTCCTTTGGTTCATCGCTGGAATCGCCCGATGGCAGCGTTTCGTGATCGTCGCTCGGTGTCACGGGCGTTGGTTGTTGTTCGGTCACTTCACCTTGCGACCAGGTTTCACCGCCGCCGTACATGCTTTCGTGGTGAATCCCATCGCTGCAACCACAGTTGGGATAGTTATCGCACCCACATCCACATCCGTGGTGCATCGATCCGAACAGTCGTGGCTTCCAGCCGTGGAACAGGCCATAAGCGGGGCGGCACTGGCAGGGATTGCAGCCGCAACCGCAACCGTTGAAGACGGGCCGATAGTGATGCATGACCGGCGGGGGACAGCAAAGCGGCTCGCAACATTTGCGAAGCTTGTGCAACCATCGGAAACCGTGGTGAAGCGGTCGACAGCGCGGCTCGCAGCATGTGTCCTCACAACATGGTGCAGGGCTGCACGCCTTGGGTGCGCAATGGCCACTCCACAAGCGAAACGCGTGGCGGGGGCGAAGCTCGCAGCAACTGTTGCAGCTTCCGCAACCGCCACAATCGCTACCGCCCATTCCCGAAACGTAGCCATAGCTGGCGGGTGAATACGTGCCGACGTTCATTTCCAGCCCGGTCGAGCGATTGATCATGTTACTCTGGCCAGCCCAATTGTATTCCGCAGCGCCCGCGACGCTGCACAATGCCAAAGCGACCAATGTCGCGGTTAGACTTAACGATTTCATCGTAAAGCTCCTTGTCCCAACTTGTGGATCAGTGGTGTTGTGCCCGACCGGCGATTCAGGCGGAAATTCTGGCATGGTTCAAAAAGGGGGCAGGTACCTTTGTGCAAAGCAACCTGCGGGCCGTTCCGGCAAAGGTACCTGACCCCTTTTTTTGAACCATGCCGGTTTTTGTGTATCTGAGGAAACATGGCTTGCGATGTTCCGAAAATCAAACGCGACCGTCGTATTTTTTCTAATGCGTTGCGTTTCTCAAGTCCTTCTCAACGCGTGCCGTCGACGTATCCTCTTGAGGCGATTGATGTTGGTGCTACGATTGGAAGCTGTTGCGCTTGTTGATTTTTTTCTTCAACCAAGGTTGCCACATTGTTGGCGTTGAATCGTTTGTAGCGATTGGTCCAAATGAATGAGTGGATTGAACCCGGAGCGACCTCGGCGGCGATTGCTGCGACCTTGGGAAGTGCCGGGATTGCGCTGTTGTGCTGGCGGCGGCGATGGTTGAGCGAAACAACACTGATCGCACCGTGGATTTGGTGCGTTGTGTCGATTGGAGCCGTCGCGTTCGGCGAAGTACTCATCGGATTCACGTCCGCTGGTGAAACGCTGCCTTGGCACGAGCCGCTGCGGTTTGTCGCCGCCGTGACCATCTTTTGTCCAACGATGGCGCTCCTTGGTGCCAAGCGGCCGCAAGACAAAGCGTGGCATCTGATCGTTGTTTCTCTGTGGGCAGTTCTGGTTTTGCCTGCCGCTGAGCAGATGTTGTTGCAACCCAACCAGCCGATGGAAATTCAAGACGCTCGCTCCTGGTTTCTCGTCGCCTTGATCGTGTTGAGCCTTTTGAATTCCGTCCTCACTCGGTTTTGGCCGACCGCGATTCTGTACACAACGACGGAGATCATGTTGTTGGCGGAGCATTTGCCATTCTCGACGGCGTCGCTGGGAACGGCCGGTGTGTTGACTGGCCTGATGCTATCGGTGTTAGCCATTCTTCTCATTGCGATCGCCAAGTCACGCCGACAAAATCAGTTGCGGTACGTGGAAGATCAACTGTGGCTTGATTTTCGCGATTACTTTTGTGTGCTCTGGAGCGTGCGAGTTGCTGAGCGGATCAATGCGGCTGCAAAAATGTATGAGTGGAACATTGCCTTGTCATGGAACGGCTTTCATCGGACCGACACGTCTGATGGCCAAGGTGAGATTCCGTCAGAAGTTGCAAGTACGCTGCGACAAACGATGAAAAATCTGATGCGACGCTTTGTTTCTGACGAGTGGATGGAACGCCGCCTCCGCGAATCTGACGACACGCGGCAAGCTTAACACAAGCCGATCCATGACTGTCGCATTTACCCCTGTCTGCTTGTCAGGCAGGTGGATCAGTTTAGCAGCTAAGTCGAACTTCGTGAATTCGATGATATGGCCCCTTGCCAGCTTGTTTGGCAAGAGCCAAAGTTTCGCGGGCTTGTGGTTGGATTGTTTCGTTTTAAAGAAACTGATTCACCCGCTGGACGAGCCAGCGGGGGTCTTGTGCGTCCTTTTTCGTTTGTCTAGCTGCTAAACGTGGGCTCCTGCCAAATGAACTGGCAGGGGACCATTGCAAATGCAACGGTGATTCATTGGTCGATGCTTAGGTAGTGGGTGATTTTGCGTTTTAGAAGCCCGGCTTTTTCGGAAAAGCCGGGCTTCTTTTCTTCAAAGTCACCCACTACCGATGCTTAAGGGGATTTGATCAAATTCGACGTGTTAAGTACGCTGTGGGGTTTGATTCGGTACCCGTCACAATGTGTTTAAATCCGGACTTTGGAGTTTCGATCATGAATACACGTATCTTTTACAGGTTACTGGCGGTTAACATTTTCACGTGTTTACTACTCCTATCCGGTTGCGGAAACCCCTCTCCCGAAGACGTCGAAGCCGCTCAGGAACTCACCAAACTTCGTAAAATCGTTGCGGAGCAGGCCAAGCAAATCGAGGAGTTGAAGAAACAAGTTGAAAGTTATGCGATCGAAAAAATCAAGGAACTCGAAGGCTCCGTGACCACCGACGATAACGGCTTTGCAACCGAAATTACGTGGTATTGCTCGAACGACGACTTGAAACTTTTGCAAACGCTTTCCAAGCTCCAGATTCTCTCACTGACCAATCCCGAAATCACGGACGACGCTCTCAAGCACATCGCTAAAGTGGATAGTCTCCAGCGGCTCTTGTTAAAAAACACAGGCGTTGGCGATGCGGGGATGCAGCACTTGCAAGGGCTGTCAGAGCTTTTTTACATCGACTTGGAACTGACGAATATTCGTGAAGAGGGTTTAAAGCACTTGAGTTCCCTTCCGAAACTGCGCGTGCTTAGGCTGGTCAAAACCAAGGTGACCGACAAGGGGCTGGAGTATCTCAAAAATGCAAAGACATTACAGGCCATCGACCTGCGCGAAACAAATTCGTTCAGCGATGCGGGCGTGTCGCATCTTGCGGGTTTAACAAACATGGTCGACTTGAAGTTGTACGGCGAGCAAGTCACCAACGAATCGATGAAAGCGATTTCGAACATGAAGAAATTGCGCATACTCGCGTTGCAAGTGACCAAGGTCGATGATGAAGGGATGAAGTTGGTTGCGGGGCTAACGAATTTGGAACACGTGATTCTGACGGATTCGCCGGTCGGTGACAGTGCGATGGAAGTACTTGCGGGCTTGCCCAAGATGGCCCGGCTCGAACTGCGAAAGACCGGCGTCGGGGATGAAGGCTGCAAAAGCATCGGGAAGCTATCGAACTTGCAGTTGCTCGACCTACGTCAGACGGGTGTAAGTGGCGTGGGTTTGAGTGAACTTATTGGGTTGAAAAAACTCGTCAATCTAAACCTCTGGAATAGCATCTCAATCGACGACGACGCCTTGGAGCCGATTGGGAAAATGACCCAACTCAAGGAGTTGAGTGTCGCAAAGGCATCGGTTGGCGATGCCGGGCTTGCCCATTTGTCTGGTTTGACTCAACTTGAAAAACTTGACATCAGCGAACATAGCCTGAGTATTTCTGATGATGGCCTAATGGCATTGAAGCCACTTCAAGCCCTGCGGGAATTGAATATTTCGAATCTCGCGTTTGTTTCTGACGAGGCAGTCGATGAGCTGAAAACTGCGTTGCCGAATTGCACGATCGTGGGTCCCTAGTCACGCGGCCCTTTGACTACTCACCGCGTTTTCTGAACTAATTTCGCAGGCGGCTGTAAATCTGAATTGGGAGAATTCCATCGCCATCGACTGATCGCTGCCTCGATCTTGGACGCATCGACGTCAAGCAAAATCGCCGTTACGGCATGCGTGCGCCAAAACTGTGACGAGCACGATCAGAAACTTGCTACTTAAGGCATGGTAACGAATTGAATTGCCTGCCAAGGACGGATTCAGCTTTGCAACCCAGCCATTGTTCCAGCAGTGTCGCATAAACGCGGCGATAATCGGTGTGGAACTTCACGTCGCCATCTTCGAGGTCGGTCAAACTCGGATGCTTGCCAATCAATCCAGGCTTAACATTGTTGCCAGCCAAGAAAAGTGGAGCCGCCGCACCGTGGTCGGTCCCCTGGCTGGCATTTTCCTTGACCCGGCGGCCAAATTCGCTGAATGTCATCGCCAGCACGCGGTCCGCATGACCGTGGTTGGAAACGTCGTCCAGAAATGCCAACGTTGCACCGGTCAACTCGCGCAGCAAACCGAAATGAGCCTGGCCTTGATTTGAGTGTGTGTCGAAACCGTTGAGGGTGACGTAATAGATCTTCGTACTCAAACCCGCGTCGATGAGTTGGGCGATCGTCCGCAACTTGTGAGCCAGGCTGGTCGGAGGATACCTTACTTCGCTCTTGTAATTCTTCTGGGCCTCTTCGACACGCTCGGCTGTGACGATCGCTGACGTCGCGCTTTGCTGAACGAAACTCAAGAGTTCGTTGTCCGATGACCGCTTGATTCCGGTGGCTTTTTGAATCGTGTTGCGCAGCTCGCGCCGGTCGCCGAGTTCCAGCTTGAACCGGTCCATAGATTGAATCGATGGCACGGGAGTGATTTCCGACGACAGTGCCAGCGGCTGTTTTTCCTTGCCGAAGTGAATTGCAGCGACGTCGCGCCCGTCCTTGCCCGCGGACCCGTCGAGGTACCGGCCCAGCCAACCGTACTGTTGTCGATCGCTTGTTTGATGCGCGGTGTGCCACAAGTCCATCGACTCGAAATGCGAGCGATTCGGATTGGGATATCCGACACCTTGCACGATTGCTAAACGATTTGATTCGAGCAACTTGGAATAGCCTTCCATCGCGGGATGAAATCCGAGATCGTCGTTAATCTTCCGCACTTGATTCTTGCCGATAGCCAGCGTGAAGCGGTTCTTGTAATACTCATCGTTGGCAAAGGGGACGACGGTGTTAAGGCCGTCGTTGCCACCGGACAGTTGAATTACGATGAGGACACGATCTTCTTTGGACTCCTCACCAGCCAGAGCTGCGTTGGCGAGGATCTGTGGAATCGTCGGCGCCAGCGAGATCAAAGAAGAACCAGCGGCGATAGTAAGAAACTCGCGACGATTGGTGGCCATGATCGTTACCTTTCTGTGGGACGGATTTCCAATCTGTCCGCTGTCTGTTTGGACGGATTGGAAATCCATCCTACACCTTTTTAACCAAGTTGAAATTCCGGCAGTGTGCTGATTGTGTGAACGACGTTAGCAAGCCGCCGATGCTTGTTACCCTGGCTGGTATTGCCAACGCCGACGAGCATCTCTCGAACTTCGGGCGGCACGGGCACGGCAACTAGCAAGTCGAGTAACCAGTCAACCGCCGCGTTCGTTGACAATTTTCCGTGCCGCGCGACAAGTGATTCCAGGTTGCCGTCGCCAAATTTCGTTTCATCCGCAAGAAGAATCTGGCGCACCATATTCGCTCGTCCGAGCAGCGTGGACGAATTGATCCAGGTCCGCCCGCCATCCCAACCTTTGACATTAGGCGGGAAAAATGGCGACTGCCCCAATTCGGCAACCGACTCAGCAAGACGAAAGATGTTGGTGCGGCCTTCCAGCGCCCGCAGCAGACCAATTCCCATTTCCACGGGCGAACGAACCTTGCGGCCCATCGAGTGGGGTGAAAAAAACAAGTTGCTGGCGAGAATGCGACCGACAACAAAACCGATGTCAAAGTCATGTTCGCGCAGCTCGTCCGCCAATGGATCGACCAGCGACGAAGGCGGCTGTGGCTCGTCAAACATAAAGTATCGCATCAATTTGCGAACAATAAAGCGCGGGGCCGCTTGTTGACTGACAACAACGCGCACGGCATCATCGCCTTTGAAATTACCGCTTTGTCCAAAAACCGACTTGACACCCCGGTCGTGCTGATACTTGTTGAAGCCGAACTTGTCTTTGCGGACCTCGTAGCCTGTGAAACATCGGGCCAGTTCCTGGATGTCTTTCTCGGTGTATTGATCCAGCCCCAGACAGAACAACTCCAGCACCTCACGGGCGTAGTTCTCGTTGGGGCGCGTTTTGCGATTCGTCGTCGAATCGAGATAAATCAGCATCGCCGGGTCGCGTGAAATGTGTTGCACCATTTCTTCGAATTTGCCGTGAGCAAATCGCCGTAGCAATTTGTTCTGGTCCAACATCAACCGGGCACTCGTCACCTTCGCGGCGCTCGTGGCGAAATGGCCGTGCCAGAACAACGTGGTTTTTTCCAACAATTGATCGGGCGTGTGGAGCATGCGATACAACCACCAAGCGGACAAGCGGCTGGGATCGCGATTGGCGCGAATTGTCTCGCCAAAATCATCCATTTCGGAATCGAAATCGTTGGTGTCCTCCGGTGTCAACAATTGCTGGACGGTTTCAGCGGGTGATTTCTTGACGGCCTCGTCCAGTTGCCGAGATGTGGCCGCAAAACCTGCTCGGCGATAAAGATGAGCCGCCTGGCGACGATTCCACGGGCGGCCCTCGTCTGGCTGGTAAAGTTCCCATGCCCAGTTTGGATCAACTTTGGAAAGATCGGAGGCCATTGGTTTCCTCAAGTTGTTGTGTGCCACTGGCTCTGCCAGTGAGAGAAGCGTCACGGCACTGGCAGAGCCAGTGGCACACGAGTGTTCGAAGGGTTAGTTGCTGAAACTCAACTGAAACTCCAACGCCAGCGAATCCTTGTTGTTCAACAAACGGAAGGACAACTCCCTGCCAGACTTCAGCAAGCTTAACAACGTCCCGATTTCTTTCTCGGCTTCGGCTTTGCTGTGTCCTTTTTGCAGGATGTTGCCGGCAACCAAATGTTTGCGGTTGTCGGCCAAGATCTTTTCGACTTCTTCGATCTTCAGCGCTGCCGACGTATGCTTGGCGTTGTCTTGGGCTTCCTGGTGATTGGCCGCTAGTTCGGCTAACTCGACCGCCAAATCTCTGGTGCTGGAGATAATAAACCAGTCATTGATGTAGGCGATCGACGGCGAAAAATTGTAGTTGATCAGTCCCTTTTCTGATTCATCGTCGGTCAAGTAAGAAGCGGACACGATTCGAGCATCGCCACGGGACTCCGTATTGATGTCGAACTGAGGTTGCCCTTGTTGCGACAGTCCAAAGTTGGTGAGTCCCATGAAGCTTTGGAAGGCGACTTTGAAACGCTGCTGCAGTTTTTTGGCTTCGTGTAACCGAACGACGAATGCGCCTGCGGGAAGTTGTATATCCGGCATGGGCGTTTGGATATCTTTATAGTCCTGCCGCGCCAACACAATCTGAATCTGCGACTTCAGCGAACCAAGCACCTCTCGGCCGAAATCAAGCCCGGAGAAAATCGTTGAAAACTGGCTATCAACCTGCGTCATCTGAGCGACGACGTTTTCTTCGAACAGATCTTCCTTGGCAAGCCAGAAGGTGCCGATGTCGCGGAACGCTTCGATCGACAAGAGTGTTTGCTTGGGCGTCAGCGGTTTGCCGGTCGTGCCATCGCCATCAGATCCAAAAAAGAACTCGCGTTTTTCGGGTATCCAATCGGGATCGCTGGGGACCAGTGCACTCAGTCTTACATCGGACTGGCCAATCGAGAATTCAAACGCGACATAGGGAGTCTTCTCCATGGTACTAATGATCCCACCGAACAACAGTTCGACGCCTGGATTGTCGTGCTTGTCTTTAAACACTTCTTTGCCAACACCGGCGTTGCGAAGCGCGGCGAAGTTCGCGTACGCCCAGCCGTTCGCGGTGTCGGACTTGGTCTTATACGCGGCTTGAAACTGTTCGTTGTCCGCCAGGCTGTCTTTGTTGCCGTCGATTAATGCGTCGGCAATCGACTTTGCCAGATCGCCTTTGTTGGTCAGCAGATACCAGTCTTCGAACTGCGCGTGAATGCCTTTGTCGAGCTGGTAAGCTGTCAGGCTTCGATACTCTTTTTCCTCGACCGGTTCCTCCTTGCCCTTCCGCTTTGCGTCGTCGCGGGCCAGTTTCAAGAACGTCTCGCGGATCTTCGTCAATTTATCTTTGTCACTGGCTTTGAGCAGCATCACGACGCCTTCGGTTTCGGCGTCGAAGGCAAGATACACGCCGCCTTTGGTCAAAGTCTTGGCCGCCGTCTGCCAGTCCATACCCAGTTGCAATTCGACAAACTTCAAAATCAATTGGGATTGAGCATACTGCGGGCTCTTCAACGCCTTTTGAACGGCTTCGAGCGCTTCGATCTTGTCACGCAGTGGATGAGTTAAAACCAAGTCAAGCAACTGGCCGGGATCGCTCAACTCGAAGTAAGCAACGGTCGACGATGGCAGCACTTCGGCAGCACTTCGCTCGTCCGCCTTGGCGAACACCGGTGCGAGGACAAGGCACAGCAACGCCACAAACAAAGATTGTGAGGATCGCATACAAGATTCCTTTGAGAAGATGGTGGCTCGACCGTGTGATTATAACACGATCGGATCGAATCTGTCGAAGATTGCAGTTTGCTCTTCTGCACTATACCTTGATGTGCTTGTGAAGGTTTCAAAACAGCGTGCACTTCAGACTTCCGAAGTCTTTGAGACTTCGGAAGTCTAATGAATTTGGAGACAAACATGAGCGTCCTAGACCGGTTTCGGCTTGATGGTAAAAAGCTATTCATTACGGGCGGCAGTCGCGGACTTGGCCGTGAAATGGCGTTGGCAATCGCGGACGTCGGCGCGGATGTGATTCTGGTTGGCCGGACGCAGGAAACGCTCGATCAAACCGCAGCCGACATTCGCAACTTGGGCCGCGAAGTGGTAACGATCCAAGCCGATGTCAGCAAACCAGAGGAGTGCGAAGCGTGTTGCCAGCAAGCGACCGACGAGCACGGTCCGATCGACATCCTGATTAACAACGCGGGTGGCCGCCGCGAAAACATTCCGACCGAAGAAATGCCGCTGGAAAAATGGCGCGAGTTAATGGACTTGAATCTGACCAGTTGTTTTATTTGCACCAAGATGATTGGCAGTCACATGATCGAGCAAGGCCGTGGCGGCCGGATCATCAACATCGCGTCTATCAATGCCTTCGTCTGCGGAGCCAACATTGCGGGACGACACTATGAAACCGCAAAGGGTGCGATGGTCCAATTCACCAAAGCCACCGCCGTCGACTGGGCCCGGCACAACATCACGGTGAATGCGATTTGCCCCGGTGGATTCATGACCGACGCCAACAAGCGCTGGTCAAAGATTCATCCAGAAATCATTGAGAAGATGCGATCGAACGTTCCAGCCGGCGAATACGGCATTCCCGAAGATCTCGGCCCGCTGGCCGTGTATTTGGCCAGCGATGCCTCACGTTACATGACCGGCGCAACACTGATTATCGATGGCGGATACACCTGCAAGTGAAACGAAACAGATATACTTGATACACTACAGCTCGACCTAACCAACATCCGAGGAATATTTCATGAACGCCAAGATCGTTTGTTTGCTGCTGTCCGCTTCGCTGACCACGCCGTCGCTAGCCCAAAGAAACCGCGCCTATCCGCCAAAGTTGCCAGGTGCCAAAGTCGAGGTCTACAAGACGATCGGCGATGTGAAGCTGAATATGTACATCTTTGAACCAGAAGGGCACAAACCGACGGACGGGCGAGCGGCCATTGTGTTCTTTTTTGGCGGCGGTTGGAAAAGTGGTACGCCGGCTCAGTTTCACCAACAGTGCAAACATTTGGCATCGCGCGGCATGGTCGCGATGACAGCCGACTATCGCGTAAGGACGCGGCATGAGACCAAAGCCGTGTCATGCGTGGCCGATGGCAAGTCGGCGATTCGATGGGTGCGTGCGAACGCCAAGCGTTTGGGGGTCGATCCGAACCGAGTCGCAGCGGGCGGCGGGTCGGCTGGCGGACACGTAGCAGCGTGCACGGGCGTGATCAAACAATACGACGAATCGAGCGAAGACGAATCGATCAGCAGCGTGCCGAATGCGATGGCTTTGTTTAATCCCGCCTTGGCATTGGCTGCCGTCAACGACAAGCAGCCCCTGGATGAAGAGCGGATGGCAGACCTTTCCGAACGAATGGGTGTGAAACCCATTGCATTGTCACCTTATCACCATGTTGCGAAGGGGGCCCCGCCCACGATCATCTTTCACGGCCAGGCGGACGACATAGTTCCGTATTGGACGGCGGAAGTTTTTGCTGATGCGATGAAGAAGGCGGGCAACCGATGCCAACTCGTCGGCTATGAAGATCAAAGTCACGGGTTTTTCAACTACGGCAGAGGTGACAGCAAAATGTTCGCCGAGACCGTGAAAGCGATGGATGCGTTTTTTGTTGAGTTGGGATTCTTGAAGTAGACGGACAATCGTTATGGGAATTGAAAGCCGCGACTATTATCGTGAATCCTCTCGCTATTCTGACGCCCGGTCGGGATGGAGCGGTGGGGGGCTGCCGCCGATCATCAAGTTCATCATCATCACTAACATTGTCGTTTTCGTCGCCCAGATCTTTATCACGCGCACGATGACTCAAGACGACGTGATCTCTCAATACGAAGACTTCTTCGACGCCATTGCCGAGGAACAGGGGCGCGAATTGACGGACGAAGAGAAATTGCAGCTCTTGGGTCCGATTCCGCGGGAAGAGAGACTCTCGATCGTCCAGAATTGGTTCCAATTACAAACCAGCAAGGTTGTTGGCCAATGGCAAGTGTGGCGTGTGCTGACGAGTGCTTTTTGTCACAATCCACGCTCGATCTGGCACATCCTGTTCAACATGTACGTACTTTATCTGTTCGGAGTCGCGCTCGAGTCGATGTATGGTTCGCGCGAGTTCTTGCGGTTTTATTTGTTGGCTGCGATTGTGGCAAGCTTGGGTTACATCGCACTGGACCTGGCCACTTCGGGCAATACGCCGGCGATCGGGGCGTCTGGCGCGGTGATGGGTGTCGCGGTTTTGTACGCAATTCATTTTCCGCGCGACCGGCTGTATGTGTTTGGAATCATCGGCGTGGAAGTTCGAGTGCTGGTGACTATTTATATCATCATCGACCTGCATCCAGTTTTGATGGAACTCGCCGGCTTGGCTTACCACACGGGAGTCGCTCATGCGGCACATCTTGGCGGGGCGGCATTTGGATTTGCCTATTGGAGGTCCGGCGTTCGGCTCGAACGACTATTTGGCGGGTTTTCGCTGTTTGGCTTGCTGGGATCATCCGGGCGGCGCGGCAATCTCCGCGTATTCGCACCGTCGGACGATTCGGCAAACGAATTGGATGGCGAAGTCGACGACATCTTGCAAAAGCTCCACGAAGAAGGTGAAGAGAGCCTGACCGATGCGGAGCGAGAAGTGTTGTTCAACGCCAGCAAACGCATGAAACGTCGGCGCAAGTAAAACAGAACTTCGCGGATTGTGTAGGCCGGAACAAGCTGTGCGCAGTTCCGGCATCAACAAATTGCCGGAACTGCGCACAGCTTGTTCCGGCCTACGCCTCTACGGACCTGCAAAGCAGGTGATCCGTCCGTTTTCCTTGGACAAGAACAATCGACCGGCGGCCGCGGCCATGCCGTCGAACACGGGAAGGCTATCCAGCTTGATCGTTGCCAGTGGTTTGCCACTGGATGCTTCGATCGACCGCAAACTGATTCCTTCCTTGCCTTCATAGGCATCCGGCGATCGATGGGTTTCGCCGTTTGGCCCGGCAGCGAATATGGTGTCGCCGGCCAAAACCAACGCTCGCGCCGCGAAGTCCGCGGGATACGACCAGCGGTAATCGACCAGCGACTTGGGCCGCGTTCTTCTGCCCCGCTTGTCTTTTGGCGCAGGCTTCGGCGGTTCTTTCAACTCTCGCGAGGCGGCAAAGAATCGATAGTACTCACCGGTTTTCCATTGTCCGGCGTTGCCGGTGGGATACATGTTGCGGCCAAAACCGTAGATGCCTTCGTCGTTAAACGCCAGAATTCGTCCGGCTGGATATTGATTACCCGCTTGATGCCAGCCCGGCCACCCGGATTTGAATTGCGAACCGAGCAACCAGTAGCTACGGTGCCACCACGAATCGTCCAGGAAACCGGTCGGGCTGAACAGGTGCGAATCGATTTCGGAACTCTGCGCACACTGGCCATCGAATTTCAAGTCGCGCATATAGATGTTGCCATCCCGGCCGGACAACACGTCGGGCAATCCGCTGGGCATGTCGAATCCTTTGATGATGCCTTTGGGCTGCTCACCCGTTTTTGGGTCACGGCCCGATAGCAGACCACGATGAACCACCTCGCCGGTTACTGGATTCAGTGCGAACAAACGGATTCCGCCATCCAAGAATGACGAGCGCCCAACAGCGAAATAAACCAAATCGTTTTGCACCAGGACGCTGCCGTGGATCGGCAACGCGGACTCCAACTTGCCGTCGATCATCACTCGACGGTCTACCGGTCCGCCGCGAAAACGCCACACCAGCTCACCATCCGACGCACGAACACAATAGACCCATCCGTCCGCGCTGCCGAAAATGGCGGTGCCGTTGTAAATCGTGGGCGGACTGTCGACCGTTCCACCTGCCGTGAACGACCAGGCATCTTTTCCCGTGCCAGCATCCAACGCATGTACACTGTGTGTATCCAGGCGTGCAACGAAAACCTTGTTGTCCGCGATAACGACGCTGCTCAACTTGCCGCCGACTTCTGCATTCCATACGGGCTTCAACTCGCTGGGCACTTCCGTCGCCGTCGCACCGCTACGGGCCGCATCATGCCGATACGTCGGCCAATCTCCAGCATTTGAACCGGAGTTGGATGGTTGTTGAGTGGATGCGAACGCCGGTCCCTTTTCCAAGTTGGGTTGAGGACGAATGTCTGACTCGTCGCGTTTGGGTGCCAGGGCGTTGAAACCGTTTAACTTGGTTTTGACGTAGCACGCGCACGTATGTGGCGGAACGTAGATCATACCGTTGGCGGGCATCACACCATATTGGCACGTTCCTCGAATCCAATGATTCGCCGTCGCCTTGCCAGTTTCCAGGTCGAGCAATTCGACACCAGAGCGCCCCATCAGAACGAATCGCTCCGTGGCTCGATTGCGATAGCATCGATGGTGACTCATGCCCGGCGTGAAGAAGGTTTGGTCGTTAGGTCGCGTCCGTTTGACTTCACCGGTCTTGGGGTCGCGGGCCGCGGTGATACCTGGATCGCGAGCTTTGACTAACTCGCCGGTCCAGAGTAATCCGTCCGCTAACAGCACGTCGACGGGCGCGTTGTATCCCTCGCGACATTTGCAGCCCCACAGGGCCTGGCCAGTCTCAGCCGAGTACACGACCAGTTCCCCGGGCGGTGATTGGCCCCCTTGAAAACTGACCGACCATTCGACCCGTTGCGGTTTGGAATCGTCTACTGCTTCGGACGGTCCTTGTCGATCGGCCGAAATCACCAGGTCATCGTAAAGGACCACCGTTGGCACGGACCACGCCGGTCGCTTCAAGACCGCGGGTCGTTTGGTTCGCCACAGTTGTTCTCCCGATTTCGCATCCAGGCAAACGATGGCTCGTGTGTTTTGAAAAACTGCTCGACCGCCGCCGACGGCCAGCGTTTGTGCGAACAGGTCGGCGGTTTCCGTGTTGTCTTGCTGCCAAAGCTGTTGGCCGGTGTCGGTTTGGACCGCGATGATTCGCTTGGCGACCGGTGGCATCGGCTGACCTCGACGAACGGCCAGGTCCGCCTTCTTTTGGTCATCGGGATCACCGGCCACGAAATAGAGTGCGCCGTTGTCGAACAAAATCTCTTCCGTGCCATTGCTTCCGGCATATTCGCGACGGATCTCGCCTGTCGCGGCATTGAGCGCAACGACCGGTTGGCCGAATCCGAGCGTGACGTAGACCTCATCACCTTCCGCGACAAGCCGCCGCGATAAGTGCGTCGGCCCGGAACGAAACGGCCGCTGCCGAGATTCCCACTCAGGAATGTCCCGCTTCCACAGCAGCACTCCGTTAAAGGCGTCTCGTGCGACGAGCTTCCAATCTGACGGCAAATCGACCGACGACGTAGCACCTTCGTCCACGATGTAAAACACACGTCCACCGCCGGAGATCACCAGGCTGACGGTCGCCAGAACTTCGTGCCCCCGGGCCCACTTCGGACCGCCAATCCATTGCAAGTGATGCGGCGGGCCAACGACGGTATCTTGAGCCACGGCATTGTTACTTGCGTTGTGCAAGTAATGCGTCCACTCGTCGATCTCGTCAGGCCACGGTTTGACGGTTTTCTTCCAAGCGTCGCCGCCGCGCACGTATGCGACACCGCGCGGACACAGTACACGCTGGATTTCGTTCGCTGACAAATCCATTCCATCTTCGACGACCAACAGGTTGACAAGATTGTCGGTGTAAGGCAGCCGATCGCCGTTCCAGACATCGACGGCAATCGGACCGTAGAGATCCTTTGCATGCAAAAATGCGCGTGCTGAATCTGCTGTGTCTCGATCGCGTGCCAGCCCATGCACCAGATAGCGTTCGTTGGGCCGCAACGCCGCGGTCACTTTGCCATCACCGCAGCCGACGTGAACGACCAGACCGCCTTGAACGCCGGTTGCGGCAAGAATTTCTTTTGCTTGCGTATTGGCGTCGATGTCCGCACCATTGGCAAGCGAACAGGCAGCCGCCAATGACAGAACGCCGGAGAGCAAAAACATTCGTAGGGGGGAGATTCGCTTGAAGGTTTGGAGCATGGAAGTTTCCTTAGGTGAGCGGCAAGTGAGAACTTTCCGTAGTGGGATTCACCAGAATTCCTTTTCACAGCGATGGAATTCTGGCGAATCCCACTACGGCGGGTGAGAATTCATCTGCCGCTAGCCTTAGCAGCGTCTTGGCAAATTGAACGTAACACCACTATTGTCACAGAAGTCGTGGGGATTTTCTATCCTGCGTCGATCCAATTCGCTCGGCAAATCATTGACCGGACGAACCACCGCCACTTATACTCGCGTGAACCACTTCCATTCTTGACGGAATAATCATGAATCGATTCCCACGCATCTTCATCGTTTTGAGTCTCGTCATCGCTTGCGTTACCACGTCGAGGGCAGATACAAAAGCCAAAGTCCTGTTCGTTGGCAAGCAGCCGGATCACCCGTTTGGCACGCACATGTATCTCCACACCTGTGGGATGTTGGCCAAGTGTCTGGCGCTGGAAGAGGGAGTTGAGTCCGTTATTTCCAACGGTTGGCCGAAAGACGCCGGCGTTCTGAAAGGAGTCAGAACGATCGTCATTTACACAACGCCGGCCGCCGAGTTTTTGTTGGATGGGCCACAGCGAGATGAAGTGGCGGCTCTCATGAAACGGGGCGTCGGGTTGGTGACCATCCACTGGGCCTCTTCCGTTCGCAAGCAAAATCTCGACCGGCTGGGCCCAACCTGGTTGAGCTATATGGGCGGAACGTGGGTCAGCAACGTCGGCTTGCACACCGGCAAGTCGCCGCTCAAGCAATTGCGGCCGGATCATCCGATCTGCCGTGGCTGGAAAGAATACGAGTTACATGACGAGTACTATCTAAATCCCACGATCGAAAAAGCAACCCCGCTGCTTCAAGTGACCGCAAAGGAGAATCCCGTCG
The DNA here is from genome assembly GCA_964343305.1 of uncultured Pirellulaceae bacterium. Lineage (GTDB taxonomy): Bacteria > Planctomycetota > Planctomycetia > Pirellulales > Pirellulaceae > CAYFJO01. The sequence continues at coordinate 3,710 of CAYFJO010000086.1, read as the reverse complement.
TGGTTGGTTGGGCATTCGAGCGTTCGGATGGTGGCCGCTCGTTCGGCACGACGCTCGGCCACTACTATCGCAATTTTCAACAGGAGCCGTTCCGCCGCATGATCGTTAACAGCATTCTTTGGACGGCCAAAGTGACGGTCCCGGACGGTGGCGCGAATGTCAGCCTCAGCGAAGCGGATTTGGCTCTGCCGGCAAAACCAAAGAAATGACGTTTCAGTAGCCATGGTCGCCAGACCGTGGGCGATTCGATAACCCAGCGGTCTGGCGACCGTGGCTACAAAGCCGACGAAGTGATCACGCTGCCTTGGGTTTTGTCCGCTTGCGACGGCGGCGAATCGCGGGATCGCCTTTCCATCGCCGATGGAGCCACCAGTATTGCGACGGATCGACCCCGACCATTTCTTCGAGCCGATCGTTGTACCACTCAATCACCGGTTTGATTCCGCCTATCTCGTCGGTTTCGGGATCCAGCAATCCTTGGGCGGCGATTTCAAATTGCATCGGGCCGCCCGTACGACGAGTCCGGATCACGGCCATTGGTGCTTTGGCGGTGAGCGGAAACAACGCGACCGATTTGAAATACGAAGCGGGCCGCCCTAGGAAGTTGACCCAACAACCTTTGGGTCCGCCGAATTGATCACCCAGCAAAACGATCGTCTGCCCAGCGTCCAGCAATTCGGCGACGATGTTCGATGCGCCCCAGGAGGTCAGCGTGTATTGCCCGTTCGCGCCGCGATAGGCATTGACCCAGCGGTGCAGATACAGGTTGTCGAGCTGGCGGGCGAGCGTGTAGGTCTTGAAACCGAGCAACCCCGTGATTTGGGCGCCCATTTCGAAGTTGCCGTAATGTCCCGACGCGATGATAAACGGCCGGCGATCGAGAAACGCGCCAACGATCGCTTCTCTGTCGGCAACCCGCACGTATTTGCGCCAATTGGTTTCATGCAACTTACGCGGGATGTGCGCTAACTCGCACACCATCAAAAACAAATGTTCCCACATGCGCAGCGCCAATTGATTCCGTTGTGCGGAAGACCAATTGGGAAACACGTGGCTGATGTTCTCGTCGACAACTTTGCGCCGGACGCGGAAAATGTCGTGCGCGATCCACGCCAGAGTTTTACAGATCCGGTGGCAAGTTTCGATGGTCGTGGCCTGAATGATGCAGATGAATATCCGCAGGGCCAGGTACGCTGCATAATCCAATATCTTCAAGCGTCGCACGGCCGGTCCTTGGCAAGCGTGGTTTGATGATCTACCCCCTGGTCCGCTAGCAATGGGTAGAATTCGGTGGTGGATTGTGCCAGGAACTGCTCACTGAGAAAAGGTCGTTTGAGATCCCCAAATGTATCAAAAAGAAGTCGGAATCGTAGGCACCGGCCTGCTGGGTATGGCAATTGCCGAGCGGTTTTCCCAACAAGGCTATCATGTCGTTGGATTTGATGTTGATTCGTCGCGGCGCCAGCAATTGAGCAACTTGGGATGTTTGGCCACCGAATCTTTGCAGGAACTGACGGAGCATTGTCGGCGAATCGTTTTCAGCCTGCCAAACTCCGACGTGGTTTCTGGCGTGGTTGATGAACTTCATGACCGAGCCGGTCGCGTGAAATTCATCATCGACACAACGACCGGCGATCCGGAAACAACGGTCGCGGTTGCACGGCGTCTGGCCAGGCAGGGCATTGGTTACCTGGATGCAACGGTAGCCGGTTCTAGCGAACAAACTCGACACGGCGACATCGTCGTGATGGTCGGCGGAGAGCCCCAGCATGTCGAACAATGTCAAGACATCCTGGATGCCCTCGCCCGGCATGTCTTCTTGCTGGGAGCACCCGGCAGCGGCGCGACGATGAAGCTGATTGTCAATCTCGTGTTGGGGCTGAATCGGGCTGTTTTAGCCGAAGGACTTTCTCTGGCAAAAAAATCCGGAGTCGACTTGTCGAAGGCACTGGAGGTGTTGAAGTCAGGCGCCGCCTATTCGAAAGCGATGGACATCAAAGGCGACAAAATGATCAACGAAGATTTTGCGCCCCAAGCTAGATTGTCTCAGCACCTGAAAGACGTGGAGTTGATCCTTTCCCTTGCGAAGCAGCGTGATGCTTCCGTCCCGCTAAGTTCCACGCACAGGACGCTTCTTCAGCAAGCCGAACGACTCGGCTTCGGCAACATGGACAACAGCGCGATCATCAAGTCGTTTTAACCCCTTCGCAGATTGCTCACCCAATGAATAACATTGTCAAGATGGTGAACGCCGCGCTGGTGTGCCAGGTCGCGTAGCCGCTGGCGATCCGTGGTAAAGAAATTGCCCAGCAAACGGCCCTTCGAGAGGAAATGCTGAATCCGCTGTCCCCACATGTCGGCACTTGTTCCAAGTCGCTCGAAAACCGACGCCACCGCCGCACGACTTCTTCGTCGGACCACTTCTTGGCATCCGCTTCATCAAGCCGCACCAAAACATGCAGATAATTATCCATCACCGCAAACCGAAACCGCAAGACAACCGACCAACAACTCTAGCCGATCCTCAATCCACTGGGCGGCGGAAAAAGGGACGGGCGGCGGAAAAAGGGACGCAGCTCTTTTCTGAAAAAGAGTCGCGTCCCCTCTTCTTCACCCGTCCCCTTTTCTTCACCTGGCAAGGCAATCCTCGAATTCAGACCTACATCAACCATCTCCCGATTGGCGAATTCAGCGGAAGCGACCTGGATGCGGGAGCACTAATGGGTGAACAATATCGGAACTATCCGAGACCTTCGTATAGCCCAACGAATCGTTCGCGAAATTCTCCAGTTCGAAAGGCACCATCAACGAGTGTCGAAAAGCAGGACACCTTCCTTGATCATTCATTAATCAAGAACCAGGAGGAGTACATGGAAATGATGAATGGCCACCTGGGCTCGTTTGGTTCTTAATGTACAGATCCGTTACTTTAATGAGTTGGAGCAAGTGATGAAGCATTTTTCACATAATCCAATCATAGTTGGGATTCTAACCACTACTCTGCTCAATGTAGTGGGCTGTGGTGATCGAGATCCCGCCGCCCCAATGCCTCGCGGCAACAACCAACCTGCGCAAGGCGAAGTTACGTCCCTTAGTTTCTTTCTTGGTGATAGTCGTGACGATGTTCACAATGCACTTGGTAGACCTCAAAAGTTTGGGGTATTGTCATTCGACAAAGAATTCGATTCATACTTTAACGCAGGACTTTCGGTTGAGTATCGACAAGATGTGGTAGTTGAAATAAATGCCACGCTATTTGAAGAAAGTCGCCGTTTCACCGGAAAAATCCTCGGACTATCGCTTGGCGATCCTGCGGATCATTACATCAAGTTGTTAGGGAAGCCAGATAAAGAAGTTGAAACTGAAGCAGAATACAGCATCGCAATTTGGAGAAAAGCGGATTACGATTTAAGTTTGGAACTGTGGTGTGAGGATGGGAATCTTTATCCATGGGGTCCGTTCAATAAAGGTGACATCAAGCGTATCACGGTAACAACGGAGAGGAAAAACGTTGTGGCAAATGAACTCGTGTTGCAGTTTACCTTTGCTGATTACGAATATCTTGAAAACGTCGAGTGGGACCTAAAAGGTGAACTAGAGGCGGAAGGACACAGAATTGTAGGTCGTCAAGTCAGTTCCGAGCAGATGAATCTCTTTATTGTCCTTGCGATGGGTCTAAAACCCTCGCCTTCAGGCGACACCTTTAGGTT
>CAYFJO010000085.1:0-31455 GCA_964343305.1 uncultured Pirellulaceae bacterium | reverse complement strand
CCTACGCTAGAACAATCTTCGTAAACTAGGAATTCTCAAAACGGTCCCGCTATATTTGACCAACTCGCTCAGTATCCGCATGGCTGGAAATGGCGGGATGATGATGGGTGTCTCTCGGACACGAATCTTCATTCCCGATGACGAGCCAGGCGTTCCGACCGACGTTCGCAACACGGAGACAGTCGTTTCGCCCATGATGGACATCACAGCCGCTGTCAACTACACACGCCAAGTCGGTTCATACGAGTTAAATTTCGGCGCTGGCATCGAGATGTCGCATTATTTCAATCTGGTCGACGGTCGAACCTTTTCGGATTCGCACCAAGAGGGACAAAACGTCCACCAATTGAAAGATCTGAGCCTGGGCGGTGCCTTCATCCGCTTCGGCGTTAATCAATAACAACTGAATTCACTCCCAATCCACAAGCGACCTGTGTTGAAAAGCGCAGGTCGCTTGTTTTTTCAACGCACTTCCTTCCTTATTTTAATTCGTGCGCGACTTCAGCCGTGTTCTTTTGGTGGCGATAGAACAGCACCAGCGGCTCGCGATATTTCTCCGGCAATGCTTCAAGCGACCCCCACAACAGTTTCTGATGTTCGGCTGTCACCAGCTTTTGCGATGGCTCCTGGTCATCGGATGCAAACTCCGCTAACTCGTGCCCATGCTCAACACGCCGCTCTTTTCGGTCCGCTTCCAAAGCAACATTGCGCGCAATCCCACACAACCAAGAACTGAGCCGACTCGCATTCTGAAGACTGGCGAGCTTCTGCCAAGCAATTACAAAAGTTTCTTGAGCAAGTTCTTCACTACGATCCAAATTCCCGTGACACCGACTATAGAGCATGCCAGAAACCAACCCCTTATATCGATCCACAATCGCAGCAAATGCTTCCCGATCGCCGGCAAGACTTTGCATGACCAATTGGTCGTCGGTCAATGTGTTGGCTTCATTGAGAGATTGCATCTTAGATTTACTCTTGGTTTGTTGAGTCTGCATTCAAGAGTATGTGCGAGCCATTGCATAAATGTGACAAGAAATAAACGCATTGAACACGATTTTTGAAAATCGATTGTGTCCCACAAGATGGCTATTTCGTGGGAGATTTTCGTCGGCAAAGATTGTCTGAATTGCCTCAACTTCCATTTGCGGAAAACCTGTCTGAATCGTTGACATTACTTGCTTTCTAGGCCACCATGAACGGGCGAATAGTCGCCGAAATATGGTCAAAAAAGTGGGGTGTAGCGATGGATTTTCTAACAAACTTGGTGGAACGGCTTTTTTCTGGATTACATCCACTGCTTCAGTTCGCGATTCTAACTGCACTCATTTTTACAGTTGCCTACTTGCTGTATCGAAAGTGGCGACTCAACAATAACTTGGGTCATCTCAGGTCTGATTGCGAGAAAAAGCAGCTAATGCTTGACAAGCTGCAACTTGAGAAAGACCACCTCGAGGAAAAGTATGAAGATCTGGTTGTCGAGTCCGGTGAAATAAAGGGCAAATTCAACCACGCCGTCACACAAATACAAAAAGCAAAAAGGATCATACGAAATGTAAAGGCTGAGCGCGATGACCTAGAAGAGAGATTTGAAAAGCTTCAGTCGGTTGACTCCGATGTATGGGTCGACAATCACAAAGGCGAATCAGAACCGCCAGATATCACTGCTTTCAATGATAGAAAAAAAGAAACCAAGTTTATTGCCGTCCAGAATTTAAAGGGTGGGGTAGGAAAAACAACCTTAGTTGGCAATCTTGGCTCTGCGTTTGCGACAGGAATAACGGGCAATAAGCTAAGTGTTCTCATAGTTGATTTGGACTTTCAAGGAACACTCACAAATAGCTGTGTTGAGGATCGCGATTTAAGGCATCGGCGCGATCGAAAAGAAGACAAGGAGCTAACATCGGCTCGCCTTATTGACGGCACTCCGCAAGATACCGACGAACTCTTTGCCGACCTGATTGCCCCAGTTCCAGCGACGCTGGAAATGGCACGAGCAATCGTTTCTAGCGAGCGATTAGAAAAAAACGACTTTCGTCAACAAGCTCGATTTGTTTTGAACGAAGTAGAAGTTAGGTATTTTCATCGTAAATTGTTTCACAGTGATTACATATTCAAAAACTTCGACTTAGTATTCTTTGACTGCCCACCGCGATTAACAACTTCATCAATTAACGCTCTATTTGCATCCGACTTTGTCCTAATTCCTACCACACTTCACCCCAATGACGTTGATGCAATTCCCAGAACTTTGAATTGGCTTAAGAAGCTGCGCGGCTTGAATTCATTCAACACTGAGCTGGCTGGGATCGCAATCAACAAGGCAAGATACCACGAGGGAACGATCAAGAAGTTAACAAAACTTGAGAAGCGGCAATTCGAGCGCCTTCAAGCGTCCATCCACCCATACGATTTTGCTCGAGATGGAATTCTTGAGCACACTGTTTTTGAAAGTCCATTGATACCCACTTATGCAGAGGGAAGTGAGCCTCTTGGTACTTGCAAAGATGGCCACAATATATATCGAGGGATGGCAAACGAATTATTGGGTCGCGTTTCGCAAGCAGTTTGGAGATAGGTTATGCAATCCAGCCAAGATGATTTTTTGACGAAGTTGCTCGACTTGGAACCGTGCCTTTCTTCGTCAGCTCAAAAGAGTATCCGCGCGATTCGCGACATCTTGAACGAGTTTCCTGGCGAATCCCTTCCACAAATCGCAAAACAGATTAACGCACTCGTAAAGGCATCTCGAACAACTGTTCCGGTAATTGCGAGTCGCGCGAAATCATTGTGCGAGCGACAATCCAGTGAGACTGTGCCTACGTTTGTCGATGATTTTCGGAAGCTGTCAATTTCCGATCTTGGAAAAGTTGGGAAGAAGTTAGGTATTGAGTTGTCTGGATCGAGGGAAGAAATAGTTGATGCAATTTGTGAATGGATAGAGTCTTCAGGGAGAGTCGTGCCACCATCAGCGCGTGATCGCGAACTCGTGGCAGCGAGAGAAGCGGCTTTAGAGATAAAAGTGCTTATGGATCGAGTTACAACTGACAACGTAGATCGCATCTTGACCGTCGCCGACAAGGCGTACAAAGATCTGAAAAAGGACGGATTTGAAGAGTTTGCAAAGCATTTAGGCGTCAGCGTCGACGGCACTAAAGCAATCATGAAAAAGCAATTTAAGGATTTTGTCAGTCGGCTTTCGGTAACACATCTTCAGACGCAGTTTTGAAATTACATATTACTGGTCTGGCTTACTGCCTGAAGACATCTTGTCTAGGCCAGCGTTGAGAACGCCACTAATCTCATCCAATCCGCCTTTGAGAGAGCGGATGTTGTCGATCAGTTCGCCGACTTTGTCTTCCTTTGGTGTCGACGTGCCATTGGAGAGATGGCTGATGCCGTCCTTCAATGCAGTGCCGATGTTGTTTAGGCCTTCGCTGAAGGAGCTTAGTTGGATGATGACTTGGCCGAATTGGTCTTCGGCTCCTACGCCTTTTAGCTTTGTGTTTTGTTGGAAAGTCTTCTTGATGTTGGTCCAGCGGTCTGACTCTGACTTGGTTAGGATGTCGATTAGCTCTTTGAATTTGAGCATGTTGGCTTCGTTGTCGGATGTTAAAGTCTGCGAGTCGTTTTCGTAGTTGCTTACGATTAGCGTTTGTAGCTCCGCGTCGTTCATGATGGGGACGACTTTTTCGGCGATTCGGTTCATGTTTCGATACGAACCTTGCAACTTGAAGGCGGGCTCGGTGCGGTATTCGTCCGACTGACTCGCGCTTTCTATATATTGGCGGTTGACCGACAGGACTACGTCGCGGACTTGCATCAACTTGCGCATCACGGCGACCATTTCGTTTAGTTCTTCGAGCGAATAGTTGCCCTCAAGGTCGGCTCCTTCGGCGTCTTCGCGCTGGGCCAGGCGGATGATTTCGTAGACGTCTTTTTGGCTGCGGCTGGCTAGTTTGTTTAACGCGGGATTCGATGTGAGCGAGTTTTCCAGGTAGCTCATTTCGAAGGCGTCGGCGGTGTCGCCGATGATTTCGCCCAGGTTGTAGACGTCGGCTCGGTTGGCGAGCATGTCGGGGATTTGGAATTTCTCGCCGCTCTCGGTGTACGGGTTGCCGGCCATCACGACGACCACTTTGCGGCCGCGCAGGTCGTAGGTTCGCGTGCGGCCTTTGTAGACGCCTTCGATTTTTCTTTGGGCGTCGCAGAGCGAGATGAATTTTTGCAGGAACTCAGTGTTGCAGTGCTGGATGTCGTCGAGGTACAGCATCACGTTGTCGCCCATCTCGAGGGCGAGGTTCAGCTTTTCGACTTCTTCGCGAGCGCCAGCGTTGGGAGCGGCCGACGGGTCGAGCGACGTGACTTCGTGGCCCAGCGCCGGGCCGTTGATCTTCATGAAGATGATGCCCAGGCGGTTGGCGATGTACTCCATCAACGTCGTTTTGCCGTAACCGGGCGGCGAGACGAGCAGCAGCAGGCCCATCAAGTCGGTTCGTTTTCCTTCACCAACCACGCCAATTTGTTTCGCCAGGTTGTCGCCTATCAGCGGCAGGTAGACCTGGTCGATCAAGCGGTTGCGGACGAACGACGTGAGTACTCGGGGGCGGAACTCGTCAAGGCGTACATCGTGCCGCGCCGATTCGACGATTTCTTTTTTCAGGTCGATGTAGCGGCGGAACTGCGGGACGACGGTGTCGCAGTAGGTCGCCAGCTTGTGAGTGAACTGGTTGTAGTTTAGCAGATACCGGCCGCCATCGATCACCGCGTGTGAGCCGACCATGCCAGTGAGTTCTTGCGTGACATGTGCCTCGACAATTTGGTTGCGGTTTATTTTGCCGAGGACCAGCAGCGTGGCAACTTCGTCGATGTAGTCGTTTTGGTCGATCGCAAACGGCTGTCCCGTGCGACCTTCGAGGAACGCCTTAACCCAATCGCGGGCCAACGTGAAACAACTGGCCATTTCTCGGTGGACGGACTTCAGGGATGTTTTGAACTTCTCGGTGTAACCGCTCGCCTTGAGGTGCGTTTGGAAGCCGTCGTGCATCTCGGCGGCGACGTGGCTAGTGACGAAGTCGTCGATTTCCGTAAGTTCGCAGAAAAGATACTCGGCAGCTTCGGCAGCGAGGGATGCGGGGAACAAACCCGAATCGTCGGCGAACGATTCGAGCAATCCCGTTAGTTCGGTGATGTAGCCTTGCTGCGTTGTCGTGGCGGAGAAAAGCTCGCCGATCGAACCGAAGCCAGACAGCTTGGCGGCGATCAAGTTCTTCTCTTTTTTGTCGCCAAACCAGTGCCAGTAGACGGTGGCCATTGCTCTCGCTTGCGTGTGGTAGCGAAGCAGGCCGATGGTGGTTTTCATGCGGAGCAGCGATTTGATGATTCGGCAGGCGTCGTGGTCGTGGACGCCTTTGGAGTAGGCTTCGGTGTAACGCGGGCCCATGAAACGTTGGACCGTGGCTAGTTGTTGTTCGTTGTCTTGTTTGAGGAACTCTGCGATGCTTGGGAGACCTTCGGTCGGTCCGGTGGTCGGGTCGGGAGACCCGACCACAGCGCTGAACGCTGCGAACAATTGGAAGGCCAGGTACTCGGCACGGTAGACTTCTCGGTTTTCGGAGATCACTTCTTGTTGCCAGATATCACGCATTGAGTTCAATTCTTCGTGCTCGATGGGCTCGAAGAAGTCGGTGCCGGTCAGGTGCAGGTACATCTGGTTGTCGCGCAGGACCGTGGTGAGGTCGAGCTGCTGGACATTGACCGAGAAGCGGTGGTTGCCGAATTGGATGACGTTTTCGCCGCCGACGAACAGGTCCTGCCGGTCTTTGAGTTGACGGACGGCGTCTTCGCGAATCGTTTTTAGTTGACTTTGGATGTCGTCGACTTTGACCGTGTCGTCTAGTTCGCCGAGTTGGTCGACGATGTCGCGAATCTTTTCAATCATCAAGTCCGACGCGAAGTAGCCGTTGATGTCGTTGACCGATTCGAGGCTGTCCACGCGGGTCTTGATGCCTTTCAAGATCCGCTCGGCGGCGCTCATCAACGAGCTGGCCCGCTTGTTGCGAGCTTCGACCAGCGCGAGTTTGCGGGTCTCGAAAGCGTTGTAGATCTCTTCTCGCTTCTCGGTCAGTTGGATAACGAACTCGTCGAACTCGGCAAAGCGGCCTTCGAGTTCTTCGAGTTGGATCATAATCTTGGTGAGAAACTCTTCGCACTTGTCGGGCGTGTCGCAAATGTCCAGGTAGTTGACGACGCTTTGGTTCATCAACTTCATCTGCGAATTGAATTCGGCGACACCTTCGACGGACATCAGTTCTTTGGTTTTCGTTTTGAGTCCGGCGCGAGCCTGGTTCACAGTCGCAAAAATCGCCGAGATATTGTCGATGATCGTGGTGCGATGCGTGGCGTCGTCGATCTTCAAGTTGCTGACGATTTCGATCAGCATTTCCAGCTCGGCCGCGCTGGTGGCGATGTCTTCTTCGACCTTTTTGGCGTCGGTCACCTTGGTTAGCTTGTCGATCTTAGCGGCTTCGGCCTCGACGCCTTGCTGGTACGGAGTCAGGGCGTTCGGGTCGAGCAGAAATTCGACGCAGCGATGCGACAGCTTTTCGGCGTGCTCGGCAACTTCGGTTTCGAGCGACTCGACGAGCGCCGTGTCGACGTAGCGCAAGTCACGCAGTGAAATGATGTCGCCGCGGATGCGCCGCAGATCGCCGAGCGAGTTGACGAATTCGTCAATATGTTCGAACCGGCGGTGATGGACGGTTTCGACGATCTCGCGCGTTTGTTTGGTGACGTCGTTCGTTTGGCGAGACGTGTTTTGTTTGACTCGGACGACTTTGTCGAACTCGTCGATTGCCGAAGTCGCCGCACCGCGAATTTCGACCAGCGGCTCTTTCAAGTTGTGCGTCTGAGGGCTGTCGATCCAGAAGTACGAATCGATGATGTCGCCCGACTCCTTGACGATGTCGACGTACAGATTGGCGTACGTGTCTTCCTTGTCGATCAGCTTCAACACTTCGTGGCACTCGGCCATGCCGCGGACGATGTCGCGGTTGCCGATTTTGTAAAGAAACGAGTCGGTGTTCGTGTGCGGGACGAAATCTTCGCCGACGTACGGCGTCTGCCAGATTTGAATCGCATGGTGCTTGGCCGCTTCGTCTTGCGACTTGAAGCAGATCATTTCGCCAGCGTTGAACAATGTCGAGCCGTGGCAGATGATCGGCGTGTCGACGCGTTGCTCGATCAAGTTGTACGGCAGCAGGACGTAGGTGCCGGACAGCCGGTTGTAAAAAACGAACAGGAAATCTTCGCCGTTAGGGGCGGCCAGCCGCCGTTCGTACAGCATGTCGGTCAGCCCGCTTTCGAACGTTTTGTGCTCGCCGTTCTGCAGGTAGTAGCCGTTCGAAAACACCAGCCCCTGGTCGTCGGGCAACAGCACGCAGGCGTGGGCGATCGAATCGAGCCGTCGACAGCGTTGGATTTTTTCGTTGTAGACGATGTAGCGGAAATCTTTTTCCTGGTACGGGCGGATCTTGAGCAACACGATGTTGCCGACGCACGCGTAATAGATCTCGGCGTCGTCTAGTGTCTGGTCGACATTTTCGACGGGTTCTTCGTAGACGCCTTCGCCCGACTCGGTGCTGTTTTCGATTTTGATCGTCAGGTCGCCGCCGATTGTTTCGACGAACACACGATCTTCGATTGAGATGTGCGGGTGTTCGCCGAAGTGGTGCATGTCGCGCGTCGTGCGGGTCCACTCGAACTCGTGCTGCGGCGGGAAGCGGACTTCGTGATCGCTGCGGTTGTCCATGTAGGCCAGCGAATCGCCGTGAATGGCCCACTTGAACGACTTGATGTCGCCCGCATTTTGGCCGACGCGGAAGACCATATACAGGTGCACTCCGGTGACGAAGAACTTGGCGAACTCGGCGTTTTTGTAGTACCGGTAGACTTCCTTGAAGTCGCGCAGGAACTGTTCGTCGTTGATCAGGTCGAGCGGTTTTTCGTGAAACGCGTTTTCGGAGAATTTGTAAACCGAGAAAACGTCCTTTAGGTGCGTCTCCGTTTTCAACCCGAAATGGATGTTGTAGCCGAATAGCAATTGGCTACCGATCGAAACCATGTCGCGCGGGACGCAGTTGTGTTCAGTCGTAATCCGCTCAGTTCCGCGGAGCGTCATTTCGATCGAACCGAAAACTTCCTTGCGCGAGTGGTTGAGCTTGTCGAGCCGCAAACGAAGTTCCTTGCCGTGCGAATTCAACCGATTCCGGATGATTTCATACGTGCCGGACTCAAGCTGCGTCTGCTGCTCAGCGGATTCGGCGTTGTTTTCGAGTTCTTGCGACATTGGTTGTTAGTCCCAGCGGGACGAAATCATGTAGCCAGGGGTGTTAACCCCTGGTAGTCGTCGCGAAATGAGCACCGAGCCCCGGTAGGGGCGACATCGTTTGGCGGCATGATTCGCGATGTCGCCCTTCCAGGGCCTGGCGATTATTTTCGCTCGTGTTCCTGGGGTTTAAACCCCAGGCTACACGATTTCGCCGCTCCGCGGCTGCCAAACCCTGGTTATTTCGCACTGCCCGCGTCTTCCAATTGGACCGATTCCAACTTGTCGTTGGCAACGCCGATGTTTTGGGCCATGCCGAGCAAACGATGCAACTCGTTGCGGATGCCGTCGCTGCTGGTCAGACCAAGCATCTTGGCGATCAACGCGGCGATCGACAGGTCCTTCACGTCATCGGTGCTCAGGTTGAACTGTTCAACCAACCCTTGCAACTTATGGCTGAAGTACTCGGGGTCGCCGTTGAAGAACGTGTTCTTGACGTCCGTTGCAACTTCGCTGTTGTAAACGAAGCGGTCGACTGCTTTACCGGCCTTGACCGAGTCGATGATCTTGTCGAAGAACTCGGTCTCGCCGCCGACGATGTCGATGCGGGCACTCTTCAGAGCCTCGCCAACGATCTGTGACTGGGCGTCGGCGATGTCGGCCTGAGCCTGGATGCCGGCGATCTCGATGTCCTTGTCTTTGTTCAGTTGCAGTTTGTACTCTTCGTGCTCGCGGCCCACGCCATCGAACAACTTCATCGCTTCGGCCTTATCTTCGATACCCTTGGCTTCGGCGCTGAACTTCAACTGAGTAACGGTTGCTTCCGCCGTGCCTTCCTTTTCGATGGCCACGGCTTTGGCTTCCTGGCCCTTGGCTTCGGCGACCAGTTTCTTTTGGGTGACGCTGGCTTCGGCCGTGCCTTCTTTTTCCAGGGAGTCGGCTTTGGCCGCTTGGACTTGAGCTTCAGCCAAGCCCTTCGCGGCTTCGTCAGCCGTCTTGGCTTCGGCCAACATCTTGGTCGCCTGCATGTCCTTCTCGGACGCGGCACGCGAAGCCTCGGCTTCGATAACCGTCTTTTCGGCGATCAACTCCGACGCGCTCTTGGCGGCTTCGGCGGCTTTAACTTCCTTGACCAAGTCTTGTTGTGCCGTTTCTTCGGCCTTGGTGATGACGACCCGTTTGGATCGATCGGCACCGGCGAATTGCTCGGTGTCTTTGATCTTTTCCTGCTCTTCGACAACTGCCCGTTCGACCACCACGCGTTCGCGAATCGCTTCCTGGATGTTTCGCTTTTCGACTTCGATGTCCTTGTCCTTGGTGACCTGGGCAACACCGACGACACGCTCGCGTTCGGTGGCTTCCAGGCCGCGGTCTTTTTCGACACGCTCGGTTTCGACCGCATCGGTTCGCTCTTTGTTTCGGCGAGCGACGATAATCTGGCGGTCTTTGTTTTCCTCGGCAACAAAGATCTCTTCTTCCGTTGTGATGCGAGCCGATTCGGCTTTGAGTCGTTCTTCTTCACGAACTTTCTGAGCCTGAGCCTGTTCACGAGCAGCAATCTCGGCGATCTCGCGACGTTGCTTTTCTTCGGCTTCGACCTGCTGCTTCTCCAGTTCGAGGATCGCTTCGCGTGCCTCAACATCTTGCTTCTTGATCGTTTTTTCTTTTTCCCGTGTAATGTCGTTCGAAACGATGTGCTCTTTGGCGGTCAGATCCGTGATCTTCTTGATACCCTCAGCGTCGAGAACATTTTGGGGGTCGAGTTTGGTGACGGGGGTCTGTTCGAGGTAATCAATCGCACAGTCATCCAGCACGTATCCATTCAGGTCGGTACCGATCACATTGAGAATTTCTTGCTTGAATCGATCTCGTTCAACAAATAGCTCAACAAAGTCGAACTGTTTTCCAACCGTTTTCAATGCTTCGGAAAACTTGGCATCGAACAGTTCGGTCAATCTCTGAAGATCCGATGCGCGTTCACAGCCAACCGATTGTGCGACATCTAAGATGTCCTTGAGTTCGTTGTTGACTCGTACGAAGAATGCAACTTCGATGTCAGCCCGCATGTTGTCGCGACAGATCAATCCGTTTTCCGCTTGACGCTTGATTTCAATACGTTTGACTGACAAATCCATCTTTTCGACTTTATGAAGAATCGGCCATACAAAAATACCTCGACCCGTTGCCGCTCGAAGCCCGCCGGCTCCAGATCGGACAAGTCCCTCGTCTGGTCCAACTTTTTTGTAAAACTGAGCAAAGAGAATTCCGGCACAAAGCACAACGAAGAGAAAAACCGCGACGCCAATGCCAACGTACGCAAGCGTCTCATAAATATCGCCCATGAGCACGAAGCCAAGTCCATCAAACAATTTGCTATACATGCTTTCTTCCTCGCTAAACGTCTTTTGTGACGGCTTTCTCTACTTTGAAAATATCTTGTTCGGCGTCATATTCGACGATCCGAATCTGTTCGCCTTTCGGCAAGACTCCTTGAATCGTCCGCACATTCAGCAGCAGTGGAGCTGCATCGCCTTTGAATCTACCTTGGCCGGACGTTTGCGAAACGTCTGCTGTCGAAACTTCGCCGACGACCCCGACCAGATCCTCTTTCTCGACCGGTTCAATCGGCTCGAATCTTCCTCGTAATGGCTGGGTCAGGATTTTCGTTGGTACTAGTGCAACGGCAAAGTTTCTTAGTACGATCAGTGTTGTCATCCAGAAGCTTGTTTCCGGAGTTGTCCAAACCAAGGAAATCACCCAGACTGAAATCGCAAATACGCTGAGCCATAGGTTGATCGGCAATTGGCCAATATTCAAAAACTTGAACGTGACCGCGCCGGCACTCATGACCGAATTCAACATTCCGTCGGCATCTAAATCCACATCGACGTCAAAATCGAAATCGAGCATCTCAAGCCCGATGACACCGACAACGACTAACAACCAATAACCAATGACAGCAAGCAACAGTATCGAAGCGGGCAACGCCGGACCGGAAAAACAAGTTTCGAGAAACTCAGTCATAGTCGACTCAAATCTAGGTTACGCTTAGGCCGAGTGGCCCAGCCGAAAAAGAGACTGTCGGGGTATTCGTCAAACGGATGTAATGATTTTGCGAAATCCGCAGCGATTTGGGAAGACTTCGCCGTCCAACAGAGGGGTGCCAGTACTTCGCATACATTGCACAGGACTTCAACTGGGGCTTGGGCTATGTCATGCCGATTTTGTTTTCCTTCAATAGGAGAGAATTATGAAAACAACCTTGCCCGCCACGCAATTGGTTTTTTGGTTGATCCTGTATGGGAATGTGCTGGCTGACGATCCGTTTGACGGGAGATTCATCGACTTGACTCATTCATTCGACAAGCAGACCATCTACTGGCCCACCGAAAAGGGGTTCGTTCTGGAAACTCGATTTGCGGGTGTAACCGAAAAAGGTTACTACTACGCCGCCAATCGTCTAACGACCGCGGAACATGGGGGCACTCATCTCGATGCTCCGATTCATTTTTACAAAGGGCGGCAAACCGTCGATCAAATTCCGTTGAAACGACTGATCGGTCGAGGCGCGGTGGTCGATGTTTCCGCGCCGTGCGCGAAAGACCGTGATTACCAAGTCGGCGTTGGCGATCTGCGGCGTTGGGAAGAAAAACATGAAAGGCAATTGGTGGACGTGATCGTGTTGCTACGAACCGGCTGGAGCAACCACTGGCCAGATCGCAAGCGATATCTTGGCACCGACCGTACGGGGCTCGAAGCGGTCGCCGAATTGCATTTTCCTGGTTTGCACCCAGACGCGGCAAAGTGGTTAACCGAACATCGGGCGGTCAAGGCCGTCGGTATCGACACGCCCAGCATTGACTTCGGCCAGTCGACGCATTTCCAATCTCACGTCACATTGTTCAAGCACAACATTCCCGCGCTGGAGAACGTGGCGATGGTGGATGACGTGCCCACAAGCGGTTTCACGGTCATCGCGCTACCGATGAAAATCCGCGGCGGAAGTGGTGGTCCTACTCGAATCGTGGCGGTCGTTCCATCAAAGCAGGGCGTTGCCGGATCGAATTGACGGACAAAAGGTTGATCACGATCACTCGGGTTATCGCCTCTTCAATCCAAGTTCTCAATCTCCAACGGTTCAAGGTTCTCGGCGGGATCGAAGCCGAAGATTCGTGAAAAGAAATAGAACTCTCCGTCGAGCGCGCGCTTGATGTTGGTAGCTTTTCGAAAGCCGTGCTGTTCGCCTTCGAACAGTACGTAAGCGACAGGTAGTCCTTTCTCTCGCAACGCATTGACCATCAGTTCCGCCTGGTTCGGCGGGACGATCTTATCCTCGTCGCCCTGAAAAAATGCGACCGGGCAGGATAACTGATCGACCGAATTTATCGCGGACCGCTGACGGTATATGTCTTCGTGTTCAGGCCAAGGGCCAATCAGCGAATCGAGATAGCGACTCTCGAACTTGTGCGTGTCACCGACAAAGACAACTAGATCGCTCAACCCGTACAAACTGGCACCTGCGGTGAATGCGTCGCGAAACGTCAGCGCGCACAAAGTCGTGTAGCCGCCGGCGCTTCCACCGTCGATCGCTAAGCGGTCCGGATTAGCCAACCCCTGCCTGACCAGATGCTGTGCGGCATTTACACAGTCATCGACATCAACGATGCCCCAGTTGCCTCGCAGTCTATTGCGATATTCCCGGCCGTAGCCGGTGCTGCCTCCGTAGTTCACATCCACGAACGCGAAGCCGCGGCTGGTCCAGTACTGAACACCCAGATTGAAATCGTGTGTCGCGGCGCCCGTCGGGCCTCCGTGCGAACGGACCAGCAATGGCGGAGATTCATCGGTTGGCCCCTGAAAATCACAATTTGCCGGGGCATAGTAAAATGCGTGAGCGGTCCGTCCGCCTTCTGTCGGAAACTCGATCGATTCAGCAATCGACAGGTAGCCCAAATCGACTTCAACAGTACTAGAACTGCGCAGTGTTTCGAGTGAGCCGGTCGCGAGATCCAGACGGGCCACGGCGCTGGGAGCTGTGGGCGAGCCTCCCAGAAACACGGCCTGACCGTTCGCCACTTTGAGGTAGCTGATGCTTGTAAACGGGGTGTCGATCCGCCGAGATTGCAGTGTCCGCGTATTGATCTGCGTGAGATGGGCCTGGCCGCTTTCATTGTAAACACATAGCAGAGACTCAGGCGACTCGAACCCGTACGACGCGAGGCCGAATACCCACGAAGGTCCGGCAAACTCAGCATTCTTCTCGATAATCGAATCAATACTCTGGTCCGTCCAGCGATACAGGTTCCACCAACCGCTCCGATCACTGATGAAATACAGCATTCCGTCAGGGGACCACAGCGGCTGCAAAACAGACTCGTCCATGCCGCCTGCGATCCGCTGCATGCTGCTCACCCGGCCGGCATCGTCCAGTTGAGCGACGCACAATTCAGTTCCGTCCCACGGCATGTTTGGGTGATTCCACTCCAGCCAAGCAAGTTGTGTACCGTCCGGACTGAGCCGAGGGTTGGAATAGAAATCGCAACCTGAGGTGACAACCTCAGGACTGGCTTGGTCGAGGCCGAAGCCCACGATTGCGTTAACGGGCTCGGGGGCAGCGACGGTGTGATCTTCGCGGATGTAGATGAGGCGGTACCGCGATTCGTCCAGAATTCCATCTGCCCAGCGCAGATCTGCCTCGGCGGTCAGTGGAACCGGAGTTGTGCCGATCGTCTGTCGATAGAGACGCTGATCGTCGTAATTTGAAAACCAGACGGTGCCGTTCCGAACGACAAACGGGGCACCGCCGTACTCGTGGACCCGCGTCCGAACATTGAACCCCGGCGGCGTGACGTCCGTCGTTGAGCCGTCCGGAGTGCGGTTCACAAGGACAACGCGTCCGCCTTCAGTCGGTCGCAACTCTGTCCAATAGATGTCCCTTCCATCGATGGCGGGGTCACTCAGTTGGACGACGTCTGAGACGATGAGGTCCGAACTGATCGGAGATTTCCAAGTACCGTATGGCGCAGTTTGGCGGTCTGTCATTCGCGACCTCTCGCTTCGGTCTGACGGGATGTTTCTGAATTTTCATTACGGAGAATTGGCAGCGTGCGCCAACAATTCCTTGAACAGATTGTGCCATTCTGAATCCGGGACCGGAAGCGGCCTAACCGTCCCAGTGACACCAAGTCTAAGTCTTTCTAGCGTTCGGATATGTGCAGGCTTGATCATAAACACGCGATCTACCCCCCCACTCGCCGCCGAACTGATCAGCACCGCATGGGTCGTCGCCGTTAATCAGCAACGATCTCGTCTGCGCAACGGTGCCCACAGTGGTGCCAACCAATCCGGAACGGTACCCACTATGGTGCCATATTCAAATCGATTTGGGTCGTATCGCTGCTGACTTGGGCAAACATCTTTCGCGGGAACAGCTTAGTCAGTTGGCAAAGTTGTTGCCTGACGTTCCAAGCGAGGTATCATATTCGATTCGACGAAAAGTCAACGCAACGGTTGCTCATGAGATAAGGCTTTGCCGAGCGATAACCTGCTTGCCGGTGAGATGTTAACGGTCTCTCGGACACGTCACGTCGACGTCGAATGGCTGCCAACCGGCAGGACGTTGGTTCGAGTCGTGACGGCGCGAGCCATCGCGTTTCACCACGGCGACCGGACCTGCCTGGTCCTCTATCAGGCGGAAAGCTCAGAGTGTGACAAGATGGATCAGGTGTTCCAGGCGGTAACGCTCAGCCTTTTGCGTTCCGACTTGTGACATCAAAATTGTAAAATGTACATTTTGAAGCGGCACGTTTTGCAGCCGAGCGGCAGCGGAATCTTGTAGCGTGGGGTGCAAAGCGGTGGATTTCTTACTTGCCATGCACGGGATGTGTAGTTTGGCACGGCATCTGCGAAACGTAATCAACAATGACGACAGGTACTCGACCCAGCGAGCTTTAGGGTCCCCCCCGCCCTGAAGCTCGTCGTCATTATAAAAACCGAACATGGATGCCCGTGGATCTTAAGCAATGAGTCGCACAGGTTAGGCGAACAAACAAACCGCCCGAATTGGGCTGGAGCTGTTTTTTCACGGTGAAAGGGCTTGATCGGCTAGAGCCACGTCCGATCAAGCCCTTTGTTTTTTGGCAGATTCAAAAAGGGGTCAGGTACCTTTGTGCAAAGCACCCTGCGGGCTGTTTCGGCAAAGGTACCTGACCCCTTCTTGATTCTGCTTTTTTTGGCGCTTTTTTGTCTGACACTTGCCAGATTCGTATAATGCAACATTATGGAACACACGGCGGGCAAGCACACACGGATTATTCTTGAGACAGCCGGTGACGACAATCATTGGTATGCTTGGCGATCCGGTCGTGAAGATCATGTGTGGGACGGCTGCACAGCCCGCGAGGCATTGCAGAGCCTGTTGAACACCGACCCACCACCAGATTTCAAGATTGCCGATTTGATTGAAGACACTACGGTCCATCGCGACGGCCACATCGAATGCGTTCTCGCGTCATCCGCATCCTGCGAAGACTGCCACGGCACGGGCAAGTACGTTGGCTTTACGGTTGTCGAAGCTTGTCAAACTTGCGACGGTACAGGATTGAATCTCGCGCCGCGGATCGATGTGATCAAAAACCGCAACGTCTATCGACTGTTGTTCAAACGGTTTTTTGAAAAGCAAATGAGTTACGCGGTGCGCACGTTCAGTGGTGTTCAATCCTATCTCTCGCAAGTCGCGGTCGAGCCAGATTGTATCATCTGTGGCATGGAGGTCCCTGACGGCGGTCCGGTGGAAGTGCTCAATCGACTTGCCGAAATGGATATCACATCGCCAGTGATCGTTTCGACCATCTCGCCCGGCTACGAAGACGATCTATTGCAACTCGGTGCCTTCGCGGTCCTTCCCGTCCGTCTTTTCGGTCGTGAAGAGTACATCGAAACAGTCAAACGGGCAATCACGTCACGCCGGGCGAAACAGACGAGTGGGCAGTGAGTGAGTAGGCCGGAACAAGGTTGCGCAGTTCCGGCATCTTAAGCATCATCGCCGGAACTGCGCAACCTTGTTCCGGCCTACTCGCCTGCGCAGTACAATACGCCAATCACTCACTTTCATCACGCGTTTCTTTTGAGGTCATCCCATGTTGCCAGGCATTAAACAATTCGATTTAAGTGGAAAATCTGCAATCATCACCGGCGGGTCGAAAGGTCTTGGCGAAGCGATGGCCGCAGGCTTGGCGTCTGCCGGTGCGGACGTTTTGATCACCAGCCGACACGCGGATGAAGCCGCGGCGACGGCCGAGCAAATCGCCAAGGACTTTGGCCACAAAGCCATCGGCATCGAATCCGACGTCGTCGATCCCGCGGCGGTCGATGCTCTCGTCACACGGGCGATGGACGAGTTTGGCAAGATCGATATCTTGATCAATAACGCGGGCATCAACGAACGCGGGCCGATTGACGAATTGAGTTACGAAGAATTCAAGCGCGTGCAAGACATCAACGTCAACGGAGTCTGGCTGGTGGCCCGTGCGGTCGTTCCCAAAATGAAAGAAGCCGGGTACGGCCGGATTGTCAACTTGTCCAGCACGTTGGGACTCGTGGGGCTTGAAAACCGAACGCCGTACGCGTCCAGCAAAGGAGCGGTGACGCAGATGACACGCGCGCTCGGTCTGGAACTCGCTACGTTTGGCATCACCGTCAATGCGATTTGTCCGGGACCATTTTTGACGCCGATGAATATCCCTATCGCCGACCAGGAACACACCAAAAAGTTCATCGTCGGTGCTGTCGCGTTGGGCCGTTGGGGCGAGTTAAAAGAGATTCAAGGCGCAGCAATCTTTCTAGCCAGCGACGCGGCCAGTTACATGACGGGAAGCATGCTGGTCGTCGACGGCGGCTGGACCGCGCGGTAGCGATTCAGACCAGCGGCACAAATCGGCAGCGAGTCAATTCCGTTTGCTGTTGCTGCCCATTGACTTTGCGCATGACTTGCAACGTTTGAACTTCGCTCGTACCAAAGGGACCAATCAACAGCCCGTCGTCGGCGAGTTGCAACATCAATCCAGTTGGACATGACTCGGCCGCGGCCGTGATGATGATTCGGTCGAAAGGACTCTCATCAGCCCAGCCTTCACGGCCATCCGCATGGCGAAAGTAGATGTTTCGGTACTCCAATTCGTTTAACCGCGTTTGTGCCGAAAGCAACAGCAGCTTGTGGCGTTCGACGGTGTAAACTTCCGCCGCAAGTTCCGCGAGAATCGCCGTCTGGTAACCGCTGCCTGTGCCGATTTCCAACACACGCTCGCCGCCCGTCAGCTCGAGAGACTCGGTCATCAAGGCAACCATGTATGGCTGGCTGATCGTTTGATCGCAATCAATCGGCAGCGCCTGATCGGCAAACGCGCTGGCGGCCGATTCGCGAGGCACGAAGTGCTCGCGCGGCACACGCGCCATGACTTCCAGAACTTGGGGTGAGCGAATGCCACGCGACTTGAGTTGTTGCTCGACCATTTTGCGGCGAGCTTCCGAAGGGGCGTCCATTGGGGCTCATCCCGTCGCGACCGTCGACTGTGCCAGCCGCCAGTCGACCAGATGCAGCTCGACGTTGCGACGACCACGATACTCGTTGATCACCGGGCGATGAACCAGATCGAGCGGCCCCTCGACGTCTTTCAATTCATCGGCCCACTCACCTTTGCCAAACGCGACCGCCCGCAGCCGAACGCCGTGATGAACGAGCTTCAGCGACAGATGCCGATCGCCGTTGCCCATTCTTTTGGGTGGTTCGACCAGCTTGACGGCGGACGTACAAAAGACCGGCCTCGGATTGGCTTGGCCGAAGGGAGCAAGTTGCTCGATTTGCTGGACGGTGCGCAGCGTCAACTGACTAAACGGTGCTTCGGCGTCGATTTGCAATTCACCCACGCGATCGTCTTCGGAAATGGCTCCAGCCGCGAACTCGCAGAACTCGCCTCGAAAAACATCGATGTCTGCCTCGTTGATCTTCAGCCCGGCCGCCGCTGCGTGGCCGCCGTGCGAGACCAAATGAGAGGAACATGCATTCAAAGCTTCGTATAGATTGAAGCCGCTCGCGGTGCGTGCGGAACCCATCGCCGGCTTGATGCCCAGCTCATCCATCGACAAGAGAATCGTGGGACGATTGTATTTTTCGGCGATGCGACCGGCCACGATTCCGATGACGCCGGCATGCCAACCACGATCGGCCAGCACAAACGCCGGATCGCCTTCGGCATTGAACTGCTCTTTGATCTGCTTGTTCGCGCCCAGATAAATGCTGCGATCAAGACTCTCTCGATTCTTGTTCAACTCTTGAATGTACTCGGCCAACTTTGCCGCGCGTTCTTCGGAATCGGTTGTCAGCAATTCGACAGCCAGCCCGGCTTGTCCCAATCGTCCGGCGGCGTTCAAGCGCGGCGCGAGCATAAAACCGATATCCTCGCTCGCCAGTGACGGTTTGCCGTCTAACTTGGCAAGTTTCATTAACGGTGCCAGACCACGCACCGGCCGATGCTGCAAGCTGTTGAGGCCGTGACGAACGATGATGCGATTTTCATCCAACAGCGGCACGACGTCAGCCACCGTGCCGATCGCCGCCAAACCAATGGCGGTCAGCAAGAACTCTCGCATCGCGGGTGCGACTTTTTTCGAATCACTGGCCCGTTGGCACAATGCCCAAGCGAGCTTAAACGCCACTCCCGCGCCGCAAAGACCGTGAAACGGATAGCCGTGCCCCGGCAATCGTGGATGAACAATTGCGGCGGCGGATGGCAACCTGTCCGCCATCTCATGATGATCCGTGACGATCAATTCCAGACCAAGCTCACGAGCGGTCAGGGCTTCATCAACACTGGTGATCCCACAATCAACGGTGACAATCACTTCCGCGCCGCGATCACTCAACGAACGCAGCGCATCGTGGTTGACCCCATAGCCGTCGTCCAAACGATTGGGCACATGGTAACCAACATCCGCGCCCAACAATCGCAAGCACAAATAGAGGATCGCCGTCGAGGTCATTCCATCGGCGTCGTAGTCGCCATAGATGACGATGCGTCGTCCCGCCAACACTGCCGTGTGAATTTGATCGGCCGCATCGATCATGCCCGGCAATTCGTCCGGATCGCGCAAACCAGTCAACTTGGGATCGAGAAACTCTTTGACGTACCCCGGGTCGTCAATGTCGCGAGAAAGGAGAAGCTGAGCGACAAGCGGTGATACCCCCGCCCGCCTCTGAAGGTGGGAAATCCGTTCCGAATCGTGAGGCTGAACGCGCCAACGCTTGTCCATGTTGGCCTGACCATTTGATTTAGACTTCCGAAGTCTTCAAAACTTTCGAAGTCTGTCCGCTTTAGTTATTTCTTCTTCTCGACATGCACGGTGTGTTTGCGCAGACGAGGGCTATACTTCTTGATCTTCAACTTCTCGCCACCCGGCTTGCGTCGGATCGAATAGTTGTAGTCACCCGTTTCTTCACAAACGAGATGAATTGTTTCGGCCTTCTTTTTGCTTTTTCCGCCCTTCTTTTTGGCTGCCATCAGTTACACCTTCGTGGATATGATTGTTGCGGATGAAATTTGTATTTTGGAAGCATGGATTGTATCGAAAACGTCGCCGCGTGGGCAGGCAGGCTTTTTTGGTTTGTGCCGAGGGATGGGGCGATTGTCCCGTCCCATTGGCTCCTGACGATGGTCCCGACCCACTCGGCGGTCCCAAGCTACCAAACTCTCGCCCAAGAGGAGAAATGCCAGAATATCGGAAATTTCGGGAATAATGCGAATTCCACGTAACGAAGCCTAAGCCAGCGACATTAATTCAGTTGGCAAATCCGGCGCTCCACTCCCAGTGGATTGCGGTAAAGTACTCAATTTTAATGGGTTATGACCTCGATCCACGAGCCGTCGTTTTGAGGGGGATTGGTTTGCCTGAAAGGTGATTCCAGTAATCTTGATCGGTAGGTATATTAGATTTCCTTGCGTAACCCCTAGAATTGGCCAAATTAATACGGTGCTGTTGGAAAATATTGCGGGCCATTCCATCGCATCCACAACTACTCTGCTTGTTAATTCGATAAACACATAAACGCATTATGCGTTTACTCGCTTCAGAGATCCTGTAGGCGATGACCACATTTGATTGGAGCAAATGATTATGGCGTCCCAGCCACCTCCCAAGAAACCGATGCCAGCCGCTCAACCGCTTGCTGGTGCACCCGCTCCCATGCCTAGCAAACCCATGCCAGCCGGCCAACGCCCAATGCCAGCGGCCAAGCCGATGCCCGCAGCCAAGCCGATGCCCGCAGCCAAGCCGATGCCCGCAGCCAAGCCGATGCCCGCGGCCAAGGCGATGCCAGCGGCCAAGGCAGGTCTCGCAGGGCCGAATCCGGGCGAAGATGGCGAGGAAGAAGATTTTGGTGGTGGTGGAAGCCGATTTATTCTGTTCAACGCTGTGCCAAGTTGGTTGGTTAGCATGGTCGTGCACGCCATTATGTTGCTGGTCTTGGCGATGTTTTCGTTCAGCGACGAAATCGAAAATCTCGTCCACGAAGTGATCAGCGAACGAGTTGAGGAAGAACAGGAAGAGTTGGAATCGTTCGACATCGAAGAGATCGAAGAGATCGATGTCCAGGCATTTGAGAATACGATCGGTCCCGAATCGATCACGACGCCGCTGGCCGTCGACACACCAACTCCGGACGACTTTGACGCCTCGGACATTGATGTCGCTCCGGCACCAGTTGAACTCAGTGACTTCGGCGAACAAACCGCTCCGAAAACAGATCTGCTAACCGAATTGGGCGCAGTACAAGGGACGGGCGTATCGGGTCGTGGCAGTGCGATGCGTGGCGATATGGTGCGCAAGAACGGCGGCACCGAAGGCAGCGAAAAAGCTGTCGCCGCGGCACTCCGCTGGCTTTCGCAACATCAAATCTATACGGGTGATTCTTACACCAACGGCCATTGGAACTTTGACCACAACACGTGCCCCAAATGTGCGGGCAAGTGTAACCACGCGGGAACACTCACTTCGGCCCCGAGGGCTGCGACCGGCATGGCCCTGATGCCGTTCCTGGGTGCGGGACAAACGCATCAGGAAGGCACGTATAAAAGAGAAGTTGGCATGGGATTAGATTTTCTGGTCGCCAACCAAAAGGCGGACGGCGGATTCAACGAACCCGGTGGCAGCATGTATGGCCACGGGATTTGTGCTATCACGCTTTGCGAAGCCTATGCCATGACACAAGACAAGCGGCTGATCATGCCCGCCCAAGGTGCGTTGAACTTTATCGTCAGTGCCCAAGATCCGGTGGGCGGCGGCTGGCGATATTCGCCGCGACAAGCCGGTGACACCTCGGCAGTTGGTTGGCAGTTGATGGCGCTGAAGAGCGGCCACATGGGTTACCTGCAAGTGCCGCCCAACGTGATTCGCGGCGCGGTCAAGTTCCTGGACAGCGTGTCCGCCGAAAGCGGCGCGTATTACGGCTACACCGGGCCCGGCCAAGGAGCCGCGACCACGGCGGTCGGTCTTTTGTCCCGCATGTATCTGGGCTGGGATCAAGATCATCCCGCGTTGGGGCGAGGTGTGGAGTTCCTCGCCAAAAAAGGCCCGTCGATCGGCGAAGGAGGCCGCGCGAATATGTACTTCAACTACTATGCCACGCAAGTCATGCGGCATTTCGACGACAAAGAAAAGTGGAAGGCGTGGAACGAGAAGATGCGCGACTTCCTTGTCGAATCACAGGACCAGGCTGGCCATGCGACCGGAAGTTGGGCGTTCAAAGGCGACCACGGTGCCGAACGCGGCGGCCGGTTGTACTGCACGTCGATGGCCACGATGGTTTTGGAAGTCTACTACCGCCACATGCCGATCTACGGCAAAGCTGCCGCGAAAGAAGATTTCCCTCTATAACTCAGCAGCCTAGACTTCCGAAGTTTTTCGAAACTTCGGAAGTCTGAATCCAACCCGTCCCACGAAACAACGCCTTGCAGCACAAATGTTGCAAGGCGTTTTTTTGATACGCCCGCTACATTCCATCGCGATTCTCCAGCGAACATAACGCGCGATCTTCGCCCTCTTCTCAAGCACCCGCGCGCTCAGGTCCGACAACGAGAGATGTCGGATTCCTTTTTCGCCTTCCCTGCTTCACAAAGGAACGTTTCGTGCGCAAAGCCGTCGCTGTGTTATTGTTGCTCGTGCTCGCCAGTGGCACTGGTTGGTATCTGGGCAAACACGACGTGGGCGAAATCAACCCGTCCGATTTCGCCTCACTGTTTCAATCGGAAGAAACCTCGTTTCAGCAACCGCAACCCAACGTCGCGCGTACCTCCGACACGGTCCGCGTCGCTTCGTTCAATATCCAGGTCTTCGGCACCACCAAGGCCGGCAAAGCGCACGTGATGGACATCCTGGCCCGCATCGTGCGCGACTTCGACGTCGTCGCCATCCAAGAAATGCGGTCGCGCGACCAAAGCGTGGTCCCGCAGTTCGTCGACCTGATCAACGCCACCGGGCGACACTACGACTATGCCATCGGTCCGCGCTTGGGCCGAACGTCAAGCCAGGAGCAATATGTCTATCTCTTTGACACGGCCAGCGTCGAAATCGATCGCAACCAACTCTATACAATTGACGACCCCGATGATCTGCTGCATCGCGAACCGTACGTCGCTTGGTTTCGTGTTCGCGGCCCGCCAGCCGAGCAAGCGTTCACGTTCACGTTGATCAACCTTCACACCGATCCGGACGAAGTCGATGTGGAATTAAACGTGTTGGACGACGTCTATCGCGTGGTTCGCGACGACGGCCGTAACGAAGACGACGTGATCGTTCTAGGCGACCTGAACGCCGGCGACAAAAACATGGGCGACATCAAGCAGATTCCCGGCATCACGTGGGTCGTTTCCAACACACCGACCAACACGCGCGGCACGGCTCAATACGACAACCTCGTCTTCCATTCCCACGCCACGCGCGAGTTCACCGGCCGCGGCGGCGTATTCGATTTTCTTCAACGCTATAACCTGACGATGGAAGAGGCCCTCGAAGTCTCAGACCACATGCCTGTGTGGGCCGAATTCAGCGTCTACGAAGGCGGAAGAACAGGCCAAATCGCCAGTGTGATCGAGTAGGCTCGGCTACGCTTGGCTTTTCTTTGATTTGACCGTTCTACTAGTGCCGCAACTCACAATTGATTCGCCACTACATCCAAAGTCTGCCTATTCTATTGCTAGCTACGTCTTACCTAACACCGCTTGATGCTTGTTTTCGGCACGACGCCAAACTATGGCCACTTTGTCAATTTTAAGTGCGGACTTTGGGAAATCTGGAGACGGTGGAAAATCATTGGAAATGGGTAAGATCTGATCCTGGTGGCACTTTAACTGTGACTTGCGGCACTAGTTTGCGATTTCTTGCTTTCGTGCGCGGATTTGGTTGCGGCTCGGCTTGCCGTCAACGGAAGCAGTGTGCCATTCTCAACCGTGCCCTGTATAATGCAGTGCAGCCCTTCTTCCATCCGAGAAATCGTATGACTCGCTTCACGAAATCGTGCAAATTCCTGTTTTGGTGTTGGCTGTCGAGTTGTTTGGGTACGCAGTTATTCGCCGAGGAACTGCCGGAAGCGAAACTGCTCGAGGGCAAATCACTTCGCGGCGAGGTGGCTGGGATTGATGGCGATTGGATGCTGACGCTGGCTGCGGGTGACGAAGAACATCATGTTTCCGCAACGCAGCTCGTGCAGTGGGGGACGCTTGGCGAACGCGAAGATGTGCAACATGTCTTGCTCGCGGGCGGTAGCACGTTGAATGTCAATTCGATCGAAGTTTCGCGTGACGCGATCACGGTCGAATCCAAGGTTTGGCAACCAACCAAGTTTCCGTTGGAACTGGTTCGCGGCGTTGTCTTTCGGCCGCCTTCGGATCGGCTCGCGCGCGACAAGCTGCTGTTCAATATCGCCGGGGCGACGGGCATCCATGATCGGCTGTTGCTGGAGAACGGCGACCGGCTCGAAGGGCGATTGGTTCATGACAGCGACCAGGAAGAAGGCGAGGCAAACGGCTCGCGTTATCAGCTCGAAACGCGCACGGGCCCCGTGGCCATTCCGCGCGACAAGGTAGTTACGATTACATTCAATCCAGCCTACGTTGAAAGTCCGTCGTTGCGGGATTTTCACTGTCGTGTGGGTTTTCGAGATGGCAGCCGGTTGGACGTGGCGAAGTTTGTGCCGCAGAAGAAGTACTTGGAAATGCGGTTGGCGATCGGAATCGACCTGAAGTCGAAACCGTTCATTCGCCCGTCGCCGTGGAGTTTGCTGACGATGTTGCGACCGGTTTCACCCCGGGTCGTCTATCTTTCCGACTTGCCGGACCTGGGATATCGACACGTTCCGTTTTTGGAAATCAATTGGCCGCTGGTCAAAGATCGAAACGTATCGGGCGGAACGATGCGGGCGGGCGACGCGGTGTACGAGAAAGGCATCGCGATGCACAGCACGTCACGTGTGTTTTATGAACTTGACGGCCAGTATCGACGCTTCGAATCGGACCTTGCCATCGACAAATCGGCTGGCTCCAGTGGCAGCGTGGTCTGCCAGGTCGTCCTCGTGAATTCCGAGGGTAAATTGGAACCCAAATTCAAGAGCAAGGTGGTGCGAGGTGGTGAGCCGCCGATTCGCGTTTCGATCGACGTCACGGGGGCAAAGCGATTAGCGCTGGTCGTGGGGTTCGCCGATCGCGGTGATACGTGGGATCACTTGAATTGGTTGCATGCGCGATTGATCAAGTGATCATGAATTGGGTGCCAAGAATTCCTGGTTGCGATGATCCTGGTTGTCGACCTGCTTTTCAAGTGTTGCCCGGTCGCCGAACATGAACTGAAATGCCAGCCGAGCATATGACTTCGTGATCATCAGGTCGTCGTAAAACTCTGGGGCAATCCGTCGCAGCTTGCCTAGCCGGCTCCACGGAATTCCCATGATATCGTGGTGTTCCGTGTGCAAACCGAAGTTGAAGTAGAGCCAGTTGGACCAGCCGTACAGCGACGAAGAGGGTTGATAACACTTGTGTCCATGGAAGTGCGAATTGCTGAGGATAATGCCAAAGTTGTGCGGATGGAGGAAGCCGGTGGTAAAAGATTGGGCCAGCAACAAATAGAGAATCGACACCCATCCGCCCAACCAAAACAAGATGCCCACCATCACAAAGCTCAACAGCGGATACACCACGGCCCAGCGCTTGGTGCCGTATTTCTCATAACCCGAGATCAGATGCTCGTCGGCGAGGATCGACAAGGCAACCGGGCCCGGGTCCAGACGCCCGCGGAGCAGCGAGCCAAAGAAATAGACGATCAAGCCGATCGCGGATCGAAAGACCTGCATGACCAGCATCACGACCGAATACGGGGCCAACACGGGTGACCAAAGCAGGCAGCAAATGCGATACGGCACGCCCTTGCTAAACCACAAGTAACGCGGCAGCCGGGTCAGCAGGAAGGCTGTGCGACGCCTGGTGATGAAATCCTTTTTCGCGCCCAAGTCGTTGTGATGGACGTGATGTTCGATCCACCACGAATGGTGGGCCGACATGAACATCGGCAGCGTCGTGAAAGTATATAACCATCGATTCCAGGATGTTTTTTTGAAGACAAGATTGTGATTGCACTCGTGTGCCAGTTGAAACAAATTGACATTGGCCCATGACCCGATGACATAGGCAACCAGAATCATCACCCACAAAGGCCAATGGCTGACACTCAGCGCCAACGTAACCTGGAGCACGATAAACAACACGCACCAGAAGGCCGTGCTCGGCGTGTTGCCAAACAGCTCTTTGATTTCGGGGTGAGCCTTGATCATTTGCCTGGCTCGATCCCGATGCCAAACCGCGTCGGGCTTTTCCTCGTCGCTGATGTGGTCGCTGATGTCCACCTCGTAGCCGGGGAACATGGGCGCGATCGAACCCAGAATTCGCGGATGGAATTTGACTCTTTTGTGTTCCGGTGTGTCGTCGGAATAGAACACGATTGACCCTCCAGAATTGCCGATTGCCTGCCCAACATGTTAGGCGATCGGTCAATGAGTTCACACCGGACGTAGTGGAATTCGCCAGAATTCCTTGTGCTCAGGGAATTCTGGCGAATCCCACTACGGTATCTTCCTTTTGACCGATCGCCTTAACAAATGAGGCATTGATTTTGCAATTCGCAACCAAGCGACGCGCATGGCTCCGTCTGAATTCGGCATCCTCGCTGATGGAAGGACAAAAGGGTGCCCACCAACCGTGCAGGGGCTGCACGTTCCTCAGCAATCGCGCGGCAATGTGTCGATTGGCTGCCAGGCCGGACGACGGCAAATCCCGATGGATTCGCGCCGAATTCATCGTTCATTCACACTTGCGAAAACAACTGGCATGAGAATTGCTCCCATAAGAAGGTCAATGTCTTGGATATCGCACGGAAAAGGAGCAAACATGGATATCGCCAATTCTGATTGCACAGCTTCAAAACTCGAAATGGACACGGAACTTGACGGGGACATGCTGCTAAGGCGCCGTGTATCAAACTTCCTGCGGCAGCGCAACCTGCCGGCGCTGCGAAGCGTCCAGGTGTCAGTTGAGAACGGGACGGTCGAAATCGCGGGTAAAGTCAATTCTTTTTATGAGCGCCAGATTTGTTTGAACTGCTGCCAACGCGTTGCCGGCGTTGTGCGGATCGTGGACAACGTTCAGGTTGCCTAGCGTTCGCAAAAAGGCTGGTCGCTGGCAAACGCACAACCGGTCATCCATGCCGTTCCCGCGATGATGGCTGCTTCGACATGGCAGTTTTCCTAAAACGTGGTTTGCTTTACTCTACGCTTTTCTTCCCAGCATCCAATCCAACGCGTCCGAAGTCTGGTAGATCAACGCTTCGGGATAGTGGTTGAACGGATGAAAATACTCGAACGTCAAATAACCGTCATATCCGATCTTCGATAATTCTTCAATCACCGCCGGCCAATTCGTCGTGCCGTCGAGCAGCGTGCGAAATGTGTGCAAATTGAACTCCTGGGTGCGCTTGTCCCATTCCTTGAAATGGATGTTTTTGGTCCGCTTGCCCAGCATCGGCACCCAATGTTCGGGGAACTGGTAGTGCATGATGTTGCCGGTGTCGAAATGGATCTTCACATGATCGTCTTGGAAGCTGTCGACAAACTCATTCATCTCCTGCGGGCTGAAGAGAAAACCGTTGGCAAAGATGTTTTCGATGTTCAGATAAACGCCCAACTTCTTTGCTTCCGGCAGCAACTTGCGAATGGCTTCTCGCGCCCGCCGGTCACACACATCGTTCGGTACGGGGTCAAAGTCCTCCATCCACGGAGCGTAAACCGCACCAGGCACAACCAACAGATTCTCGGTGCCCAATAACCGGGCCGCCTCGGCCATTCGCGCGGCAAGCTCAACGCCTTTGCGCCGCCGCGCCGGATCGTTGTGCGTCATGGCATACGGCCAGAACAAAAAGGAACAGACGCCGCTGATGTCGATGCCAATCTCTTTTGCCATCCGGCCAATCTCTTCAATTTCGGCGTCCGTCGACTCGGCCGAGAATTCGCCTTCCAGCGCAAAGTTAATCTCGAGACCATCGAACCCGGCATCCTTGGCCAATTCCAATGACTCCTTCAACGTCCATGTGCCTGGATAAGGAAACGCCCACATGTTGATCGACTTCTTCATGTCGTAGCGTTTCTGTGGCGACTTGATGATCGTCGGCTTGGCTTTTGTGTCGTCCTCGCCGCGAACCAATCCTTGAGCGGCTAGAAACGTCGTGCCAAACGCGGCGGAATAAGCCAGCAACTCACGCCGGCCAATGGATAGGGGCTCGTTTTCATTCGGATTTGAATTGTCTGTCATCGTGGGCTCCAGTTGAATCGACGGAATTGCGAAAATCGATGGGTCAATTCTATCGTCTTCGATTCACAGATGCCAAAGCCATGGTTTGCCCACGATATTTTCAGCGATGCCTCACTCATTGAGGATCCAAACGTGCGAGCACTTTTTGCCGGCCTTCTTTTGCCGCGGCAAAGTCAGGTTGCAATGCAAGCGCACGCTCAAAATGTGTCAGCGCCAGCGCCAGTCGTCCCTTGTCAACCAGCACATATCCAAGGTTGCAATGCGCTTCGGCAAAGTTGGGTCGCAGTCTGATCGCGCGTTGGAAATTCTCCGCCGCCATCGTGTTGTTGCGGAGGCTGCCGTAAGCAATTCCCAGGTTGTTGTGAGTCTCCGCATCATCTGGCCGGATCTTGAGCGCTCGTTCGAATTGCTCGATCGCCGCGTGGTGATCACCCAGTTGAAGTCGCGCAACACCAAGATGAAATCGAAACTCCGCGTCGTCCGGCTTGGCTTTCACCGCATGATGGAATTGCTCGGCAGCTTGGTTCCGTTCTCCTTGATTGAGAAACACGAGTCCAAGACGAAATTGTGTCTTCACATCATCTGGGCGAAGCTGAATCGCCCGTCGAAAACAATTCGCCGCGCCCTTCAAATTGTTCTGTTTGAAATAAACCATTCCTAGCCCGTTATGAGCCTCAGCATAATCGCCGTCGATTGCGATTGCCTGTTTCAAGCTCGCCACCGAAAGTTCAGGCTCGTTCAACTCGAAGAATACCATACCTAGATCAACGTGCGGCTCGACGCGCGACTGGTCCAAGCGAATCGCATGCTCGAAGTGTTCTTTGGCTTTGTTCCACTGGTGCAATTTCGCAAAGACTGCGCCGGCGTTGTAATGGGCCTGGAAAAAGTCTGGTCGATGCTTGAGCGCGGCAAGATACTCGTTTGCCGCCTCGTCCCAACGTCCAAGGCGATTCAGCACATTGGCGTGATTGAATCGAGCCACCGCCGAAGCGGGATTGCTCGCGACCGCGGCGGCATAATTCGCAGCGGCTTCGTCATACCAGCCCGCTATGTGAAATGCGCCGCCCACATGTAGTCGCAGAAACCACTCCGCTCGCTCGGCGGTGCGAATCACTTGTGGATGATCGATTGCGCGACCAGCCACACAGGCCGATCTTTGGAAACGCTCACTGCGGGAACCACCTGCGTGGCCGACATCGCGCAACAAGTCGTCCACCGAAACGCGACCTTTGTAAATCACTGACAGCCGCCCTTGCTCGTCAAACAAAAAGCTCGATGGCACAGGAATCGGTTGCGTCTTGACGGTGAGATAATCATCCAGCAACTGCAGCTTGTGGACCAATTGCGAAGTGGCGTGGCCGCTGGTGAATGGAAACTTGAGTCTGGCCAGCACATCTTCCGCGTCGGATTGTTTATCGGCCAAACGATCGACACATAATGCGACCACGTCGACACGTGCGTTGCGGAGTTCTGCTTGCCGCTCGGAGATTTCATCCAGCTCTTCGAGACAAGGCACACACGAACTCGACCACAAGTTGAGCAGCGTTGGCATGCCATCGCCGAGTTTCAGCATTGCTTTTGAATGGTCGAGCGTCAAATAGCCTTGCGGCGGCATGGGGATCAATGTCGTGAGCGGGATTTTCGCGTTGGACGTTGGTGGCGAAGTTCTCACTTCACCCGGTTGTAGAACCAGTTCGCGGCCGTTTTCCCGTTCGCACGCTGCCCTGCCTTCCCCTTGCACCAAGTAGCACCGATGATCCGCCTTAACGTCCGTGAATTGCTCGGTCTTTCCGCCGGGCCATGTCACCATAACTTTTTCGATCTGATCAACTTTGCCTAAACCAAAATGCAGCCACTTGCTCGATTGTGCCAAGAACCCATCGCCGGCCCGCAGCGTCTTAACGCGACGAAGTTTTTCCTGGGTGACGACTTCCACACGCGCACCGATCGCATCTCGATTGATCCGACCGTCCGTTGCTTTCAATCGCAACATGACGAAGTGCGGCGACTCGCTGGAAAAGTCGTTTCTCAAAAAACGAATCCGCGGTGCATTGCGATTCGTCGTCCACAGGTCCAAGTCGCCGTCGTGATCCCAGTCGACCAGCGCGATCGCTCGGCCGTCGTCCACAAAATCAAGTCCGGAGATCGCCGAGATATTGGCGAACCGTCCATCGGCCGCCGAAGACCCGCCTGTGTTTAGAAAGCAGCGGTTCCGTTCCCGTCCGCTATACGATCGGCCTTGATGCATCATTTGCAGCAATTGGTCGGCCGCTTGAATCTCGTCCGCCGAGACGGCTTGTGCATCATCATGAAGCGATCGCGACGCGACCTGCCGCCAAAAGAAACTTCACAAATCGCCCGTGTCCTCGGTTGTAATGAAACCGTTTGCGATGACCAGGTCCTCCCAGCCGTCGCTGTTGAGGTCGGCGAAATTTGAACTCCACGCCCACTGCCCCACATTGACGTTGGCAGCCAGACTCACATCCTCAAACGATCCGTCTCCGCGATTGCGCATGAGCGTGTTGCCGCGCGTAAATCGTTGCAAGCGTTGTCGAACACCTGGCGGTGCATCATCCATGAACTGGTCTTGGAAAGTGATTCGGTTTCCGGCGGATGAAAACATGTTGCTGACGTACACGTCGGGCCAGCCGTCGCGGTCGTAATCGCCCCAGGTGACGGACATGCCCGTCGCGCTGTCTTCAACGCCGCGACTCGCCGCGACATCGACAAAACGAACGGTCCCATCATCCGACGGATTGTTTTCATAAAGATTGTTGCGGCCGTAGTCGTTGGCCACATACAAATCCTGATCGCCGTCGTTATCGAAGTCTTCCCATGCCGCCGCGAAACTAAAGCGACGATTATTCGCGTCCAGGCCGATCTTTTCCGTGACGTCCACGAACTGCCACGTGTCAGCGTTGCAGCCGTCGTTGCGCAACAGACTGTTGCTGCCGCCAGAATTGGCGTCGTGCAAAACAAAATTCGCCGCCGCGGTCGCCGACGAGCCATGCCGGGTTTCACCGGCAATGTCGTTCGGGCTGTATACGCAAACGTACAAATCCAAATCGCCATCGGTGTCGTAGTCCGAGGCACAGAGCGACATCGTATCGTCGCTCGTCGGCACAATCTTGCGAATATCAAACCGCCCTTGCCCGTCGTTTGCGGCAAGCACCACGTTGCCGACCGTCGCGACGGCAAGATCCTGATCGCCGTCATTGTCAAAATCGACGA
>CAYFJO010000084.1:0-31586 GCA_964343305.1 uncultured Pirellulaceae bacterium | reverse complement strand
ATGGACTTGCTCACCGTCATTCTTCATGAACTGGGTCACATGCGAGGCTTAGACCACGACGTAGCGAGGTCAAGTTGGATGAACGGACTACTCGACGTTGGCACACGTCGATCGTCGCTGTAACAGTTCGGGGCCGATTAGCCAAACCACTCGCGAAACTGTTGCTGAATCGCGTCACGGACATCCCCCGATACTCGCTGGCCGTCAGCAACCGCCCTGTCATGTCGGCGAATTCTAGGATTCCTGTGCTGCGGGACGCTGATTGCCGTTAAGGTTGCTGCCGGCATCCAATGGCGATGCCAGGAGAATCAACTCGTCCCGGACGACTTCGCTGCGATGGAACCTCTACTCCCAAACAGTTTCAGCGACCGCAAGATCCAATTACAATAGCAACCACACAATTTATCTCATTTCTCGTCAAGCCTCACCAGCAACAGATTAAGACATGGGTGTCACGATTCGAATCACAGGAACGCTGCGTGATCAATGGGCGGTTGTCGATGCCGTCAAACTGGCCGAAGAATTCGCCGAATGGAAGGATTGGTCCGTCGATCAATATGTCCAGGAAGATGGTCAGCATCATGGCATTGTGTTGTTGCCGCACGAGACTTGCGATCCAGTGCGGTTGATATTTGACTCGGAATTGAAAATCGACACCGAGATTAACACACAGTTCGCTGGACCGGACGTACACATCGCGATCGTGGATTTGTTGCGGAGTCTGGATGAGCAATTCGATCAACTGTCCGTTTCTGATGACGGCGGCTATTGGGAACAACAGGACCGAGAGCAACTGGAATCGGTGATCGACGAAACCCAGGTGATCATCGATGCGCTGCATGTTGATGATCCAGGCGGGCAAATGATGGTCCGGCGCGAAGATGGTCGGATCGTGGATTTTGTCAACAGCGAGGGCCAGTCCATCTGTGTTTCACGAAATGCAACCGATGACAGCGACGCACCAATGATCGACGTCGACGATCTTCAGGAGCGTGCCGACGCGGGAGATGCCGAGGCTCAGCTCCAACTGGGAAGGTGCTATTCGACAGGCGATTGCGTCACGCGAAACGGCCGCACGGCGGTGCAATACCTCATGTTGTCTGCCGCGCAGGGCTGCTTGGATGCCGTCGAGGAACTGGCGGATTGCTACCGCGCCGGAACTGGCGTGGAGCAAGATGTGGGCCGGGCGTCTGAACTCTATCAAGAGGGGGCCAACCAAAATCACGCGTCGTGCCAATCCAGCCTCGGCTTTTGCTATTTCAATGGCGACGGTGTCGATCAGGACTACGACGACGCTTTGCATTGGTTTCGTGCCGCGGCCGAACATGAGGATGTGTACGGACTGCGAATGTTGGGTTTGTGCCACGCGGACGGCGAGGGCATCGAAGCCAACGCGGAAGAAGCGATCGCTTACTTTAAACGCGCGGCGGACCAAGGTGATCGCATTTCGCAGTTTCGTTTGGGCGAGGCCTATCGCAAGGGAGATGGAGTGCCGCCGGACTATGCGGAAGCGATCCGCTGGTATGGATTGGCCGCCGAACAAGAGCATGAAACGGCTCAAGAGCGACTGCGCGGCGACGACGAAAATGAATTCAGTGATGACGACGATGCAGAGGATTTCATCGACGATGCCAACGCGGGACATCCGCACGCACAGTTTCGTTTGGCGGAATGTTATTGGGACGGGCAAGGTGTCGAAGAAGATGAAGAGCTGGCGTACACGTGGCTGCGACGCGCGGCAGAACAACAGCATGCGGAAGCGCAACTGCTGTTGGGCGTGTTTTACTGGCGAGGCATCCACGTTGACGAGAATCATGATGAAGCGTTTCTCTGGTTCCAGCGAGCGGCGGACCAAGGACACGCGGGCGCGATGAGGCGCGTGGCCGAGTGGCTGTTGGATGAAGATGCGGCGGGACCTCATGACCCGCAGCGAGCACACGAGTATCTGATCCAGTCGGCCAAGCAAGGAAATGGCGGGGCTTATCTGGTGCTGGGCAACTGCCATTTCTACGGATTGAGTACGCCGGTCGATCCCGTGAAGGCCGTCGAAGGTTATCGGCGTGCGGCGGCACAAGGTCTGGTCGAAGCATTGGTTCGGTTGGGCAAGTGCCTGTTGGATGGCATCGGTTGTGAGCAAGACGAAGCGACGGGCGTCGGGGGACTGATGGAAGCGGCCGAAAGCGACGAGCGCGAGGCACAGAACATCGTCGGTCAGTGCTACCTGCAGGGTCGCGGCGTTAGGCGTAATGAACAAACGGCTCAATCGTGGTTTGAACGCAGCGCGTCGGAAGGCGACGCCGAAGGACAATTTCAACTGGGATGTCTGTACGAAGTTCCCCGCACGCGCGCACCCGATTTCACTGCAGCCGTCGACTGGTACACCAAGGCGGCCAAACAATCGCATGCCGCGGCCACCGCGTCATTGGGGCGGTGTCTGTTTTTTGGCCGGGGCGCTCCGCGCGACCCGTCGCGTGCCTTTCGTTTGTTTCAGCAAACGGCCAGCAAAGGCGACGCACAAGCACAATACTGGCTGGGCGTTTGCTATGAATACGGAATTGGCTGCGATGCGAACATCAAGCCAGCGGCTCGCAGTTATGACACCGCCGCCCGGCAGGGGCATGCCGTTGCACAAACGAAATTGGCCGAATTCTATCTCACGGGTCGAGCGGTCGCACCGAATCTCGACTATGCCCGGCGCTGGTTGGACTTTGCCGTCAGTCACGGCAACGCGATGGCCATGGTCATGATGGGGAGCCTCGTTGAATCGGAGTCGAAAGCGAAGGACTATTTCTCGCGAGCAGCCCAATTTGGATTTGCCTTTGACGAGTCCAGCCTTGATCAGATGCCGCCCGGTCTTCAGGCAAAT
Organism: uncultured Pirellulaceae bacterium; assembly: GCA_964343305.1. GTDB lineage: Bacteria > Planctomycetota > Planctomycetia > Pirellulales > Pirellulaceae > CAYFJO01. Next base: position 28,720 of record CAYFJO010000084.1, on the reverse strand, counting down.
GAAGTGAGTACGCCGTGGGATTGGTTTCGAAAGCTCGCCGAGCATGGCGACGAAGTGGCGTTAAACAACCTGGCGTTTTGCTGTTTGGATGGGATTGGCGTCGAACTGGATCCGGCCAAGGCGGTTCAGTGTTTCGCGGATGCCAGCCGCCAAGGGTCGCTCGTTGCCCAAGAAAATCTTGCCCGTTGTTATCAAAAAGGAGTTGGCCTGGATCCGGACTGTGAAAAAGCAGTGAGGCTGCATCAATCGGCGGCCGATCGAGGTGATGTGCGTGCAAAGTATTCGCTTGGCCAGTGTTATCGGTTTGGACGCGGAGTCGAAAAAGATGCTGGCCAAGCCCGGCAACTGATCCATGAAGCAGCCGAAGCCGGACATCCGCCCGCGATGCTGGCGATGGGTGAGATGATCGAAGCGTCCGCCAGCAACGCACGTGAATTGGAATCCGCCTTGCTCTATTTTCGCCGCGCGGTCGATGCAGACCAACAAGACGCACAGCCAGCCGCTCGGCGTATCGGAATGCGGCTGCGTCAGGACGATAGCTTCGTGCCCACGGCGGTCATTCCCGACACGTTGGAAGACATCGGTGACGATTTGCTGCCCGTCGTTCGGCCGCTGTCGTTTTTCGAGTTTAACGGACTACGTTTGAAGATCCGTGGCACGGAGGCGGCGGAGAACTGGCCCTATCAAGAGTTGGCTGATCATCTGGGCGTCGGCCTGGTTTACGATCTGCCGCGGGCCATGCAACATGTCATGCGGGACCACATCGATGCGTGGGGCTCGTCGTTGTACGAGTGCCTGGAACGCGCGCGCGACAACTTGCGCGAGATGTGCGATCTGGAATTCTCGCGGATCAACGACCAGGTGTTCCTGTGCAGCATGAGCGACGATTACGATCCGTCGCGGCTGTTGCTGGAAGACGAAATCCGCGAGTTGCCGGTGACCGGCAAGCCGATCGCCATGGTGCCGAACGTCAACCATTTGTTTGTTTGCGGCAGCGACGACGACGAGGCTCTGGGGTTGATGATCAGCCTGGTTGACGCGACGCTGGAAGATTCCTCAGTGCGGCAGATTTCGCGGCTCGCGTATTGTCTGCACGCCGAAGGATGGTCGCCTTGGTTGCCGGATGCCGACTTTGCCTGCCACGAAGATCTCCGCCGGCTGTGGCTGCAGCATTTTGACCAGCTTTACGCCGAGCAGTCCGACTTGCTGGAACGACTCGATGTCCATGCTCAAGTCCGCATCGCCAAGTTCATGAGTCGTACGAATTCACAGACCAAACGTCTCGAATCTTTTTGTCAGTGGCCGATTGGTGACGAACAACAAGTGCTGTTGCCAAAGACCGACGTCATTCAGTTCGTCAAACCCTCGGCGGATGGCGTCGTCCAGAAAGTCGTCGGCGAAGCAACGTGGGACCAGGTGGAAAATGCGGCTGGTGAGTTGCTGCATGTGATGGATGAATACCCGGAACGTCTTCGCGCGGCGAGTTATCCGAGCGACGGGCCGTTTTTGCAGCCAACAACACCGGCGGGTTTCAAGGAAGAGTTACTCGTTGCGGACGATGCCCAAAGTGTTTCTGAAGTTGCCAGCCACGGCCAATCCCCTTCGTCCGGCGACACTTTGCGCTCGGCAACACGCCAGTTCAAGACGACACGGTGCAACATTTACGAGCATGCCGAATTTGTTCTCGAAGTGGATGCCTCCGACGAAAAGGCGATTGCGGAAGCACCAAGAATGATCGAAGGACTAGAAGACATGGTGGCGGAAGGAAGCCAACTGCAGCCCGGCCAGACGTTTCGATACGGTTGGATCGTCTTGATGATCGAACAATGGGGCGAGGATTGTTTGACGCTGCACGAACCGGACATGAGAACCTGGCCCATTCACTATGTGCCGGGCGTGACCAACACAGTGAAACAAGTGCCCGCCCAATTTGCCGCGGTCGGAAGTGTCGCAAACTTGCCGCAGCGGCCGAGCGTGACGACGATGAAACATGAAGTCACGGTTTGCAAAACCATCGGCCAGACCAAAGATGTCTTGATGCAGCGGCAAGCCTTCAAGCAACCGGAACATTCGGGCTGGATGATTGAGTGCTTTGACGGTGACCACGACCACACGGACGCGGACGCTCACGAGGTCATCACACTGTACGAAGCGTTTCTGCGCGAGCCGCTGATCGTCGACTTTCTGGCGTTTCCCATCGACACGACGGTCAACCTGGTCGACGGCAAATTGAACATCCTCGAGTCGGGCAATACGGAATTCATTCTCAAACCGGGCAGTTATTTGGACACATGCTATGAGACCGCCCCGCCGGAACACATCGACTGGGAAGATGATGATGACGAGGAGGACGAACTCGATGAGTTCGACGGTCTCGACCTCGATGGCGAAGACGCGGATCTTGAAGCGGACGTCTTAGTGCTGAAGGCGATCAAACTGCATGACGCCGAAGAATATGAAGAAGCGATTGAACTGCTCAACGGCGCCGTCGAAATCAATCCCGAGGATAGCGACGTCTATCACGTCCGCGGTCTGTGCTACTCGGAACTCGGTCAGCACGACAACGCATTAGCCGATTTTGACCGAGCCATCGAATTCGCCACGGAGCTGGACGACGATGAATCTGATCTTTTCGCGGCTCGCTCCCAGGCGCACCACGCACTGGGGCGATTGGAAGACGCACTCGCCGATTGTGAGCGGGCGCTGGAACTTTCGCCCGACGACCCAACCATTCAACACAATCGCGCCTATTATCAAAAGGAGTTGGGGCGATATGACGAAGCGTTGGAGAACTTTCTGCAAATCGTGCAAGACGATGCAGAAAACGCCGATGCGCTAAACGAAATCGCCTGCATCATGGTTGCGCGCGACGATGTCGAAAACCGCGACGCGGCGGGCGCCATCGCGTTTGCCGAGCGGGCCTGTGAATTGACGCTGTGGGACGACGCCTGTCAATTGGATACGCTGGCCGCGGCGCTGGCCGGTGTCGGGCAATTCGAAGATGCCGTTCAATGGCAGTCTAAAGCGGTGGAATTGGCCAGCGAGGATGAGCAACTCGGAATGAGATTTCGTCTCGGTTTGTACAAAAAGCGAGAGACGCTACGTATGACTAGTGAATTTCCGTTTAGCAATTAACCCGCGGATTCTGCCCGATTGGATTTGTCGGTTCTGGGTATTGCCTTCCCCATCCCCCGTTGGAGGTTTCGGCCGATCTGTCGCGACAAATAATTGACAATCGATCGATCGAAAACTTGCATTTCACTTTACCATTTGTTCTACTTTCAGGTTATTATCATTTGGTACGATTTAGGTGTCATATTTTTATCCTTGTTTATTCGCGAATTTATTTCTATGGGGGGATGGAGACATGGTTCATCCATTTCAAGTCAATCGCACGATGCGTGGACGACGGGCATTTACCCTCGTCGAACTTTTGGTCGTGATTGCGATCATTGGATTGTTGGTGGCGCTGTTGTTGCCAGCCGTCCAGGCCGCGCGTGAAGCGGGCCGTCGCACTCAATGTGGAAACAACCTGCGGCAATTTGCAATCGCCTGCCACAACTTCTACGACACCTACGGTTGGTTACCGCCAGGAGGCCGGTTTGCGGATTGGAACAAAAGTCTTCCCAGTCGTTATTCCGGCGGCAGTGGTGGCAGCGTGTGCCATTTTGACAAAGGCAATTGGATCGTCTATTGCTTGCCCTACGTGGAACAGCAACCGCTTTACGACAACATTCCTGATTTGAATTACTTCAACTATGCCGTTCCGAGCGACCCGCGGAACGATTCGATTCGTTCCGCCGAGGCGATTGATGTTTTGCCAGTCCATCGTGACAACATCTTGCGTTGTCCCAGTGACGATTACAAATTGAGAGAAAACGTGTCGAATTACACGGCGTCCGCGGGCCCGCAATGTCTGGGTTATCCAACTCACGGCGACTTTGCGGACAACATTTTCTATCAATACTGCGATCCGGCGAATCCGACATATGGTCTTGGAGAAGAGTGGGGTTACGGCCAGAGTTCCGCGATTGGCAGCAAGCACGAACCCAGCGATATTCGAGGTGCTTTCGGCCGGACGGGAGCTACGATTAGTGAATCCATGATTACTGATGGCTTGAGTAACACCATTTTGATCGGTGAGCAAAGGGTCAATGAAAACAGTTGGTTGCAGATGCCCGCGCATAATTGCGGCCCCAATCGGCGAAACTTCGCGAACTGGGCAAGTTCCCTGTCTGGCAATGCCATGGGGGTGACGACCATTCCGATTAATTACAGGTCCCATGTCCGCGGAGGAGATCCGAGCGTCCGGCTACATCGTTACGACATTCGATATGTCTCATGGGGGTTCAAGTCGAATCACATTCATGGCACTCAATTTGCGATGGCGGACGGATCGACCCAGTTCCTGTTTGAAAAAATCGACATGAAGACCTATCAGTGGTTAGGTTGCCGGAACGACGCAAAGAATCCAGTCGGTTACGGCAATTAGAGGCCCCTGGAACGGTTGCCAATCTCGCCTGATCCGACGGTGCCAGGCGCGAGCCTACTAGCACACGATCGGGTGATTGATCGTTCCAGTGAAGCGCCTTTCGAGGATCAAGAGGGTATGCCAGTTCAACTTGAAATGACGGTTAACGGGCAGCCATTGACCGAGTCAACGCAGCGGGAGATACGCGACAAGGTCGACGCACTGCAAGAGAGTACACGACGGTTGAAGGTTATTCGTGTCTCTGTTGATTGGAAGGACTCCCAGACGCCGTGTGCAACAGTCAGCGCGTGGACGAAGTCGCTGGCGGCGCACGAGGTTGAATCCTTCAAACCGGACATCGAATGTTCGGAATCACATGACAGCGTTTTATTGGCTGTCAACGCGGCGCTGCAAGCCGTCGAAAGGGAATCGCAACTAGACCAACCCGAAGAAGCCGCCACAGCGAAAGGGGAGTCCAGTTTTGCCAATTCACCTGCCACGTTGGTGGCACTCGGCCTCCTGACACTGCTTGTCGTCATCTTTTACACTTTGCCCAGTGCGGGGCGCGGCACAGTTCCGGTCGAAGGAGTCGTGACGTTCGAAGGCGAGCCATTGGCGGATGCGAACGTCATTTTCAATCCACAAAACGGCACGGTTGCCGCGACGGGCAAAACCGATCGGCAAGGAAGATTCAAGTTATCGTCCTTTGACCCTGGCGATGGAGCTTTTCCGGGGCCTTACGTCGTAACGATTGTCGTCCCACCGATTCTCGAAGATCCGATCACACCGATGGAAGAAGACTTTGACAAGTCCATTGAAGAAGACATGGCGCGGCAGGCGGCCGAAGAACGCGGCCAAGAGACGAAGATGGAATACCGTATTCCACCGACCTATTCCAATCCCACGCAATCGCCACTCAAGGTCACCGTTCCGCACGAGGGTCCCGTGGTATTGAAGCTCACCAAATCGGGCAGCGACCCCTAGTGCTTTGTCAAAGTAGAAAGTTGGGGTGCCACTGGCTCTGCCAGTGCTTCGCAAGTACTAACACCATCAGGATTTGCACTGGCAGAGCCAGTGGCACACGATCCCATGGGAAGTTCAATCAGACACTGCTATCACTACGAACCCGTTCCTGCGCCTGATTTCGTCATAAACTCCTTTCCGATCTTGCTTCACTACGGGGTTGCTGATATCGTCCCGCACCCATTTTTCCTCGAAAGGATTCGATTTGGAAACGCTACGACCCCTGCTGATCGTCGGCACTCGTCCCGAAGGTATTAAGATGGCTCCCGTGGTCAAGGAGTGCTATCGCCACGGACGCGACGTGGACCCGATCATTTGCTTCACGGGACAACACCGTGAAATGCTGGCCCAAGTTGCCGACTATTTTGAAATCACCGCCGACGTCGACTTGCAGTTGATGCGGCCCAACCAATCACTTGCCCAGATCACCAGTCGGTGTATCACTGCGATCGACGAAACGATCAGCCGAACGCAACCCAACTGCGTCGTCGCGCAGGGTGACACGACCACCGTCATGTGTGCCTCGATCGCGGCTTTCTATCGGAATCTGCCATTCGTCCATGTCGAAGCGGGACTGCGCACCGGCAATCTTCAATCACCTTGGCCCGAAGAATTTAACCGCCGAGTTGCCGGCATCACCGCATTACTCAATTGTGCGCCAACGCAACGTGCCGCCGACAATTTGTTGGCAGAGTGGACTCCCAAACACACCGTCCACGTCACTGGCAACACTGTCATCGACGCACTTCTCTCGACGGTCGAACGAGAACGCGGGCGCGATGACTATTGGCGCCAGCGGTATCCGATGTTGGACGGCCAACGACTGGTTCTAATCACCGGACATCGCCGCGAGAATTTCGGTAAAAAATTCGAATCGATGTGCAGCGCCATCGCCGCGCTGGCCGACACGTTCGCCGACGCGCAATTCATTTACCCAGTGCATTTGAATCCAAACGTACGTGATCCCGTGTTTCGATTGCTGGGCGATCGCGAGAACATTCATCTGACCGAACCTGCGTGCTATCCGGAATTCGTCTGGTTGATGGACCAGTCCTATTTGATTCTGACGGACTCTGGCGGTGTTCAAGAAGAAGCTCCGTCACTCAAGAAGCCAGTGCTGGTCATGCGAGACACGACTGAACGCCCCGAAGCTGTCGATGCCGGCGCGGTTCAACTCGTCGGAACCGACAAGGAAGAAATCATCAGCGCAGCGTCGCTGCTATTGAACGATTACGCCGAGTACGTCAATCGACAGATTGATGAGAACCCGTATGGAGACGGCCGTGCCGCGCAGCGCATTGTCGAATTGATGAAATCGCGGACATGGAGTGCCGCTCGACCTTCCCGCGTTGCTGCATAAATCAATCTACGGAGAGAATGTTGTGACTGAAATCGCACAATCAACAATGGCTATCCAAAGTACGAACGGGTCGGCGACGCTGTCCGTCTGTGTGGTTGGCTTGGGATATATCGGATTGCCCACGGCGGCTGTGCTGGCCAGTCGCGGCCATGACGTTCGCGGCGTCGATGTGTTCGAGCACATTGTCGAAACGATCAATCGCGGCGAGATTCACATCCATGAGCCACATTTGGGCGAACTCGTGGAATCCGTCGTTGATCAAGGAAACCTTACGGCATCTCTCCAGTCCGGTCCGGCCGACGTCTTCATGATTTGCGTGCCAACGCCCATCACGCAAGACAAGGCTCCCGATGCCTCGTACGTGTTGGAGGCAGCCCGCGCGATTCGGCCGTACGTTCGCAAAGGCAACTTGATCATTCTCGAATCGACGAGCCCTCCCGGAACGACCAACACCATCGTTGCCGGCGAAGCGATTCCCGACGAACTGGAAATTGGCCGCGATGTGTTTGTGGCCTACTGTCCAGAACGCGTTTTGCCGGGCCGCATTCTGATCGAAGCCGTGGAAAACGATCGCATCGTGGGTGGCGTCACGCCCAAGTGTGCGGAAGTCGCCAAGGATTTTTACGAGTCGTTCGTCACCGGCCGAGTCTGGCCCACGGACGCGGTGACGGGCGAGATGGTCAAACTGGTCGAAAACGCTTATCGCGATGTCAACATCGCTTTTGCTAACGAACTGTCGATGCTGGCCGGACGGCTTGAAGCCGATCCGTTTGAAATCATCGAGCTGGCAAACAAACATCCGCGCGTCAACATCTTGACGCCCGGTCCGGGTGTGGGCGGGCATTGCATCAGTGTCGATCCGTGGTTCTTGATTCACGGTGCGCCGGAATTGACTCCGTTGATGCGGCAGGCTCGCGAGGTCAACCATCGCAAACCCAAACATGTGGTCGAAGCTGTTCGCCAAGTGGTCAGCGCCAACAACGCGAAAACCATCGGCTGCCTGGGTCTAACTTACAAGGCGGATGTGGACGACATCCGCGAGAGTCCGAGTTTGGAAATCGTTCGCGCCTTGAGGCAATCACGCGTCGGCGAAGTTCTCGCCTGCGATCCGTATCTGACCGCCGAAACGTTCGACGAATTTCCGCTGGTCGATCTCGACGACGTTCTCCGCCGCTGTGATGTGCTCGTGCTGCTGACGGATCACAACGAGTTTAAGGCAATCCATCCATCGATTCTCGGCCAAAAAATCCTTGTCGACACACGCGGCACATGGCGCAGCGCGATTCGAGCCGTCGCGTGATTCACCACTTCCGAAGTCTTCTTTAACTTCGGAAGTCTGGCCACTAAACAGATAGACGGTCGCATGGCAACGCTGAGTTTGAATCGCATCAAAAGGATCTTTCAAAAGCCACCGCACGTCCTGGCACGACGGTTGCTCCTGGAATTCAACCGCTCGCTCGATCGGCTGCCCATTGCGTCGCGTCGCACCGCGATTACGACGAGGTCGCTTCTCCGCGCGACGGGCGATCGCAGCATCGACCAAATGTGGCAGCGGCTGAGCAACTTGCCGTACTTTGCGGCAATCCCCAGAGATCGTGACGTTTACCAGTCGGTCTGTCCCGGCGACGAACGCCGCATTCTTGGTGCGGCCGAGCGTGCGATGGCCCACTATGTTGATCTACTTGGATCGGGCGAAGCCCATCTAGGCGATCGCATCGACTGGCACCGCGACTATCGAAGTGGATTTGCCTGGCCCAAGATCGCGTCGGCCAACATCGAGTACTGCAATCCCGATCAACCGAGCGACGTAAAATTTCCTTGGGAAGTCTCGCGGATGCAGTGGTTGATTCCCGTTGGACAAGCGTATTGTTTGACTGGCGAAGAGTACTACGCGGCCTTTGTCCGCGACACGCTCCAGCATTGGTTCGACGAGAATCCGTTTAACATCGGCGTCAACTACACCTGCACGATGGAAGTCGCCTTGCGGATCTTCACTTGGACGTGGTTCTTTCATATGTTCAAGGATAGCCCCGAGTGGTCGAGCGAGCCGTTTCGCGAGCGGCTGTTGTGCAACCTCTTTTCACATGGAATCTTTACCGAGCGATATCTCGAATACTCGGACGTCAACGGCAACCACTGCACAGCCGACGCCGCTGGAATGATGTTCACCGGGTTGTTTTTCGGCCAAGGTGCGACGGCTCAACGATGGCAGCAACAAGGCTGGAAGCTGCTCGAAGACGAAATCGTCAAACAGGTCTTTCCGGATGGCGTCGATTTCGAAGCGTCGACCGCCTACCATCGCCTGGTGCTCGAGCTGTTTTTGTTTCCCGTGATGTATGCCAACGCGCGAGGTGTGGGTGTCTTGCCTGAATACAAACAGCGTTTAGTTGCGATGGCCAAATTCGCTCGCGCGTACAGCCGGCCCGATGGCACGATTCCGCTGCTTGGCGACGCGGATGACGGACGGGCGTTGCCAATGGGCGGCCAAGCGATGAACGACCATCGCTACTTGTCGGCGCTCGTGGGTGCGACGGTGGGTGATGTGGAATTGCTCGCAAGCGATGATGGATCAAACGTCGAAGTATGGTGGCTTGTTGGCGAGAGTGCCGCCGTAGGACGGATTGCCAATCCGTCCACAAAGTCCGCGGACGGATTGGCAATCCGTCCTACAGATAAGTCGCAGGCGTTTCCCGATGGCGGCAACTTCATCATGCGCAACGAGCGAGATCACGTCTTCATCGATTGCGGCCCCGTTGGGCAGGGGGGACGCGGCGGCCACGGACATAACGACTGCCTGTCGTTTGATGCGGTGTTGAACGGCGTGCTGCTGATCACGGATTGCGGTTGTTTTACGTACACAAGTTCCTACCAGGACCGCAACGAATTTCGCTCAACCGCATCGCACAACACGCCACAGATCGATGGCCAGGAAATGAACCGCTTCGTTCATCCGGACAATCTTTGGGCGTTGCACGACGACGCTCAACCCGTCTTAAGATGTTGGACCACCAGCGATGTGAAAGACACGTTTCAAGGGAGTCATTCAGGTTACCAGCGACTGATGCATCCCGTGACGCCCGTGCGGACCATCACGCTCGATCATCAGCGGCATGCTCTTGAAGTCGTCGACGAGTTCGAAGGCGAGGGCGAACACGAAACGCGAATTCCGTTGCATCTCGCCGCGGGAGTTGAAGTCGAGCAAATTCACAAGAGCGAGGTCCGGCTTACGCAGAGCGGCAAGACGTTCACGCTGCGGTGGGACGCTCCCGCGGACTGGACATTTTCGATTGAGCCGGCCCGCGTCTCGTCCACCTACGGGCGCAGCGAACAGTCGAAGCGGCTCGTGTGGAAACGCACCGGCAAGTTGTTATCGCTGCGGATTCTCATTGAACCGGCATGAATCGACTCTCAAAACTAGGCTGGCAAACGATTCAAACTGCCGGCGTGCGCGTGTTCATAGCGTTGCTAATTTTCGTGACGACCGCCGTGATTGCCAGGTTCCTTGGCCCCGAAGGACAAGGCGTCTATTTCGCAACGATTACGTTGGCCACGATCATCGTTCAGTTTTCGATTCTAGGACTGCAGTCGAGCAATGCGTATTTGCTGGCCCAAAACCAGCGACTGCTGCGCGGATTGCTAACCAACAGTTTGCTGGTGTCCGTTGTTTTCGGAACAATTGTGGCGTTGACCGTGACGTTGGCTGTGATCGCCGGTGGATGGAAGATTGGTGCCACCAGCGTATGCCTGTGGCTGGGTGCGTTGATGGTTCCGGCACGGATGTTTTTCATGTTGGGCAGCAATCTGCTGGTGGGCATGCAACGCATCACCACGTTTAATGCTGTTCAAATCGTTCTTTATGTACTGGTGCTTGCGGCGGTGATCCTCGTGAGTGCGATGCACGTCAGCGTCGTTACGTTCTTGGTCGTAACATTGATTGCGTGGACATTGGCGGCCACGCTGTTGCTTGTTGTTCTCGCGCGAAGCGACGGACTTTCACGAAACTTCGACGCCGAGATCTTTCGATCGGGTTTACGATACGGAATGAAGTCGCACATCGCCTGCCTGTTCGGATTCCTGGTCCTTCGCGTGAACGTTTTTGTTCTGCAAGCGTATCACGGCGATCATGCGGTGGGTCATTACTCGGTCGCGGCCCAGATTTGGGAAGCCATGTTGTTTTTGCCGCAGTCGTTGGCGTTGGTGGTTTTCCCGACGTTGGTCCAGGCAAAAGATCGGCGCTGGATTTTGACGCTCAAGAATCTCTTGGCCATCACGGCGTGTATGAGTTTGGCGTGTGCCCTTTGTGCGCTGACGGTGCGACCGTTCGTTCACCTCGCGTTTGGTGAAGACTTCTTACCTGCCGTCGCGGTGATGTGGTGGATGCTGCCCGGTGTGTTTGCGTTTTCGTTGATCAGCGTGGTGAGCAAGTATCTCGCATCGACTGGTTTTCCAAGACTGCAGGTGGTGACTTGGATCGCTGCCTTTGGATTGATCACGGTTTTGGGTGCCGTCTTGATTCCGCGCTATTCTGGTGTGGGTGCGGCCATGGCTCTATCGATCACGTCCTGTGCAACGCTCGCCATGTTGTTTAGCATCGCGTATTGGATTTCCCATCAAGAGAGTCCGCAGCAAATGACGTTGTCGACCGCCAAATTTGCAAACGTCGGCATGACACCTTCGGTTGCGCGACCGTAGATTTCGATTGACCACCCGCTCTAGTCGCCGCCCGCAGATTCTCGGCGGAATTGGCGGCAGGCTTGTAACACATCGCGGCGGCTGATTAGACCGACCAGCTTGTCGCCGCGAAGTACCGGCACGCGACGATACGGGGTGTCGAGAAAGATCTGTGCGATTGTCAGAAGATCGGTCTCTTCGTCGACGGACTGCGTTTCCGTTTTGATGAATCCGTCGATGCTGGTCGTTGTGAGCGTACGGTTGGCCGCGCTGACCATGATGCTCAAACAATCCTTTTCCGTAAACAATCCAACAAACCGGTCATCGGCGTCGATCACCGGCGCGCCGGAAATCTGGTGATCGAGCAAGAGATCGATTGCTTCAAAAACATCCATGCCGGGTTTAAGCGTCACCAACTTAGTGACCATTATATCGCGTGCTGTTTGGGGACGTTCCATTTTCACATGCCTGTATCAAGGTGGGACGAACGGGGAGACGGCCTCTCTTATACGATCGATGGAAGAAATGTCACGGTCAAGATGGGGGAAGCGACAATCGCGATCGCCAAGCCCTTGAAATGACTCATCGAGCATGCGACAACTGGTTGCATGTCACTGTTTGAACAGTCGGAAGCCGCGAATCTTCGCAAAGCCCAGCCATTGGCGGCCCGCATGCGACCCCGATCGCTCGACGAATTCGCTGGTCAACAGCATTTTCTTGGCGAAGGCAAGCTGCTGCGTCGATTACTGGCTGCCGATCGACTGGGCTCAGTGATCTTCTACGGTCCGCCAGGCACAGGAAAAACGACGCTCGCGCGTCTGCTGGCCACCGAAAGTCGACGTCGATTTCAGCAGTTGAGCGCCGTGACCAGTGGCGTCAAGGATCTGCGAGTTGTGCTGGAAAACGCCCGCGACGAATTGGCAACGGGCGGTTCGCGAACCTTGTTGTTCATCGACGAAATCCATCGCTTCAACAAGGCCCAACAAGACGCGTTGCTGCCGGATGTCGAAGAGGGCATTGTCACGCTGGTCGGCGCGACAACGTCGAATCCGTTTTTCGCCGTCAACAGCGCGCTGGTCAGCCGCAGCCAAATTTTTCAGTTTCAGCCGCTTTCGCCCGACGACATCCAATCGTTGTTGCGACGCGCGCTGGAAGACAAAAGCCGCGGTCTTGGCCAGTATGATGTTCGCATCCATGACGAGGCTCTCGATTATCTGGCCGAAGTTTGCGACGGCGATGCTCGGCGAGCCCTGTCGGCGCTCGAAATTGGCGTGCTGTCGAGTGACGAATCACCAATTGAGTTTACGCGTGAACTGGCCGCTGAGTCCGTGCAGCGCAAGGCGGTGGAATACGACGCGACCGGCGACGCCCATTACGATGCCGCCAGTGCGTTGATCAAGAGCCTCCGCGGCAGCGATCCGGATGCCGCGTTGTATTGGCTGGCCCGCATGCTGGAGGGCGGAGAGGACGTGCGGTTTCTTTGCCGGCGGTTGATCATCTTGGCCAGCGAAGACATTGGCAACGCCGATCCACAAGCGTTGACGTTGGCCGTGTCTGCGATGCAGGCGTGCGAATTTGTGGGTCTGCCCGAATGTCAATTGACGCTGGCACAAGCGGTGACGTATCTCGCTTGTGCGCCGAAGTCGAATGCCTCGACGGTCGGAATTGGCGAAGCGACGCGCGATGTGCAAGAAGGTCGATTGCTGCCGGTGCCGGTTTATTTGCGCGATTCACACTACTCGGGCGCGAAACGACTCGGCCACGGCGATGGCTACGAGTACTCGCACAACGCCGACGACGGAGTTGCCGAGCAAGATTATTTGAGCGTTGATCGCGAGTACTATAGACCAGTCGATCGTGGGTTTGAAGCAGAAATTGCGCGGCGTTTGGAGAAGATCCGCGAAATACTTCGCATTGCGAAGACGACTGACAGAAAAATGGGACGACAGAAAGATGAGTAAGAATGATCTTTCTGTCGTCCCATTTTTCTGTCAGCCAATGACCTGCACGCTTGATCGTCGTAACTGTCCACAGGCTGCATTGATCTTGTTGCCTTTGCGTTGACGGAATTTGATGGAAAGTCCGCCAGCTTCCAAGATTTCGCGGAAGGTCTTGATCGACTTGGCCGATGGGGTGCGGTAGGGCAAGCCTGCGACGGGATTATATGGGATTACGTTCAACAGCGCCGATCGTCCACGGAGAAGTTTGGTGAGTTGGCGGGCGTGTTGTGGCTGGTCATTGACTTCTGCGAGCAGCACATATTCAAACGTGAGCCGTCGCCCGGAGACTTCGAAATATCGATCCGCCGCGCTGATAATCTCACGAATGCCGGTGCTTTTGTTCACCGATACCAGTTCATTTCGCAACTCGTCGTTGGGCGCGTGCAAAGAAACGGCGAGATGATAGCCGAGGTTTGAATCAGCAAGCTTCAGGATGGGCTTCGGCAGTCCGACAGTCGAGATGGTGATCCGACGGACACCGATTCCCAATCCGTCGTCGTCATTGGCCATGTCCAATGCCGGCAACAATCCGTCGAGATTGGCCAGCGGTTCGCCCATGCCCATGACGACAATGTGACTGAGTCGTTCATCCTTGGGCAGCAATCGCTGGAGCAGCAACATTTGTTCGATGATTTCGCCCGAAGTCAGATTGCGATCAACGCCCTCCAAGCCGCTGGCGCAAAACACGCAGCCCATCGCACAGCCGACCTGTGTGCTGATGCAAATCGTCCGTCGATCGCCATCGCGCAGCAAGACGCATTCAATCAATCCACCGTCGCTCAATTTCAACAGCAGCTTTTCCGTACCGTCCTCGGCCGTGCTATGCTTTGCGATCTGGGACGTCCAAATCTTGAAATCGTTTGTCAACTCGTCGCGCAGCTTCTTCGGCAGATCGGTCATTTCATCGATCGAACCCGCGCGCTGTGCGTACAGCCACCTTTTGATCTGTCCAGCGCGAAATTTCGCTTGGCCTCGCTCGGCCAGCCAATTCGCGAGCGGTTCAGACTTTGGATCAAGAAGATGATTCATGTTTTGCTGCCACGATGCGCTGTTGAAGTTCGCCGGATTCTAGCGCCGATTCGAATGAGCCAAAGTCGGGATAAATGAGATGGCTGCAAAACCTCACGGCCCAGTTGCGCTCGAGCGGGCTGATCGCGATCACGACCCCGCGGCCATGCTCGTGAGCTTCCCACATTTCGATGGCCGTCCCCATGGACGCTTCAGGAACAAACGCGATCACCACGTCGACTTCGCGGCACATGCGGTTGTGATGATAAAACACGCGGCGGCCTGTCTCTTCATCGTACTCGATCGAATCTTGATGATCGGCCAGCGGGTCGTAGACCTTCGCGTCGGGGAAGTTCTCCTCGATCAATTCGCGCAGCCGCGAACGATAATCTTGTGCGTGAAGTTCCATCCCAACGTGGGACCCTTGCATGATTCCGGCGAGAAAAAACTGCATCCCCCGATTCTCACACGCGTAGGACGGATTGCCAATCCGTCCGCCCGTAATAGCACAGCATCCAACGATTCCACTAAGATAGGGCCATGAACAAGAGAGAAGCGACACCACCCGAGCCGAACAAACGGCGTGCCAAAGACCTGGTCATGAAGTTGATGGCCATTCCCGGCAAAAGTGGCGAAGAAGCCAAGGTCGCCGAATTCATCACCAAGGAACTGCTCAAAGCCGGCGCATCAAAGACCGCGATTGAAACCGACTCGGCCAACCTACGGACGCCGATTCGAGGCGACACCGGAAACTTGTTTTTCAAGCTGCCCGGCACGATACGCGGTCCGCGGCGGCTGCTCACTGCCCACATGGACACGGTGCCGATCTGTGTCGGCTCGCGGCCGGTGCTGAAAAACAATCTGGTCACGTCGGCCGATCCAAACACCGGTCTGGGGGCTGACAATCGAGCCGGTTGCGCGGCGACGCTCAGTGCGGCACTGGAGATTCTCGAACACGACCTGCCTCACCCACCGCTGACGTTTTGCTGGTTCATTCAAGAAGAGAACGGCTTGCAAGGCGTGCGAGCCGTCAAGAAAGGTCTGCTCGGCAATCCGAAGTTGTGTTTCAATTGGGACGGCGGATCGCCGGTGAAAATGACGATCGGCGCTACCGGTGGCTACCGCGCGTCGATCGAAATCAGCGGCATCGCAAGTCACGCGGGCGGAGCACCGGAATGGGGCGTCAGCGCGATTGCCATCGCCTCGATCGCCATCGCCGACCTTCATCGAAACGGCTGGCACGGCAGCGTCACCAAGAACGGCAAGCATGGCACCAGCAATGTCGGCGTGATCAACGGCGGCGAAGCAACGAACGTGGTCACCGACCGAGTCTTCGTCCGCGCCGAAGCTCGCAGCCACGATCCGAAGTTCCGCAAACGCATCCTCGACGAAATCGAACGCTCGTTCAAAAAAGCGGTCAAGGAAGTGAAAAGCGTGACAGGCGCGACCGGCAGCGTGACATTCAACAGCCGTCTCGATTACGACTCATTCAAGTTGTCGACGGACGAACCTTGCGTGAAAGCCGCACAAGCTGCGATCGAATCCATCGGCCGCGAACCCGTCCACGCGATCGCCAACGGCGGAGTTGACGCCAATTGGCTTACCGGCCACGGTTTTCCGTCCGTCACCACCGGTTGCGGCCAATTGAATCAACACATGACCAGCGAAGCACTCGACATCGAAGAGTTTTACCAATCGTGCCGAATCGCGTTGCGCCTCGCGACGGCAACTGAGGTCTCTGATGGCTAGGATTTCACTCCTTGCAGAAGATCAACTTGAGATTCCGCCACATTTTTGGGTGATCTTAATCGCACTGATTATTGTCAATCTCTGGTGCGTTTTGATGTTTGCCAAGTTTTATCGAAAGTGCTCGCCAAATTGCCTTCTTGTCCGATCCGGACAAGGCGGGCTTCGAATCATCAATGCTGGCGGAATGTTCGTTCTCCCAACGATTCATCGGTGTACGATGCTCTGCCTGAACCCGATGGTCGTCAAATTCACGATGCATGACGACTTGGCAATGGATTGTGTTTCGGACACGCAGGAGTCGTCGTTCACGGTTGCGATTGGTACAGACTATGAGGTTTCTGTGAATGCGGCGCGACGTCTTGGCGAGATTCCTTTCGAGCACGTGTCGGGATACATTGACGAAATCGTTCAGGGACAACTCCGAAACTACATTGCATCCAATGGTCGGCACTCTGACTATATAACATTGCTCGAAGAACTACCGCCATACATGGAACCAACATTGAATGAATATGGTTTCGTGCTCATGAACATCAACTTGCCCATGAAGGACTCAAAGGCCAACCGATGAAACTCGACGACGAACTTTGTCTGTGCTTTCACGTCACCAAACGCAAGGTGATGAACTACATCCGAATCGAAAAGCCGAAGCGGGCAAGTCAAATGACGGGTTGCTATGGCGCGGGAACTGGATGTGGCTGGTGCCGGCCGTTTTTGCAGCGATTGTTCGAGCAAGCCGTTGAGGGTGGCCAGACCGAAGCTGATTTACCATCCAAAGAAGATTATGCCAACATGCGCACGAAATATGTCGAAGACGGCGGTGGAACTCCTCCACCCGGGGCGACTCCAATCAACGAAACGTAGAATAAGCGTCCTCTCTTGTCCAAAACTCTTCAACAACACAAGCAGGGATGCATGTGTTTTTGGATCACCTGCCCCGCTTCCGCCGGCGGCCAAGTTGTTCGGCGAGCATCTCTGCTTCCATCACTAGCGACGGAGCGAGTTCGCTGAGCCGACTGGGAATGTCCATGCTGGCATGAAGCAGCGTGAGTACAAAAACTATGTTGTCTTGCACATCACATACAAGAACGTGCTTGTTGACTGGATGGAAGCACAGCGTGTCGTGAAATTCTGGTTCGGGGCACAGCAGACCAGGGTTTTGTTTGATTCGATCAAGTGCCGATTGAAGGTCGTCGATGTACCTGGCTGCTGTCCGCTTTCCCCAAGTCGCAATGGAGTAGTCTTCGATAGATGCGATGTCGGACAGTGCGCGGTCAGTAAGAAGCAGTTTGGGTTTGGACGACTTCTTGCTCACTTCTTTGTCTTCTTTAGCAGACTGCGAAGATCGCCGTTGTACGCGGTCGTGCGACCATCGATTGCGTCTTGGTAACCATCGATGATTGCCTTCCGCGCCTCGGCAACTTCGTTTTGCAATTTCCTTTGTCGCAAAACATCGCGAACGAATTCACTGGGCGTGGCATACAACGTACCATCGCCACAGTTTTCGTTGATAAATGCCCGCAGTTCGTCGGTTAGTGAGAGATTGAGTGTATTGGCCATGATCCGAATCCTCCAACTAAAAGAAGATATCCCGCGTGACAATATTTGTCAATATTTGGTAGTGTCTTAAATTGGAGTTGCAGACTTCCGAAGTTTCGGAAAACTTCGGAAGTCTCGTCCGTAGCAACACACAATTAGGACACTTCCCAATGCTTGGATGAGTTGATCGGCTTCCGGTGAGCATCCGATGTGGGGCGGAATGCACATGTTTTCTTGCTTCGAATCTGTGAATCGCACATAATGCTCCTCGCGCCAGTTCACTCCCTCCATCAATACCCAAAATGAGTCTTTCCACCCAACACTCCGCAGAACGCAATGGACTGCTCAACCGGCGCGATCTTCTGCGGGTTGGATCACTGACGATTGCTGCTTCGACTTTGCCAACCGCTGTCCAGGCTGCCTACGATTCGAAGAACGGCCGATATGCGAAAGCCAAGTCGGTGATTTATCTGTGGATGGGTGGCGGGGTGACGCACATCGATTCGTTTGATCCCAAGCCAAACGCTCCCGAAGAAATCCGTGGCACACTCGACGACATCGCCACTAGTTTGCCCGGCGCGCGGTTTTCGGAAGTCATGCCGAACCTGGCGAAGATGGCCGACCAGTTGGCTTTGATTCGAAGTTTTTCGCACGACAGTGACGATCATTTGTTGAGCCAGGTTTATACGTTGTCGGGACGCAAAGTTGATCGCAATGGTTTGTTTACCGAACCAAATATCGGTTCGATGGTTTCCAACTTACTCGGTCCGCGAAATGGTTTGCCTGGATATATTGCTGTGCCGGGGATCACCCGTGTCGGCGCGACGGACAAGCACGCCAGCAAGCCAACCACACACGGCTATACGCCAGCCGATGTCGCCGCCACGATTTACAAGTCGCTAGGCATCGATTCCGAGGGATTCACTCGCGACTACATGGACCGGCCACGGCCGATACTCGATCATGGCACGCCCATCGCTGAAGTTCTTTAACGGGCTGACTTCCGAATTCAAAGAAAACTTCGGAAGTTGTCCATCCCCACAAGTGCCGATCTGGTCTCTTGTTATCGTTGCGATATTGGCCAATTCTGCAGCGCCTGCTCGCTATTGTTGGGTCGTTCCGGAGCCACAGTTGTACGACGTTGTTGCCGATGCCGAGCAAGTCGTGTTGGCAACGCTTGTGGATTTTCAAAAGGGCCAAAACAAAGATGATCCTGGAGTAACCACGTTTGAGATCATCGAAGTCACGAAGGGCCGTGCCAACGTTGAACTCGGACAAGTAATCACAGTTCCACTTGATTGGAGTGCCTTGGGTAGCCTGACTCTTTTGACCAACAAAGGGAGTTTGATATCGGAGTGGGACGTCAACGGGATTTCTTCTCGCGAAGCGTTTCGTTTCCTGAATCGCACACCGCCCCAATCGGACACGCATGCTCGAATGAAGTACTTCGCGCGGCACTTGTGCGACTCGGACGATACCATCCAAACCGAATCGAGCGAGGCACTAATAGATGCATCGTTCGACGAGATCGAGCTGGTCGCCGAGCATTTGCCGTTTGACAAAATTCGTCGCGCACTTTTCGCCGATTCGACGAAATCAAGTCGTGTCCGCCTTTACGCGATGCTGTTGGGACTTTCGGGCGAGCCGTTGGATGCTGAACTGTTGCGCAAGGTGATCGGCGACGGACCGAGAGATCCGAAAAAGACGACGGTTGCGTTGGACGGCATCTTGTCAGGCTATCTGATGCTGTCCGGGACACGGGGACTTGAAGTCTTGGAACAAGAAATTCTGAAGAACAAGGACGCGTCGTTTCCGGACATCTATGCTGGCATCATGTCGCTGCGATTTATGTGGCAAAACGGCAGGGGGCGTATTGCGACCGAGCGGTTGTGCGAAGCGGGGCGGTTGATTCTCGACCGGCCAGAGATTGCGGATGTGGTTGTGCCCGATCTAGTTCGATGGGGCGATTGGAGCATTCATGAGCGGTTGATGGAGATCTTCGCCTTACCGGACGAGGAATTCAATTGGATGAAGGTGTGCGCTGCAAAGTACATGATCGCCAGCTTGGATGTGCCGCCCGAAGTTTACCCGGACCGACCGCGACGAGTGCAACTGGGTGAAAAATATCTCCGACAAATCGCCATGCAGGCTCCAGCTCAGGCGAAGCGAGCGTTGGCATTTGAACGAGCGCCGTTCGCACACTTGACGGTGCTCGTGAATGAGCAAGCGTCCGACACCGACAAGCGAATCAAGATGCTCAAAGATCGCGGCGCCCTGGTCTTTGAAAAAGAGGGATGCGTCGTAGAAATCAGCGCCAATCGGGCAATGATCTCGGACGACACGTTGAAGTTAATCGGCGAGTTCACCACGCTTACGGATCTGTCCTTAGAGCAGGTCAGCATCACAGACAAAGGAATCGCTCACTTGGCCGGCTTGCAAGAACTCGAGTGGCTCAATCTGTATCGCAGCGGAATCGGCGACGAGGGTCTGAAACATTTGAAGAATCTCAAGTCTCTTGAACTGCTGCCGATCGGCGAAACGAATGTGACAGGCAAGGGCTTGGTGCATTTGAAAGACATGATCCAGCTTCGATATCTAGGCTTGCGAGGCAACGAAGTTCACGACAAAGATCTCGCGCATCTTGCTAAGCTCACGAAGTTGACGGAACTTTATCTTGGTGAGACGAAAATCACCAGCGCGGGAATTCTACATCTCAAGGAGATGCAAAAACTCAATTCGTTATGGCTCAACGCCACAAAGGTCGGTGACCGTGCCATCCCAGCTTTGGCGAATCTCAAATCGCTTCGCACGCTTACAATCTATGATGCCCACTTTTCGGATGATGGCATTGACCAACTTCGCAAGCAGTTACCCGGTTGTCGAGTCGTTGACCAGCGGCCGGAATAGACTTGTTGGTAGAAATTGAGACAACACTGCGACGGAAGTTCAACGACCACCGCGATGAACGTGGTGGCGTGCAAGATCTCTCGAACTCTTTCGCCGCGAATGTTTCGCAAACAACTCAAGTGGTACATAATGCACATCTGATCCGTTGCCAATTGAAAATCCATGAACACACGTCTTCATCATTCGATCTCACGTCGTCAGGCCATCGGCGCAATCGGCGGCGGACTTGGCACCATCGCCCTGTCCGACGTGCTGGCCAATGCGGCCGCTGCCCCACATTTTGCGCCGCGGGCCAAACGTGTCATCCACCTGTTCATGAACGGCGCTCCGTTCCAAGGTGATTTCCTTGATCCCAAGCCAGCTTTGAAACGCTACGAAGGACAACGCCCAGAGGCTGCGGATTTACGCACGGAACGCGCGACCGCAGGCCTGCTCCCTTCGCCGTTTCAATACGCACCGCGCGGCGAAAGCGGCGTACCGGTCAGTGATCTGTTGCCCAAGCTGAGCACGCATATCGACGACATCTGCGTCCTGCGATCGTTGCACACCGACAACCCGAATCATGGCCCGGCGCTGTTGCTGATGAACAACGGCACGCAGGTGCCAACGCGGCCCAGCATGGGAGCGTGGTCTTTGTACGGTTTGGGCACGGAAAACGAGAACTTGCCGGGCTACATTGTGTTTTGTCCCGGCCGGCCGGTGCGGTTTTCGATTCTGTGGAACAGCGCGTTTTTGCCCAGCGAGTTTCAAGGCACCTACATCAACCATTCAGACCTCGATCCAAACAAGATGGTGCCGTATCTGCGCAACGCGACGTTGAGCCTCGACGCCCAGCAGCGACAGCTCACGTTGATGCGGCGGCTGAACGAACAACATCTGGCCAAGCGTGGTCCTGATCGTGCATTGGAGGCACGCATTCAATCGATGGAAACGGCATTTCGGATGCAGGTTGCGGCCAGCGAAGCGTTCGACATCAATCGCGAAACACAGCGGACGCGCACGGATTACGGCAGCGGCCACTTTGCCAACGGATGCCTGTTGGCCCGGCGGCTGGTGGAACGCGGAGTTCGTTTTGTCCAGGTCTATTACGGCAACGGCCAACCTTGGGACACGCACACGAACCATCACGCAATGGTACGTAAGCTGGCGCAAGATATTGATCAGCCGATTGGCGCTTTGCTGGGCGACTTGAAACAGCGCGGCTTGCTTGACGACACGCTCGTCATTTGGGGCGGCGAGTTCGGCCGAACACCGGTTTCGGAAAATGGTAGTGGCCGCGATCACAACCACTATGGGTTCACGATGTGGATGGCCGGCGGTGGCGTTCGCGGCGGGATGACCTACGGCGAGACCGATGACTTTGGCTTCCGCGCCGTGCACAACAAAGTTCACATCCACGATCTGCACGCCACGATCCTGCACTTGCTCGGCTTGGACCACGAACGGCTGACGTATCGATACGCCGGACGTGATTTTCGCTTGACGGACGTCGAAGGGCGAGTGCTCCAGGAAATCGTAGCGTGAGCACGACTGCCACGTCAAGGAAGGATTTGGGGATAGCTACGCTCGCCAGAGCGTGGATTGTCCGCCGTCTGGCGACGGCAGCTACCCCAAAAAACAACTTTGACAAAGCACTAGTGCCCGTGTTTCTCGATTCGTTCGAGTTCTTCGAGAATGGCTTGCGGGTTGGGATATCGGTCGGTCAGTTTTTTTTCCAGGCACTTCATGACGAAACCTTCCAACGGAGCGGCGATAGACAGATTGTGTTTGCTGGGCGCGACCGGTTCTTCGTGGCGGATCTTCTCAATCACATCGACCTTGCCTCGTCCAACAAACGGTGGTTTGCCCGTCAGCAACACGTACATGCACGCGCCGAGTCCGTAGATGTCGACGCGGCAATCGATCGGCTGGTCCGGCTCGGTCGCTTCGGGTGCCAGGTAAGCGAGTTCGCCCACGGTTTCGCTGGCCGCCGTGATTTGATGAAGTGTTTCCAGCACGACGCCACGTGCCAACGTGAAATTGCTCAGCTTCGCAACACCATCCATCGTCAGCAGGATATTATCGGGCGTGATGTTGCGGTGCACGATTTGACGTTCGTAGGAAACTTGCATGGCCGTCGCAATGTCGCGGCCAATCGCCATGACTCGCTCGGGCGAAAGCATCTTGCCAATGCCAACATCGGCGGCGAGCGATCGGGCACTGGGTCCGTCGACATACTCCATTGCCAGCCACCAATTGCCGTCTTTTGATTGTCCCGCATCGTGAATTTGGACAATATTTGGGTGGTGCAAAACACTTGCTGTCTTGACGCCGCGCAGTAGCCGTTTGAGGTCGTCCTCATTTTCTGTATAACGCTGGGCAAGGATCTTGACGCACACATGGCGGTTCATCCGTTTGTGCAGCGCGCGGTAGAACAGTCCCGTTGCACCACTGTGGAAGGGCGAATCGAGTTCATAGCGATCTTCCAGCGAGGCGCCTGTGGACGGTGGTTCGACGTCCGACGGTTCGTCTTCCGAAATCTCCAGTTGAACACCTTCGTCGACCAGCGACATGCTCGCGGAATCGGCGGGAATCGCGATCACGATGCTTCTTGACTCTTCTTCGGCCTGGTCAATGATCGAGATGAAAGCGTCGCCAACGCGCAGTTCGTCACCCTCGCGAACAACGGCTTCACGCACTTTCTTGCCGTTGATTTTCGTGCCGTTGCGGCTACCCAGATCGCTTGCCGTCCATTGACCCTGGGTATATTCAAGCTGGCAATGCTTCCGCGAAACACGCGGACCCATGATGCGGATATTGCACTCGTCCTCGCGGCCGATCAAGATTGGCTTGACGGTCGGCAAACGACAATGAATGCCATCGCCGTCGTCTCGCTGGATGTGGATATACCAAGTCATGAGGTTGAATGACGAATGACGAAATACCCAATGACGAATGAAATCCGAAGCCCGAATGCCGAAAATGCGTTCGAGTTTCGTCATTTGAGCATTCGACATTCCTTCGTCATTGGGTATTTGGGTACTTCGTCATTATTCTTCCTGTCCAACTCGCCACCGTAGAAACGAGTCGAGGAATTCCTGGATGTTGCCGTCGAGCACGCTGTTGAAATTGCCGACAACGTGATGTGTGCGGGCGTCTTTCACACGCTGATCGGGGTGCAGAAAGTAGTTGCGAATCTGTGAACCAAAGCCGACTCGCGCCTTGCTGGTGTACTTCTTCGCTTCTTCGGCCTCGCGTTTTTCCTCTTCAATTTGTGCCAACTTAGCCCGCAACATTTTCCAGGCGGCGGCTCGGTTTTTGTGCTGGCTGCGCTCGTTTTGACATTGGACCACAACGCCCGTCGGTTCATGTGTTAAACGAACGGCGCTGTCCGTTTTGTTGACATGTTGCCCACCCGCGCCGCTCGCGCGATAGGTGTCGACACGCACGTCGCTTTCGTTGACATGCACATCGACGCTGTCGGAGATTTCGGGCGAGACGTCTACGGCGACGAAACTGGTTTGACGCTTGCCGTCGGCATTGAACGGGCTGATTCGCACAAGACGATGCATGCCCGATTCGCCTTTTAGGTATCCGTACGCCATCGGTCCGCGGACGGCGATCGTGGCGCTGTTGATGCCCGCTTCGTCGTTGTCATTGCGGTCCAGAAGTTCTACGGAATAGTCGTTCTTTTGCGCCCACTGCGTATACATGCGCATCAACATTTCGGCCCAGTCGTTGGCGTCCGTTCCGCCGTCGCGCGCGTTCAGCGAAACGATAGCTCCGGCGCCGTCATGCGGGCCGCTGAGCAGTGCCTTGAGTTCGAGGTCTTCGAGGACGGTTTCTAGCCGAGTGACTTCGTCAGCAACTTCGCCCGTAATCGAGTCGTCTTCCTCGGCCATTTCGAGCATGGCAGTGAGATCTTCGCCGGAGCCCAGCAGCTCGGTGAGCGGTTCGGTGATCGTCTTGAGCGACTTGAGCTGGCCGACGGTTTCCTGGGCTCTTTCCTGGTTGCCCCAGAATCCAGGCTCAGACATTTGTTTCTCGATGTCAGTCAGTTGTGCAGAGCGACCTTCGTAGTCAAAGACTGTCTCGTAGCTGTAAAATACGCCGTTGGATCGATTCGGCACGATCGGTCAATTCTGCGTCCATGGGTCGGATCCGATGGTTAAAAGGAGGGAACAATAGTGTGACAGACATCTTGAATATAACGATGGGACACGAAGTGGGGAATGTCTGTTCGCCTGACGATTACCTACGATGGATCTAGTCCATTCAATTCCGAAATCCGCATTCCGAAATCCGCAATCAAGAATGTCTCGTGTCGTGTTAGCAATGTCCGGCGGCGTCGATAGCAGCGTGGCGGCTCATTTGCTGCTCGAACAGGGTCACGACGTGATCGGTGTTTTCATGCGGCACGGCGAAGAGTCGGCTCAAGCTTGCGAGATCGACGGCCAAACGTCCATCTTGCCAATCCTCGACGAACGAACGGACCACAAGCAGGGATGCTGCAGCGCGTCGGATGCGGCGGATGCTCGTCGCGTTGCCGATCGGCTGGACATTCCGTTTTACGCTCTGAATCTGCAGGAAGACTTTCGCAACATCATCGATTACTTCGTTGATGAATACACCGCCGGTCGCACGCCGAATCCGTGTGTGATGTGCAACAACTGGATTAAGTTCGGCCGGTTGTTTGATTACGCCGACAGCGTTGGTGCGGATTACGTTGCGACGGGCCACTATGCTCAGTTGAGCGAAACCGACGATGCGATCCCCGCACTTACCCGCGGCATCGACGGTACGAAGGACCAGTCCTACGTCTTGTTTGGCATTGCCCGTGACTACTTGCCTCGCATGATGCTACCGGTTGGCGGTTTCGAAAAGACTCGCATTCGCGAAATGGCGACTGGACTCGGACTGCGAGTCGCCGATAAACGCGACAGCCAGGAAATCTGTTTCGTCACGTCCGGCAAGCATGATGAGTTTGTCCGTGCGCGGCGTGGCGAGGTTGATATGTCGGGCGAGATCGTCACCACGGACGGGAAGGTCGTCGGCCAGCATCCGGGGATCGAGCGTTTTACCATCGGCCAACGAAAAGGGCTTGGCGTCGCAATGGGCGAGCCTTACTTTGTGGTCAACATCGACGCCACGACGAAGGAAGTCGTCATCGGCCAACGCGAGGATCTTGGTCGCCGGCAACTTACGGCCGATCGAACCAATTGGCTCGTCGATCCGCCAGACGAACGATTTCCGTGCCACGCCAAAATCCGCTACAACAGCCCGGCAAGATTGGCCGTTGCAACGATTCTCGACGATGGCAATCTTCAAGTCGATTTTGACGAACCGCAGTTTGGTGTTGCACCTGGGCAGGCCATTGTGTGTTATGATGACGACCGCGTGTTAGGCGGCGGTTGGATTCGATAGCCAAATCGCCAATCGCTCCGCGAAAGGCGAAGAACATTCTCATGAAGCATTTGCAGAACCTCATCGGCGGATCGTGGACCTCTTGTACGAGCAACGCCACGCTCGACGTCACTAACCCGGCGACCGACGAGGTGATCTCGCAAGTTCCGTTGTCAACGGCGGAGGATGTCGCCGAAGCCGTACGAAACGGTGTCTCGGCGTTCGACGATTGGCGACGAGCGCCAGTCACCGAACGCATCCAATTCTTGTTCCGCTACAAAACGCTGCTCGAAGAGCACGTTGATGAACTGGCCGAAACCATCGTCAATGAATGCGGCAAGACGCGTGCGGAGGCGACGGGCGAATTACGTCGCGGCATCGAAAACGTCGAGTGTGCCTGCGGCATGCCGTCGCTGATCCAAGGCTATAACAACGAAGACATCGCCACTGGTATCGACGAGCATTTGTTTCGCCAGCCGCTTGGCGTGGTCGTTGCGATTACGCCGTTCAATTTTCCAGCCATGATTCCGTTGTGGTTTTTGCCGTACGCGATTGGCTCAGGGAACTGCTTTATTTTGAAACCAAGCGAGAAGACACCGAACACGGCTGTTCGGCTTTTTGAGTTGTTGGAGCAGACAGGTTTGCCACCCGGCGTCATTCAACTGGTTCACGGTCAAAAGGAGACGGTTGATGCGCTGATTGAGCATCCGGATGTTCGGGCCATTTCATTTGTTGGCTCGACGCCCGTTGCCAAGTACGTCTATCAGCAAGCTACGGCGCACGGCAAACGGGCCCAATGCCAAGGCGGCGCTAAGAACCCGCTGGTCGTTCTGCCGGACGCCGACCTCGACATGACAACGCAGATCGCGGCAGACAGCGCATTCGGTTGCGCGGGACAACGTTGTTTGGCTGCGTCACTGGCGATCACCGTGGGTGATGCCGGATCGTCGTTTACGGAATCGATTTCGGCGGCTGCCGAAAGCCGCCGCGTTGGATTTGGGCTTGATGACGAAGTAGAAATGGGTCCGGTAATCACACACGAGAGCCGGGATCGTATCACGCGATTAATTGCCGCGGGCCAAACGAGCGGCGCAAAAGTTCTTGTCGACGGTCGCAATTGTAACGCGGAGCGAGGCAGCTTCATCCGTCCAACGGTTCTTACTCAAGTCGATCCAACCAGCGACTTGGCCCAAACAGAAATCTTTGGTCCCGTCTTGAGTTTGCTGCAAGTCGCGGACATCGACGCGGCGATCGAATTGGTCAACAGCAGCAAGTTTGGCAACATGGCGTGCTTGTTCACATCCAGTGGCTCGGCAGCTCGAAGATTCCGTTACGAAGCCCGCGCGGGCAACATCGGCATCAACCTGGGCGTCGCCGCCCCGATGGCGTTTTTTCCGTTCAGCGGTTGGAAGGAAAGCTTCTTCGGCGACCTACACGCCCAAGGCCGCCACGGAGTCGAGTTCTATACCGAAACCAAAGTCGTCGTCGAACGCTGGCCGCAAGAGTGGAGCCGGAAGTTTTGAGCACGTCAGCTTTTTGCGTCTTGGGCGCCGTTTGCTTTCCGTTGCCGGAGATACGCCTCTAGTTCTTCGGCCGACATCTTGTCCAGAATCTGTGCTCGTTCTTCGGTTGACAATGTTTCTACAATGAGTCTCCGCTCATCGGCCGAGAGACCATCCAACAACTCCTGCCGCTTTTCACGTTTGTAGTCTTCCAGTGTATACGGCATCTCAACTCCTTCCATTTTGTAGTTTGCTTTGAGGTCGTTGAAGATATTATACAATCCCTGGTCTTTTGGTTGGAAGTGTTCCATGCCAAGCCGGATCAGTTCTTCGTTGCCGCTGAGCAGGTGCCAGACGGCGTTGCGGGGCGACTTCTCCAATTCACGCGGGACGATCACACGAACCGGCAGGCCGCACACGTCGATTTCGTAAACACCGGATATCAATTCCTTTTGCTGAACTCCGTCGGTTGCCGCAAGCCATTGCGGCCGATGGACCGTGACGGCCAAAACGCGAAGGTTTCGGGCCGGCGGTTCGGCCTCAACTTTCCAATCGGCCTGCCATTGCTCTTTGGCGTACGCCACAAAGTAACCGACCAATTCCAGAATCGAAGCCCGCGTGAGACTTTCCCGAATCGACTTGAAGGTGGCCAGGTTGTGCGAAGCCAGATCGGTCAAGCCATCGGGTAGATCCGGCCACTCGCCTGCGTCGTCCTGAAAATCGGTCAGTCGAATAATCGCCGCATCCAGCCGTTGCTTCCGCTTGGCCAACTCCAATTCCAGCACAATACGAAACGGCGCACCGATCATTGCATCGGCCAGCGAAATGCCAAACAACCTGTGCCAGTCCATTGCCATTGGGGCATTGTAACTGGATGACCACTTCTTCCACACCTTGGCGGCCAACGTTTTAATTGTTGGATCGCCGCTGTCCTTTAATCGGCGCACTTCTTCGGCCAACGGAAGGTCGGGTGGCAGCGAAAGTAACTCTTCCCAAGACTTCGGAGATTCTTAATGTGCGATTCCGTAGGTCACGAAAACAGATGCGAACTCACTTATTGAGACCGGCATTGCTAAAGGAACACCCAGTGTTATCTTTAAGGTATGAG